>NZ_JBEXLA010000003.1:216990-264462 GCF_040609715.1 Streptomyces sp. NPDC004610 | reverse complement strand
CTGCGGTGGGGGGGGCCCCCGGGGCCACCCCCCCTTCCGCTGTCCTTCCTTGCGGGGCCATCACCCCGAAGCCCGCCCCCTGCCGACTACCCGATCGACCCCGGTCACCCCCGATCGACCCGTCAATCAGCGGAAGACCTGCCCCCGTACGGCCCCCTCGGGAAAGTCATCGGTGTGGAGGCTGACATAGAACCCACCCGGCTCGGCGGCCAGTTGGCGCAGGGTGGCGGGGTCGGCGACGGGGGCGGTGCCGGACAGGGCGATGATCGTGCCGGGGAGCGGCGAGGTGAACAGGGGGACGGCGACCTCACCGTCCTGGCCGAGTTCACCGCGCTGGACCTGGGCGCGGGTCGGCGGGCGCAGATTGACCCAGGCGAGGGAGTAGTCGAGGGCGGTGCCGTCCGGGTCGAGGGAGACGTTGGTGACGGCGTCGGGGTCACCGGCGGTGCCGAGGTCGGCCTCCTGTCTGCCGTCGGCGAGGGCGCTGAGGGTGCCGCCGGGGATGACGCCGAGCGGGTCGACGGGGGTGTCG
The DNA here is from genome assembly GCF_040609715.1 of Streptomyces sp. NPDC004610. NCBI lineage: Bacteria > Bacillati > Actinomycetota > Actinomycetes > Kitasatosporales > Streptomycetaceae > Streptomyces > Streptomyces sp. NPDC004610. Next base: position 263,930 of record NZ_JBEXLA010000003.1, on the reverse strand, counting down.
GAGACGGTGACGGGTCCGCTGAGGGTGCCGCCCGGGGCTCCGGCGGCGGTGAGGGTGACGGTGAAGTCGGCGGGGCGGCCCCGCAGGTCCTCGGCGAGGGCGGGGTCGTCGAGGGTGAGCTGCCCGGCGGCGGCACGGGCGCTGCCGGGCAGGGGTGAGCCGAAGAGCAGTACCGCCGTCCCGGTGCCGCCCTCGGTCCGCTCGATGCGGGCCGCGCTGGGGGCGTCCATGCCGCTCCAGCTCAGGGAGAAGGTGACGCGCCGCTCGGCGACCTTGGCGAGAACGGCGGCACTCGCGCCCCGCGCGCCCTCACCGAGCCGGGCCAGCAGGGACGTCCCGGGACCGCCGGGCACGGCACTGGGCGACCCGCTGTCCGCGACCTTGGGCAGCCCGGTGCCCTGCGCGCCCGACAGACCGGTGCCCTGCGATGTGCCCACGCCCGGACCGGCCCCGCTCCCCCCGAGCGGCGCCCCGCACGCGGCCAACGCGGCGGTGAGCAGTACGGCTTCGGCGGTGATGAGAAGCCTGCGCATGATTCATGTCCTCACTGTGTGCGGTCGGCCACTGCGACCCGGGGCCCGCCAAGGGGCGCCCCGCGGGGGATCCGGCACGGGAGTTCCGCGCGGGGATCCCGACGCGTGGAGGAGCCTGCGCGGGGTCCGGGCATACGGAGCACGCTTGGCCGGGGGGAGGGGTTCAACTGAGCGCCGCACGTGCCGGGTGTCCCGGCCGGGCAGTCAACCCGGCCCGCCGCTCCAAGAGATGAGCGACGGGCCGACTGACAGGAAAGGGACTGCCGATCCGAGATCCGCAAACCCACAGACCCGCAGATCCATCAATCCCACCCACTACCGCAACTACCCAACTACCGCGACGACCTCAACCACTACCGCACGGCGACATAGTCCCCGGTCGACGCCTTCGCCCCGGAGGTCGAGTTCCCTCCGTAGTTCCACCGCCAGGTCCCCGACCCGGTGGCCTTCACCGTGGCCTTCAGCGCCCCCGAACTGCTCGACGTCACCTTCTTCACCGTCTTGTACGTGGACGTGCCCGCGGCCTTGAACTGAAGGCTCACCGTGCGGCCCCCGTACCCCTGGTACGTGTGGGTGTCCCAGTTGGCCCGGGTGACCCGCCCCGTCACAGTGATCGTCTTGCCCTTCGCGACCGGCTCCGGCGACGCGTTCACCGTGACCCTGGTGGCCCGCTTGATCTGCAACGGGAGACTGACGTCATCGACGTCATAGGCGTCACCGACGAAAAAGACACTGGCGGCGCTCTTCCAGGCGCCCGCGTCCTCGTTCCCGAAGTCGATGTGCCGCGGGTCGATGTAGAGCCACTCCTCGAAGTCGCAGATCCCCTTCGCCTTGTCCACGATCTTGCAGTCACTGGTGATGATGGCGCTGTGCACGGTGTCCGTATTGTCGAGCCTCCCCCGGTAGGGGAACAGCGACGCCCCGAAGTCGAACTTGAGCTTGGTCGTCATCCGGAAGGAAGCACGCACCTCCACCTCCTCCTTCACCCCGACCACGATCGGCTTCCCGCCGTTCACCGCGACCCGGCTGAAGGAGGCCCCGCCCTCCGCCGCCCCCGCGGGTACCGCCGCCACCCCCAGGAACACGGCCACCGCCCCACCGGCCGTCACCGCTCTTCGCATCGTCTTCCCCATCCTCGAAGCCCGTCCTCTCCCCTGCCGCCCGAACCGAGCGCGCAGGCACACCGGCCGAAGGCACATCCTCACGGCTGGTTGTGGGACAGCGGAGCACCGCACGCGGTTGTACGCGCCACGGCAACGATTCGATCACTCAGCTCGCCCCCACGAGCAACTGCCGTGCCCACGGGGCCAGATCACCCGGCGAGGCACCCCTGCGGTCCCGCACGATGCGCGCGTCGTCGCCGGTGAAGACCCTGCGCAGGAACGCACCGAGATGCCGCTTCCGTACCTCCGTCATCGTGCATTCCCGACCCCTCATAGCGCCCCACCGCACTCCCCCACCCAGAACTATGGTGCCCCACCACATACGACACCGCCCTCCCCCTTCCTACCGTGTGGCGACACGGAAACGTCCCCGCCAACCGCCTGGAAGTGGTGCCGATGTCGTCACCCGCAAGCGCCCCACCCGCTCCCGCGAAGCTCCGCCGAATCGTCGCCGCCAGCCTCATCGGCACGACCATCGAGTGGTACGACTTCTTCCTGTACGGCTCCGCCGCCGCGCTGGTCTTCAACGAACTCTTCTTCCCCGGCTCCGATCCCCTGGTCGGCACACTCCTCTCCTTCCTGACTTACGCCGTCGGTTTCGCCGCCCGCCCGCTCGGCGCCCTGGTCTTCGGGCACTACGGCGACCGGCTCGGACGCAAGAAGCTGCTGGTGCTGAGTCTGCTGCTGATGGGCGGCGCCACCTTCGCCATCGGGCTGCTGCCGACCCATGCCACGATTGGATCGGCCGCGCCCGTGCTGCTCACCGTGCTGCGGCTGGTGCAGGGCTTCGCGCTCGGCGGTGAGTGGGGCGGAGCCGTTCTGCTGGTGTCCGAGCACGGCGACGCGCGGCGGCGCGGCTTCTGGGCGTCCTGGCCCCAGACCGGGGCGCCCGCCGGGCAGTTGCTGGCGACCGGTGTGCTCTCCTTTCTCACCGCCGTACTGTCGGAGGCCGCGTTCACCGGCTGGGGCTGGCGGATCCCGTTCCTCCTCTCCGGTGTCCTGGTGATCGTCGGGCTGTGGATCCGGCTGTCCGTCGACGAGTCACCCGTCTTCCGGCAGGCCCTCGCCCAGGCGGAGACCCGCCGGGCCGCAGCCGCGGAGAGGGCTGCGGCGGAGAGGTCTGCGGCAGAGAGGGCCGTCGCCGCGGAGAAGGATGCGGCGGAGGGGACCGCCGCGGAGAGGTCCGCCGTCGCCGCAGCGGAACCGGCTGCGGAAGGCACAGCCGACACAGCCGGCACCGGCGGCGGCAACGCCGACCAGGTCGAACCCAACCGGCCCCGAGCAGCCCGGCCCAGCACCAGCCGCCGCCCCGGCGCGGAATCCGCCGCCGACCGGATGCCCCTGCTCGCGGTCCTCCGCCACCACTGGCGTGACGTCCTGGTCGCCATGGGCGCCCGCATGGCCGAGAACATCAGCTACTACGTCATCACCGCCTTCATCCTCGTCTACGCCACCACCGCCGCCGGGATCTCCCGGCAGTCCGCCCTGAACACCGTGCTCATCGGGTCGGCGGTGCACTTCGCGGTGATCCCGCTGTGGGGCGCCCTGTCGGACCGGGTGGGGCGGCGGCCGGTGTATCTGCTGGGCGCGGCCGGGGTGGGGCTGTGGATGTTCCCGTTCTTCGCGCTCATCGACACCGGCCGCTTCCCCGCACTGCTGCTCGCCGTGACCGTCGGCCTGGTGCTGCACGGGGCGATGTACGCGCCCCAGGCCGCCTTCTTCTCCGAGTTGTTCGCGACCCGGGTGCGCTACTCCGGCGCCTCCATCGGGGCGCAGTTCTCATCGGTGGCCGCCGGGGCTCCCGCCCCGCTGATCGCGACGGCCCTGCTCGCCGACCATGGGAGTTCGATGCCGATCGCGCTGTATGTCATCGCCTCGGTGGTGCTGACGCTGATCGCGGTGGGGGTGGCGAAGGAGACCCGGCACCGGGACCTGAGCGAGGTCGGGTCGGCGGGGTCCGCCGCCGGGGCGGACCTGAAGTCGCCCACGGACGGCCCCGGGGTCTCCGGGGCGGCGACCGGCGCCCCGATGGCGACCGGCGCCCCGATGGCGAGCGGCGCCCCGATGGCGAATGGCGCGGGCGGTGAGCCCGCCGTCCCATCCTCCTCCTCCCGAAATTCCCTCGACGGATAAGGCCGCCCCGGCCAGGCCCTCGGCCACGCCCCCCGTGCCCCGTGCCGCCCCCGTGCCCCCACTCCCCACCCCCCGCGCCCCGTCAGGGTCCAGGCACCGCCAACCGATGCAGTCTCAGAGCCAGTTGGATCTCCAGTATCCGTGCCGGGCTCTGCCAGTCCTCGCCCAGGAGGCGGGCGACGCGCTCCAGGCGCTGGGCCACCGTGTTGACATGGACGTGGAGCGCGTCCTTGGTGCGGGCGGGGCTCATCGCGCCGGCGAAGTAGGCGTCTAGGGTTCCTGTCAGGTCGGTGCCCCGGCGGGCGTCGTAGGTCACCACGGGGCCGATGGTGCGGTCGACGAAGCCGGCGATGTCGCGATCGCCCGCGAGCAGCAGGCCGAGGAAGCCGAAGTCCTCGGCGGCGGCGCCGTCGCCGGTCCGGCCCAGCAGGCGCAGGGCCTCCAGGCAGCGGCGGCCCTCGGCGTAGGCGGCGGCGAGGGCGTCGGGGTGGGCGGCGAGGTCGCGGACGGGGGCGGAGGCGCCCACCGTGACGGCCTCGTGGACGGCGGTGCCCAGCTGGCGGGCGGCGCGGCGGGCGACCTCGGTGGCGGTGTCGCCGTCGGGCAGGGGCAGCAGCAGGACCGTGCCGCCGTCGCGGGCGGCTGCGAGTCCCTGGCGGGTGGCGGCCAGATGGGAGGCGGCGGACCAGAGCCGGCGGCGGGCGGCGGCCTCCTCGTCGGCGTCGCCGCCCGTACCGTCGAGACGGGCGGCGAGGACGACCTGGGTGGCGTCGAGGTCGGCTCGGAGCCGGGCGGCGCGTTCGCGCAGCAGCCGGGGGTCTCGGTCCCGGGCGTCGAGGAGGTCGTCGAGGAGTTCGCCGCGGACGCGCTGTTCGGCCTCGGCGGCGGAGCGGCGGGCGAGCAGCAGCAGGGAGGTGACCATGGCGGCGCGCTCCAGGGTGCGCTGGTCGACCGGGTCGAGAGCGGGGTGGCCGCGCAGTACGAGGGCGCCGAGCAGTTCGTCACCGGCGGCGACCGCGGCGATCCACTCGTCCCCGTGCCGCACCGCGTGGCCGTCCGCGCGGGATGCCTCCAGGGGGGCGGCGGGGGTGGCGTCGGCCTCGGTGAAACGGACGGCGCCTTCGAGGATCTCGGAGACAGCGGCGGCCACGTCGTGCACCCCGCCGCCGCGCAGGACCAGCTCGGCGAGCCGGTCGTGGACCTCGGAGGCGCGTTCGATGACGGCGCTGCGGTCGCGGATGATCTCGTTGGCCCGCTCCAGCCCGGCGAGGGCGGCGCGGGTCTCGGTGAGCAGATTGGCGGTGTCGATGGCGGCGGCGGCGAGCGCGGCGAAGGAGCCGAGGAGCGCGATCTGCTCCCGTTCGAAGACCCGGGCGCGGCGGTCGGCGGCGAACAGCACGCCGATGACCTGCGGTCCGAGGGTCAGGGGGACGCCGAGGATGGCCACCAGGCCCTCGTCGTGGACACCGGCGTCGATGGTGGTGGTGTGCTGGAAGCGGTCGTCGTGGAAGTAGTCGTCGGTGACATAGGGCCGGGCGGTCTGGGCGACCAGGCCGCCGAGCCCCTCTCCCATGCCGAGCCGCAGTTGCTGGAAGCGGGCCGCGACGGAGCCTTCGGTGACCCGCATATAGGTGTCGCCGCGCTCGGGGTCGTGGAGGCTGAGGTAGGCGACATCGGTGCCGAGGAGGGAGCGGGCGCGCTGCACGATGGCCTGGAGGACGGCGTCCAGATCGCGCGGTCCCGCGAGGTCGTGGGCGGTCTCGAAGAGGGCGGACAGCTCGGCCTCGCGGCGCCTGCGGCCCTCCAGCTCGGCGCGGACGCGCAGGGCGCGCAGTTTGGCGGTCTCCAGCGCGGCCAGTCGCTCGGGCGGGCGGCCTTCGGCGCGGGCCCGCAGCAGGGGCTGTTCGTAGGCGTCGACGGGGGCGCCGCGGGCCAGCAGGTCGAGGAACGGCGCCTCGGCGCCGCCCACCGGTTCTGCGGTGGCGGGACGCTCCGCGGACTGCGTGTGATCGCGGTGCATGTGCCCAGGATGACCCATCCGCCACTCGGCCCGTCAGCCCTGTGGATAACTCTGCGTGACCCCGCCGCCCGGCCTGTGGCAAACCGGGTGTCCGCCGGTCAGTGCGCGGTCCAGCCGCCGTCGATCACCTGTGAGGTGCCGGTGATCGAGGACGCCCACGGCCCGCACAGCTGGGCGACGGCCTCGGCGACCTCCTCCGGTTCGATGAGCCGTTTCACCGCGCTGTCGCGGAGCAGCACCTCGGTGAGGACCCGCTCCACGGGGATGCCGTGCAGCTCGGCCTGGTCCGCGAGCTGCTTCTCGACCAGGGGGGTGCGGACATAGCCGGGGTTCACACAGTTCGAGGTGACCCCGTGCGGGGCGCCCTCCAGCGCGGCCGTCTTGGACAGTCCCTCCAGTCCGTGCTTGGCGGCGACGTACGCGGATTTGTAGGGGGAGGCGCGCAGACCGTGGACGGAGGAGATGTTGACGATACGGCCCCAGCCCTGGCCGTACATATGGGGCAGGGCTCCGCGGATGAGGCGGAAGGGGGCCTCCAGCATCACGGTGAGCACCGTGTGGAAGACGTCCGGGGGGAAGTCCTCGATGGGCCTGACCAGCTGGAGTCCGGCGTTGTTGACGAGGATGTCGGTGCCCGCGGCGGCCCGCTCGGCGGCGTCGAGGTCGGTCAGGTCCAGGACGTGCGGTACGACCGGGCCCGGCAGGGCGGCGGCCGTGGCGGCGAGGGCGTCGAGCCCGGCCGCGTCCCGGTCGACGGCCCTGACCTCGGCACCGGCGGCGGCCAGCCGCAGCGCGCAGGCGCGGCCGATCCCACCGGCGGCACCGGTGACCAGAGCGGTCCGGCCGCCCAGGTCGGGCGGGGCGGGGCGGGGATCCGGGGCGGCGCTGGCTGGGGTCATGATCCGACCCTAGGCCGCACCCACCCCCCGCACCCATATGGTCAGCCTCCACACCTCACAGGGAAGTCGTGGGGTCGAACCACGTGGGTGACTCGGACATGGCCTGCTTGATCCGCAGCACCCCGAACTCATCGAGGTCCGGCAGCGCGTCGACCGCGAACCAGCCGACGTCCAGTGACTCGTCGTCGTTCACCCGGGCCTCGCCACCCACCGCGCGGCAGCGGAAGGTGATGTCCATGTACTGGCAGACGTCCCCGTTGTCGTACCGCACCGGTGACAGTGCCTGGACGACGACCACCCGCTCGGCGACGCAGTGCACCGCGGTCTCCTCCTCGACCTCGCGGACCGCGCAGATGGCGGGCTGCTCGCCCGGCTCGGGGATGCCGCCGATCAGCGACCACTTGCGGTTGTCCGAGCGCCGGTTCAGCAGCACTCTGCCCTCGTCGTCGAAGACGACGGCGGTGACCCCGGGGAGCCAGAGCAGCTGATGACCGGCGGACTCGCGCAGTGTGGTGATGAAGTCAGGGGTAGCCATGTCCCCGACCCTAGCGGCCCGGTTCGCCCGGTCCCGTCCGGTTCAAGGGGCGTACGGCGGTCGTACGGCTACGCGCCACCCGCGCGCCGCCCGCGCACGCCCGCGGTGATCGCCCAGCCGAGGCCCCCGGCGGCGACCAGTAGCAGCGCGATCTCGGGCAGCACGCCCAGCGTGGTGGCGGGTGTCCGGGAGGTCCGCAGCGGCACCTCCTGGACCAAGGTGTCGGCGACGAACATGCCGGTCCGCTGGGTGATCGTGCCGTCGGGCAGGATGATCGCGCTGACCCCGCTGGTGACGGGAACGGTGACGGTCCGGCTGTGCTCGACCGCGCGGACCCGGGACATGGCGAGCTGCTGGTAGGTCATCTCACTGCGGTCGAAGGTGGCGTTGTTGCTGGGTACGGAGATCAGCTGGGCGCCGTCGACGACCTCGGAGCGCACCGCCCAGTCGAACGCGGCCTCGTAGCAGGTGACCAGGCCCACCTTGGTGCCGTCCATGGTGAACACGCCGGGTTCGCTGCCCCGGCTGAAGTCCTGGGCGACCATGCTGGTCCACTCGCTGTTGATGGCGCCGATCAGCGACCGCAGCGGCAGATACTCGCCGAACGGCTGGATCTGCCGTTTGTCGTAGGTGTCGACGGGGCCCTGCTCCGGGTCCCACAGGATCTGCTCGTTGAGGAGCCTGCCGTCGCGCCGGACGACCCCGCCGACCGAGATGGGCACCCCGATCGCCTGGGCGGCCCGGTCGATCACCGCGCGGGCGTCGTCATTGGCGAAGGGATCGATGTCGGAGGAGTTCTCCGGCCAGAGCACGAAGTCGGGCTGCGGAACCTCACCGGCGGCCACCCGGGCGGCGAGGCGCTCCGTCTCGCGTACGTGGTAGTCGAGCACCGCGCGGCGCTGGGCATTGAAATCGAGCCCCGCGCGCGGGACGTTGCCCTGGACCACGGCGACGGTCGCGGTGCCGGCCTCGGCGTCATCGCTGACCAGCGGCCGGGCCGCGACCGCGCCCAGCACCGGGACGGCGACACTGAGCAGGGCCACCGAGGCGGTTCCGCGGCGCACCGCGCGCGTACGGCGGGTGTCGAGGGCGACGCGCAGGACGTCGTACAGGCCGAAGCCGGCGAGGACGACGGCGAAGCCGAGGACGGGGGTGCCGCCGACGGCGGCGAGGGGCAGGAACACTCCGTCGGCCTGGCCGAAGGCGATCTTGCCCCAGGGGAAGCCGCTGAAGGGGACCCGCGCACGGGCGGCCTCTCCGGCGATCCACACGGCGGCGGCCCACACCGGCCAGCCGGGCAGCCGGGACACCGCGGCGACTCCCGCGCCGACCAGCGCGACGAAGAGCGCCTCGATCGCGACCAGGGCCAGCCAGGGCCCGGGGCCGACCTCCACGCCCGTCCACACCAGCAGGGGCAGCAGGAAACCGAGGCCGAAGAGGTAACCGAGGCCCAGTCCCGCCTTCCAGCCGCGCCCGCGCAGCACCCAGCCGAAGGCCGCGAAGGCCGGCAGGGCCAGCCACCACAGGGTGCGGGGCGGGAAGCTGACATAGAGCAGCACTCCGGAGAGGGCCGCGACGGCGGGCGGCACCAGACGCGCGAGCCGGCGGCGCGCGACGGGCGCGGGCTGCGGTTCGGCCTGGTCCGATTCGCCGGAGGGGGGCGCGGTGACGGTCACCCGGGGAGTGTACGGCGGCTTCCTGGGCGGCCGACAGGACGGTCCGGACGCCGGGACCGGGGCCGGGGCGCGGGGACCGGGGCCGGGACGCCGGGCCGGGCACCGGGGCGCTGGGCCGGGACGCCGGGGCGCTGGGCCGGGACGCCGGGGCGCTGGGCCGGGACGCCGGGGCGCTGGGCCGGGACGCCGGGCAGCGCGCTCCGTGAGACGGCGGCGGCGCCTTCCCCGGGAGAAGCGGCGGCACGCACACGTTCACCACAGTTCGTCACCCCTCATCCACAAAGGGCCGGTCTGCCGTTACGGTGTGCCGGAGCCTCGGGGCGCGCGGTCGTGATCCGGCGCGGGCGGCCGGGGCCGGGGAGAGGGTCCGGGGGGACGGGTGGGGTCCACGAGAAGCGTGTCCGCGGCCGGCGCGGCGGCGGAGGACGACGGACACAGTGTCTCCGACGCGACCGGGATGGCCGTGCTGGGCGGCTGCGCGATCTGGTCGCTGATCACGGCCGCCGTGCAGGGAGGCCGGCCGGAGGGGGCGCTGCTGGCGGTGCTCGCGGTCGCCGCCGGGCATGCCGCGGGCCGGATCGCCGGGGCGCTGCTGCCGGTGGCCGCCCCCGGTGCGGCGGCGCTGGCCGGGATCGCGCTCCCGGTGACCCTGCCGCGGCTCGCGCCGGGACCGCAGCCGGGCCCGCCGCTGGGCCACCTCGGCGCGACGGCCGCCCTGCTCACCCTGGCCGCCGGTGCGGCATGCTGCGCCGCCTGGGAGGCGTCGGCGCCCGCGACCCGGCTGCTGATGCGGCTGCTGGCCCTGGCGGCGGCGGTCACGGCGGCAGCGGTGGGCTCGGTCACCGGCGCGGTCGCCTGCGTCGTCATCCTGCTGGCGTCGCTCGCGGCGGGCCGGATGCGGCGGCGCGGCCCCGGCGTCGCGGGGCTGGCACTGGCGGCGGCCGGGGTCACGGCGACCACCTGGGCGGTGGCGGCGAAGGTACTGCCGGACGGGCCGACCCGGTCTCTGGAGGGCCCGCTCACCGCGCACCGCGTGGAGCTGTGGCGGGAGGCGCTGCGGCTGCTGGAGCGGGAGCCGCTGCTGGGCGTGGGGCCGGGACGGTTCGGCGAGCTGGGTCCAGCCCCCGGCACGCCGCTGGCCTCCGACGGCAAGGCCCACTCGGCGCTGCTCCAGCAGGCGGCGGAGCAGGGGGTGATCGGTGTGGCGCTGCTGGGGGCGGCCTTCGGCTGGGTGCTGATCGCCCTGTGGCAGACGGCCCGGCCGACTCCGGTGGCGCTCACCGCGGGGGCCGCGCTGACGGCGGTCGCGGGCATCGCCGCCGTGGGCAACGCGCTGAGCTTCACCGCCGTGACCGTGGGCGCGGGCCTGCTCGCGGGCCTGGCGACCGCCCGCCCGCTATCCGAGGCGGCCGGGGCGGCGGACGGCAGCGGGCGGCGGGGGAACCGGGGCGCCCCTGGTGGGCCGTACGGGTGAGCGGGGGTCAGTGGGCCGTGTCCGGGGTGCCCGCGCGCAGCCGGTCGCGGATCACCCGGACGGCCGCCTCCGCGTCGTCCACGGTGATGGTGAAGGTGTGCCCGTCCCAGAGCCGCAGGACCAGGCCCTCGCCCTGGCGGACGACGACGGCGGTACCCATCTCGGGCCGCCAGCGGTAGCCCCAGCCGCCCCAGTGGCGCGGCGTGACGTGCTCGACGAAGTCGGCGCCGACGACATGGGACAGCGGGATCCGGCGGCGCGGCACGCCGATGTGGCCGCAGCGCACCTCCAGGGAGTCCTGGTCGACCCTCAGGGCCACGCTGACGAAGGCCAGGGTGCCGAAGAGGACCAGCAGTCCGGCCGCGATGCAGCCGACCACGGACATCACCAGGGGCGCGGAGCCGGACGTCCAGGCCGAGTCCACGGCGAGCTGGACGCCGAGCGCCACACAGGCGGCGCCGACCAGCGCCAGCAGCCACTGCACACGGTTGGTGGCATGGCCGGTCCAGACATCGGGGTGCGCTTCGGGCGCGTCCTGGGGGTGGTCCCTCATGTCATCGAGACTACTCAGGATTCACTCCGCGGGTACCCGCGTGCGGAGTGTGAATGCTCCGGACGGAGGCCCCGGGGCGAGCGGAGCCAACGGATTCTCGCGCGCGGGGCACGGCCCCGGTTACCAGGGTCCCCAGGAGCCCTCTACGGCAGCCGTACCGGCGTGGCCGCCCCGAGCAGCCGTCCCTCCGCGTACGCGAGCGCCGGTTCCGGGAGGGTGCCCGCTCGGCCGCTGAGGAGGACGGTCAGGGAGCCGGTGGGGGCCGCGTCGGGGGCGGGTCCGGCGCCGATCCGGCGCAGTGCCTGGGCGGCCACCGCCCCGGCGGAGCCGTGCAGGACCACGGGCGGGGTCCCGGGGCGGCGGACGGCGGCGCGGATCCGCTCGGCGACCAGCTCGTAGTGGGTGCAGCCGAGGACGACGGTCCCCGCCTCGGGCGGGGTGAGGGCGGCGGCGGCGCCGATCGCGGCGTCGATCGCGGCCTCGTCGGCGTGCTCGACCGCCTCGGCCAGCCCCCAGCAGGGCACCTCGGTGACGGTGACACCACCGGCGAAGTCGTCGATCAGCCCGCGCTGGTAGGGGCTGCCGGTGGTGGCGGGGGTGGCCCAGATGGCGACGGGCGTGCCGGGGGCCGCCGCGGGCTTGATCGCGGGAACCGTGCCGATCACCGGCAGAGCGGGCTCCAGGAGGTCCCGCAGGGTGTTCAGGGCGTGCACGGTCGCGGTGTTGCAGCCGACGATCAGGGCCTCGGGGCGGTGCGCGGCGGCGGCGCGGGCGACGTCCACGGCACGCCGGGTGAGGTCCTCGGGGGTGCGCGGGCCCCAGGGCATGCCGTCGGGGTCGAGGGAGAGCACGAGATCCGCGTCGGGGCGGAGGCGTCGTACCGCGGCGGTCGCCGCCAGCAGGCCGATTCCGGAGTCCATGAGCGCGATCTTCACCCGGCCACGATAGACGATGGGCCGTGTCTCACCGGTGCCGTGGGGCAGACTGCGCGGGTGACCGCCTTCGCCTGGATCGCCGCCGGATCACTCGCCGTCTGGCTGTGGCTGCTGCTGTGCCAGGGCTTCTTCTGGCGCACCGATATCAGGCTGCCGCCCCGCCGGGACCCGGACGTCTGGCCGTACGTCTGTGTCGTGGTCCCCGCGCGGGACGAGGCGGAGGTGCTGGAGCTGAGCCTGCCCTCGCTGCTGGCGCAGGAGTACCCGGGGCGGGCCGAGGTGATCCTGGTGGACGACGGGAGTACGGACGGCACCGGGGACCTGGCCCGGGAACTGGCCGCGGACCGTGGCGGACTGGCGCTGACCGTGGACTCGCCGGGCGAGCCGCCCGCGGGCTGGACCGGCAAGCTGTGGGCGGTGCGCCACGGCATGGGGCTGGCCCGCGCGCGGGGGCCCGAGTTCCTGCTGCTGACCGACGCGGACATCGCCCATGCCCCGGACAGTCTGCGGGAGCTGGTGGCGGCGGCCCATGGGGGCGGTTTCGACCTGGTGTCGCAGATGGCCCGGCTGCGGGTGGCGAGCGGCTGGGAGCGGCTGGTGGTGCCCGCCTTCGTCTACTTCTTCGCGCAGCTGTATCCGTTCCGGTGGATCGGCCGCGAGGGCGCGCGGACGACGGCGGCGGCCGGGGGCTGTGTCCTGCTGAGCGCGGCGGCGGCGGACCGCGCGCGGGTCCCGGACGCCATCCGGCACGCCGTGATCGACGATGTGGCGCTCGCCCGCGCGGTGCGCCGCTCCGGCGGGCGGATCTGGCTGGGGCTGGCCGACCGGGCGGACAGCGTCCGGCCGTACCCCCGGCTGGGCGATCTGTGGCGCATGGTGTCGCGCAGCGCCTACGCCCAACTGCGCCACCGGCCGCTGCTGCTGGCGGGCACGGTCGCCGGACTGGCCCTGGTCTATCTGGTGCCGCCCGCCGCCGCCCTCGCGGGCGCCGCCACCGGCGCCACGGCGACCGCGCTGCTGGGCGGCGCGGCATGGCTGGTGATGACCGGGACGTACGTCCCGATGCTCCGCTACTACGCGCAGCCGCTCTGGCAGGCCCCGCTGCTGCCGTTCACCGCTTTTCTCTATCTGCTGATGACGGTGGACTCGGCGGTGCAGCACTACCGGGGGCGCGGCGCGGCCTGGAAGGGCCGCACCTACGCGCGCCCGGACGCCGTCCCCGAGGAGAGCTGAGCGGCGGGCCCGCTACTTGCGGCCGGGCGTCCAGTTCATGCCCCAGCCGTAGGCGTAGTCGACGGTCCGCTGCGGGCTGACACCGCGCTCCGGCACCAGATAGCGGGCCTCGCGCTGGACGATGAGATCGCCGCCCTCGCTGCTGATCAGGGCGAGCGCGCACACCGTGGACGGGACCGTGCACTCGTCCAGCGAGAAGTCGATCGGCGCGCCGAACTGCGGGGTCAGGGTGACCGTGGCGTGCAGATCGGCGAAGGAGCGGGCGCCCTCGTAGATGGTGACGAAGACGAGGATGCGGCGCAGGTGCTGCTGGAAGTCGAGGTTGATGGTGAGGTTCTCGCCGCTGGTGACCGCGCCGGTGCGGTCGTCGCCGTCGAGGTGGATGAACGGCGGCCGGTCCAGCGCCCCGTAGGCGTTGCCGAGGGACTGGACGACGCCCTTGGTGCCGTCGGAGAGTTCGAACAGGGCGCACAGGTCGAGGTCGAGGTCGCCGTGCATGGCGATCGCGCGGCCGAGTTTGCTGCCCCAGCCCTTGAACTGCTTGCGGACCTCCCAGTTGAGGTTGACCCGCAGCGCGCCCGAGGTGCCGCCCTGCTTGCTGAGGGAGACGGTGGGGGCGGACTTGGTGAGGGTGACCTTGCTGAGGCTCACGGGCCGCGCGGGGGCCGCCGGGGCGGGGGCGGGCGGGGTGAGCGACCGGGACGGGGTCGGCGGCGTCAGCGGACGCGCGGGTGCCGCGGGCGGCGGCGGGGCGGCCTGCGGCTGGGGTTCGTCCACCGTGATGCCGAAGTCCGTGGCGAGGCCCGCCAGGCCGCGGTCATAGCCCTGGCCGACGGCGCGGAACTTCCAGGCGCCCTGGCGGCGGTAGAACTCGCCGAGCACAAAGGCGGTCTCGACGGTGGCGCCGGTGCTGTCGAAGCGGGCGACGACACTGTCCCGGCCGCTCTCGCGGACCTCCACGGCGAGGTCGGGGACCTGCCCGAAGGAGCCGCCGTCGGTGGAGGCGGCGAGGACCACGGTCTCCACGGAGGGCTCCACGCGCGCGAGGTCCACGGTCAGGGTGTCGGTGACCCGGTCCCCGGCGGTGCGCTTGCCCTCGTGGCGGACGGCGCCCGAGGCGTGCGCCGCCTGGTTGTAGAAGACGAAGTCGGCGTCCGAGCGGACCTTTCCGCCCACCAGCAGCAGGGCCGAGGCATCCGCGTCGGGCACCCCGGCGCCAGCGCTCCAGCCCACTTCGATCCTCAGTGCCGCCGTCGGCACCGGAACGTTCGACCCTTTCGACATTGACATGTCCGCCCCCATCTCGTGCGTGGCGCCCCGCGGCGCTCCGGACCTCGCTGGTTTCCGTTCGACCAACCTATTCCCCGGGGCGACGGGACGCCCCTGCGGCGCACATGAACACCGCACATGAACGCCGGACATGAACACCGGTGGTCAACCGCCGGTAACCCGCAAGGAACTGAGCCTTTACACGATCCGAACGTACACCGCTGCCCTTTTTCCCCATGTTCGCTCGCATTGGCGATCCGAAGTCACCGCCGACACGGAAAACAACCCTCTTATCGGTCTCCACAACCAGCACATCGTGGGCTTAACTTATGTGCCATGACCTCCCCCCGCTCCACCTATGGCGGCGGCTACTACTCCGCCTCCTTCCCGGACACCCCGATCTACGACTCGCTCGTGGCCGAGCGGGGCACCCCGCAGATCGCCCCGATCCGGGTCCCCGCCGCGTACGACACGGGCAGTCACCTGCCCGCGCTGCCGCCGGCCCTGCCCGCCCTCCCGGCGGCCCCGTCCCAGCCCATGTACGGCTACCCGCAGGCGCAGCAGCCCGCGCCGCTCCAGCAGGCGCCCGGGGCGTACATCCCCCACCAGGCCACCGCGCCGCGCGGCTACCCGGGCCCCCAGCCGCAGCCGCCCCGCCCCGCCGCCCCCGGTGCCACCGGGTACGAGGCGATGCGCCCGGCCGCTCCCCGACCCGCCGCCCCGGGCGGCTACCAGGACCCGTACAACAACCAGCAGTACCGCGGCTACTGATCCCCGCCGCCGGTTGTCGGTGCCGCCTGGCACGATGGCCGTATGGGGAACGCGGGGAACGCGCGACTGCTGTCGCTGCACATCCATCCGGTCAAGGCGTTCCGGGGCATCTCGCTTCCGGAGTACGCCGTGGAGCCCTGGGGGCCGGCCGGTGACCGACGCTGGGTGCTGATCGACGACGGGGGAAAGGTCGTCACACAGCGACAGCAGCCACGTCTGGCGCAGGCCGCCGCCGAGCCGTTGCCCGGTGGCGGCGTCCTGCTGTCCGCGCCCGGCCGGGAACCGCTGGTCGTGACGGTGCCGGAGCCGGGCGGGACGGTCACGCTGGAGATCTTCCGGGACAAGGTGGAGGGGGTCCCGGCGGACGGCGCGGCCCACGCCTGGTGCAGTGCCTTCCTCGGCGCCGAGGTCCGGCTGGTGCATATGGACGATCCGGCGGTGCGCCGTCCGGTGGACCCGGAGTTCGCGCGGCCCGGTGAGATGGTGAGCTTCGCCGACGGCTATCCGCTGCTGCTGACGTCCGCCGCGTCGCTCGACGCCCTCAACGCGCTGATCGCCGAGGGGCCCCATGCCGCCGAGGGCCCGCTGCCGATGAACCGTTTCCGGCCGAACGCGGTGGTCGCCGGGACGCCGGCATGGGCCGAGGACGACTGGACGCGCCTCGCGATCGGGCAGGTGCGGTTCCGGGTGGCGAAGAAGTGCGGGCGGTGCGTGGTGACGACCACCGATCAGATCACCTCGGCGCGCGGCAAGGAGCCGCTGTTCAGTCTCGGGCGCCATCGCCGTATCGGCGGCAAGCTGGTCTTCGGCCAGAATCTGGTGCCGCTCGACCGCGGCACGATCCGGGTGGGCGACCCGGTACGGATCCTCGGCTGAGGGCTCCGCCGACTGCCGGACGGACGTCCCCGGCCACGGGCCCGCGCGCTCCCCGCACCCACCCCCTCACCCCTCCCCTCTGACCCTTCTGACCCCTCGTACCTCTCCCCGCGGCGGCGGGAACCTCCGCCGGGACTCCGCCCGTTGGACGGGCGAGGGGCTCACGAGGGCCCCGGGGCGCGAAGGCACCCGAGCGGCGCGAAGAGGGCCGCGAGGCCCGGACAGGGCAATGGGACTCCAGGGAAAACCAGGGAGAACCGGCAAGAATCAGGGAGAACCGGGAAGATCCCGGGGGATCCGGCCGGGGTGATTTCGCTCTCTCTTGTCCCGGTCCGCACGGCGCCGGGCGCCGGGTCGGGTTATCACGGAGCGGGGAAGGGGGTGCCGAACGGTGCGAGCGATCCGAGGGCTGTGGCGCTGGCGGCACAATCCGCTGCGCCGCACGACCGATCTCGTGGAGTGCTGGCTGGCGCTGGCGGCACTGCTGCTGATCCTGGTGCTGGCGCCGGTGTCCGGGGTCCTGGCGGGTACGTCCGCGCAGGAGGCCCTGGACCGGTCGATGCGCGAACAGCGCGACTCCCGGCGGGAGGTGACGGCGACGGTGGTGCGGGAGCTGGACCGCAGTGTGCTGGACATCGACCCCGAGGCCGCCGCCTCGGACACCCGCAGCAGAGTCCTCGCCGACTGGACGGCACCCGACGGCAGCGAGCACCGCGGCCCGGCGCTCACCCGGCTGGAGTCGCCCGCGCCCGGCGACCGGTTCACGCTGTGGACCGACGAGACCGGCCGCACCGTCGCGCGCCCGCTGGATCCGGCCACGGCCACCACCCATGCCGTGCTCGCCGGGTTCGGCGCCGCCCTGCTGGCCACGGCCCTGCTGGAGGGCGGCAGACGGCTCGCGCTCTGGCGGCTCGTCAAGGGCCGCCACGCCCGCTGGGACCGGGCGTGGGAGCGCGCGGGCCCGGACTGGGGCCGCACCGGCACGGGCAGTTGACGCCCTTCGGCCACCCCTGGACGGCCTTTCGGCTCTGGTCAACCCACCGCCCGCGCGCACGCTACGGTGGTCCGGCCGAACCCTTCGGCATCAAACCCGCGTACGACGAGGTGGGGGCAGAGCAACGCCATGGCACAGGGCACGGTCCAGGTGACGCACACCGGCACTTCGCGGTGGCGGCGCCGCACAGGTGAGTACACCTCGCTCGCCGCCGCCCTGGAGGCCGCGGCCGACGGGGACGTACTCACCGTCGCCCCCGGCACCTACCGGGAGAATCTCGTGGTGCAGCGCGCGGTGACGCTGCGCGGCCCCGAGGGCTCCCCCGGCTCGGTGCGCATCGCCCCCGTCGACGGGGTGCCGCTGACCGTGCGCGCCTCCGCTGTCGTCCAGGACCTGCTGGTCGAGGGCCAGGACGCCGCGGCGCCCGCCCTGCTGGTCGAGGAGGGCGCGCCGGAGCTGACGGACATACGGGTGGTGACCCGGTCCGCGTCCGGTATCGAGGTGCGCGGCGGCGCCCGCCCGACCGTGCGGCGGTGCACGGTCGACAACCCGGCGGGCATCGGGATCGCCGTGCTCGACGGCGGGGGCGGGGTGTTCGAGGAGTGCGAGGTGGTCGCGGCCGGGCAGGCCGGGATCGCCGTACGGGGCGGCGGACACCCGCGGCTCGACCGCTGCCGGGTCCATCACGCCTCGGGCGCCGGACTGACGGCGACCGGGGAGAACTCGGCGCTGGAGGCCATCGGCTGCGAGATCTACGAGGTGCGCGGCAGCGGCGTACAGATCACCGCCCGCGCCACCGCCCATCTCACCGACTGCGATGTGCACCGCACCACCGCCGACGGCGTCACCCTGGACACCGACGCGGTACTGACCCTGGCCGACTGCCGGATCCACGACATCCCGGAGAACGCGGTCGATCTGCGCTCGCGTTCGGTGCTGACGCTGACCCGGACCAGTGTCCGCCAGTTCGGCCGCAACGGACTGTCGGTGTGGGACCCGGGCACGCGGGTGGACGCCAACCAGTGCGAGATCTTCGACTCGACCGGCGACTACCCGGCGGTGTGGGTCAGCGACGGCGCCACCGCTGTACTGGACTCCTGCCGGGTGCACGACGTGCCGGACGCGCTGTTCGTGCTGGACCGGGGCTCGCGCGCGGATGTCGTCGACAGCGATCTGTCCCAGGTGCGCAACACGGCGGTCTCGGTGAGCGACGGCGCCACCGCGCAGCTCGACGACTGCCGGATCCGGGACGCGGCGACCGGCGCCTGGTTCCGCGACCACGGCAGCGGCGGCACGCTCAGCAACTGCACGGTCACCGGCACCCAGACCGGGGTGATCGTCACCAAGGGCGCCGACCCCACCGTCGAGCGCTGCACGGTCGACTCCCCCGCCGAGGCCGGTTTCTATGTGTCCGCGGGCGGCCGGGGCACCTTCACCGGCTGCCGGGTGACCGGCAGCGGCGGCTACGGCTTCCACGTCATAGACGGCTGCCGCACGACCCTGCGCAAGTGCCGTACGGAGCGCTGCGCGCGCGGGGGGTTCGAGTTCGCGGACGCCGGGGACGGCGCGGGCGCGGGGCCGGTGATCGAGGACTGCACCAGCGACGAGAGCGGCGGCATACGGGCCTCGGCGGCGGCCGAGCCGGTGGTCCAGCAGTCGGCGGCGCACACCCCCGGGCTGCTGGGCGCGATCCCCGGGCAGCGCACCGCCGAGCCCGAGCCGTCACCGGCGTTCGCGCCGCCCGCCGAGCCGGAGACGCCCTCCCGCACCTCCCAGGCCGTCCTCGGTGAGCTGGACGGGCTGGTCGGCCTGGACAGCGTCAAGCGCGAGGTGCGGGCGCTCACCGACATGATCGAGGTCGGCCGGCGCCGCCAGCAGGCCGGTCTCAAGGCGGCCTCCGTCAAGCGGCATCTGGTCTTCACCGGCTCCCCCGGCACCGGCAAGACCACGGTCGCCCGGCTGTACGGCGAGATCCTCGCCTCCCTCGGGGTGCTGGAGAAGGGGCATCTGGTCGAGGTGTCCCGGGTCGATCTGGTCGGCGAGCACATCGGCTCGACGGCGATCCGCACCCAGGAGGCGTTCCAACGCGCGCGGGGCGGGGTGCTGTTCATCGACGAGGCGTACGCGCTGTCGCCGGAGGACGCGGGCCGCGACTTCGGCAAGGAGGCCATCGACACGCTGGTGAAGCTGATGGAGGACCAGCGTGACGCGGTCGTGGTGATCGTCGCGGGCTACACGGCGGAGATGGAGCGGTTCCTGTCGGTCAACCCGGGTGTGGCGTCCCGTTTCTCACGGACCATCACCTTCGGCGACTACAACCCCGACGAACTGCTGCGGATCGTGCGCCAGCAGGCCGAGGAGCACGAGTACCGGCTCGCGGAGGGGGCGCCGGAGGCACTGCGGACGTACTTCGCCCGGATCCCCAAGGGCCCGGCCTTCGGCAACGGGCGCACCGCCCGGCAGACCTTCGAGGCGATGGTCGAGCGGCACGCGAGCCGGGTGGCGCAGCTGGCGGAGCCCAGCACGGACGATCTGTCGCTGCTGTTCGCGGAGGACCTGCCGGAACTGCCGTGACGTTCACCGGCGAACGGTAACCGGTAACCCGTAACCCCCGTCCGGTGACGGGTGACCGGCACATGGTGACCGGCGACGGGCGACCGGTGGACAGAGAGTGAGGTGGCGGGCGGACACGGGCGGTACTTGACTGGGAGGAAGCCCAGAGGCACCCCGCGCCGGGAGGCTCCCATGACCGCACCCACCGCCCCCTTCGACCCCACCCGCGTGGCACATCTCGGTGGCAGGTTCGCGCCGGTCACCGAAGAGGTCGACGTGGTGGACCTGGAGGTCACCGGGGAGTTGCCCCGCGCGCTGGACGGCGTCTATCTGCGCAACGGCCCCAACCCCCGCTTCAGCCCGATCGGCAGCTATCTCTTCCCTCTCGACGGCGACGGCATGGTCCACGGGGTGTGGCTGTCCGAGGGCCGCGCCCGCTACCGCAACCGCTTCGTCCGCACCCCCGCGATGCGCGCCGAGGAGCGGGCCGGACACGCCCTGTGGGGCGGCCTGGAGTCCCTGATCACCCCGGACGCCGACGAGGTCGGCGAGGGCCTCGCCCACACCCTCAAGCCCCTGCCCGACATCAATGTCGTCCGGCACGCCGGGCGGCTGCTGGCGCTGGCCGAGTCGGACTGCCCGTTCCGGCTGGACCCGGACCTGGACACGCTGGGCCGGGAGACCTTCGGCGACCGTCTGCCCGCCGGGATCACCGCCCACCCCAAGACCGACCCCGTGACCGGGGAGATGGCGGTGTTCTGCTACGCGCTGGAGCCGCCGTATCTGACCTGGTCGCTGCTCGGTCCGGACGGCGGGGTGCGGCGCGGGCCGACGGCGGTGCCCGGGGCGGACGAGCCGCAGATGATCCATGACATGGCGCTCACCGAGCGGTATCTGGTGCTGGTGCTCGCCCCCGCCTACTTCGATCTCGACGCCGCGATGAGCGGGGGCTCCCTCCTCGCCTGGCGGCCCGAGCGCGGCACCCGCGTCGCGCTGATCCCCCGG
The DNA here is from genome assembly GCF_040609715.1 of Streptomyces sp. NPDC004610. Taxonomy (NCBI): domain Bacteria; kingdom Bacillati; phylum Actinomycetota; class Actinomycetes; order Kitasatosporales; family Streptomycetaceae; genus Streptomyces; species Streptomyces sp. NPDC004610. Next base: position 243,308 of record NZ_JBEXLA010000003.1, on the reverse strand, counting down.
GACGGCGGCCCGGTGCGCTGGGCGACGGACGAGGCGTTCTGGGTCTGGCACACGGTCAACGCCTACGACGACCCCGCGGGCGGCGGACAGGTCGTCCTGGACTACGTGCAGTGGCCGTCCCTGTCCCTGGGGGACGGGTACGACGATGGGCACGGCGGAGCCGACCGGGCGACGGGCCGCGCCCATCACGGGCTGACCCGCGCGGTCCTCGACCCGGCCGCCGGAACCGTACGGCGGACGCAGTTGGACGACTCGCGGGTGGAGTTCCCCCGGGTCGACGACCGGACGCTGTCGCTGCCGCACCGGTGGCTGGCCGTGGCGGCGGACAGCGGGCGCGGCCTGGATCTGCTGGCGGGCGAGTTCGATGCCCTGCGCTGGTACGACGTCGGCGGCTCCGGGACCTCGACGCGGCGGTGGATCGCCGGGGACCTGTCCGTGGGCGAGCCGGTGTTCGCGCCGGTGCCGGGCGCGACGGAGGCCGGCCGCGGGTACTGGCTGACGTTCGCCACCGACCGCACCGACGGCAGCAGCAGGCTGCTGGTCCTGGACGCGGAGGACCCGGCGCAGGGCCCGGTCGCCCAGGTCCGCATCCCGGTACGGGTCCCCCTGGGGCTGCACGGGGCGTGGCTGCCGACGGAGTGAGCTGCCGGTGGGTGGGGTGGTCGGTGTGTTGGGGGAAGCGTAGGGCAGGGAGGATGGGCGATTCCGGTGGCGGGGTGGGCCGTACCGCTCGCCGGGTGGGCCCTTCTGGCCCGCCTGTGAACCGGTCCGGTCGGTGAGTGAGCCGTACCGGCTGCCGGGTGGGCCGTCCGGCACGCCGGGTGGGCGGGTCCGGTCGGCGAGCAGCCGCTACCGGCGCCGGACAGGCCATCCCCATCCCCATGCCAGGCGAGTCGTTCCGTCCGCCGAGTGAGTCATCCCGTACCCCGGGTGGGCCGGTCGGGCGGTACCGGAGTGGGGCTTGGTGCGGCGGGGTGGCCCGGTGGCGCTCGACCGGCAGCATGGCCCGGCACGTCCGGACCGCCGACGACCACTCCTGGGGAACGCTGATGCCGAAGCCGCCGTCGCGGCCCGAGGTCACCGGGGCGGCCCGGCGTGCGGTGCGGGTCACGGTCGCGGCGACGGCCGGGTTCTATCCCGCCCAGCATCTGCTGGACCAACCGGTCGTCGCGGTCTACGCGCTGTTCTCGGCCATCGCCTTCGGCGCGCTCTCGCCGCTGCCCGGTTCCGGCCGCACCCGTGCCGCAACGGTCCTGCGGGCGGTACCGGCCGCCGTCGCGCTGATCGTCCTCGGGACGGTGCTGGCGGTGGCGACCTGGGCCGCCGTGGTGGGCATGCTGGCCGTGGGGTTCGTACTGACGTTCGGCGCCGCCTGTGCGCCCCGGCTCGCGGCCGTCGTACCCGGCCTCCAGCTCTGCTACATCCTGGCCTGCTTCCCGCCGTACGCGCCCGGCACCGTGCCCGAGCGGCTGGCCGGGCTCGCCGTCGGGGTCGGCGCGCTGGCGCTGTGCGAGGCGCTGCTGCTGCCCGCGCCCTGGCAGCCGTCGTACGCCGACCGGCTCGCCGGGGCGCTGGATCTGGCGGCGCGGACGGCGCGGCATCTGACCGGGGCGCCGGGCGCCGACCGCGAGACGGCGGCGCGGCTGCGGGCCGAGGGCCGGGCGCTACGGTTCTCGCGGCAGCCCGCGGGGAGCCGCCCCACGGGAGCGGGGCGCCGGGACCGCGCGCTGGCGCAGGCCGGTTCGGCGACCCGGCGGCTGCTGGACCAGCTCGCCGCGCTCACCGAACTCCCGCCCGGCCCGGCGGACATCGCCGCGCAGAGCCTGCTCCGGGGCACGGCCGCGGCCTGCGCGGACACGGCGGCGCTGCTGCGCGGGCGGCACCCGGCCGCCGGGCCGGAGGTGATCGTCGAGATGACCGACCGGTTCCTGGTCGAGCGGACCCGGCTCCCGCACTGCCCCGAGGGCACCCTGCACGCCCTGCTGCGGCGACGGTCGACGGTACTGTCCGTCGCCGTCTCGGCCGTGACCGTACGGACCGCCGCCTCCCTCGCCACCGGGGGCCGCCGCTCGGTGCCGGGGCTGCCGCACGAGCAGTTCTGGTACGCCGCGCTGCCCGCGCGCCGGCTGTGGCTGGTGCGGATCGCCGGGAACCTGACCCGGAACTCGGTGGTGTTCCAGAACGCCGTCCGGACGATGCTGGGGCTGGCGCTGGCCCGGCTGGTGGCGGGGTCGTTCGAGCTGACGCACGGCTTCTGGGTGCTGCTTGCCGTGCTCACCCTGGGGCGCACCACGGCGGGCGCCACCTGGTCCGCGGTCCGCTCGGCGGCCCTCGGCACCCTGCTGGGCGCGGTGGTGGCGGGTGTCCTGGTGATCGGCGCCGGGAACGCGACGGCGGTCTACGCGGTGCTGCTGGTGCCGACGATGCTGCTCGCGTTCTCGGTCGGGCCGGTGGGCGGACCGGCGTGGGCGCAGGGCCTGTTCACGCTGGTGGTGTCGATGGCGTTCGCACAGCTCGCGCCGGTGACCTGGCGGCTGGCGGAGGCGCGGCTGGTGGATGTGCTGACGGGCAGCGCGATCGGGCTGCTGTGCGGGCTGCTGGCCTGGCCGTCGGGGGCGCGGGCGGAGATCCGGCGCGGGGTGGCGGCGCTGCTGCGGACCGCCGGGCCCCTGGTGCGGGCCACGGCGGACGCGGTGACCGGTGCGGGCGGGCGGCGCGGGGAGGTCGCGGCGGGGATGCTGTGGCTGACCCTGCACCGGCTCCAGATCGCCGAGGCCGCGTACGCCCAGTACCGGGCGGAGCCGGTGCCGCACACGGGCGACGACGGCGACAGCGACGACGGCCCGGACTGGCTCGCCGCGCTCAACTACGGCTCGCGGGTGCTGATCGGCGCGTACTGGCTGCCGCAGGAACGGGGCGGTGGGGCCCGGTCGTTCCCGCCGGCCGTACGGGAGTGGGCGCACGAGACCGCCGGGCGGATCGCCGCGGCGGGGGAACGCGCGGCGGACCACCCGGGGAGGGGGCTGCGGGTGACCCCGCCCCCGCTCCCCTGGTCCGAGGCCCGCGCGGCACCGGCCACGGCCCTGCCCCGCCTGGTCGACATGGAGGTCTGGCTGCACGCCCTGGCGAGGGACCTGGAGACGGCGGTGGCGGGGGCCGGGGGATCGGGCGGGGCGGGGCGTGGGTTCCCGGACCTGCCGGATGGCGGGAGTCAGGCGTGAGGGGGCGGGCGGGCGGCGAGGTACCTGCCGTCGGCCAGTCGGCCGACCGGGTGCCGTGCCTGCCGACGGGACCCATGGGCTGGGCGGCACGGCAACCCTTGTCTGGGCGGCACGGCAGCCCTTGCATCGGGTCGGCGAGGCTGCACGGGGGCGGGAGTCGGCAGCCGCGGACGCTCGACGGAGGGGGATCAGATAGGCGGGATCGGAGGCGGGGGATCAGATGAGCTGGATCGGAGGAGGCGGATCGTAGGAGCTGGATCGGAGGAGGCGGATCGGAGGAGCGGGAGCCGACCGGCGACGGACGCTTCCGGCGGTCGACCGACGCGGCAGGCGCCATGGGCGGCGCGGCACCGCGGCGACGCGTGCTACCCGGCCGCACAAGGTCGGTTCAGCCCGGTACGAGCGACCGCGCAAACCTGCGGCACGCTCCCCGCTGCCCCGCCCGCCACTCGGCCGCGCTCAGCGCCCCCCCCTGACCGCCCGATGCGCCACCACCGCCCCCCCGACCGCCCGGCGCGCCACCACCGCCCGCCGTCGCGGACGGCCACCCCGGCGTCGAGCCCACGACCGACACCGCCGCGCCTGGCCCGCCCAGCAAGTGCGGCCCCCGATCAACGGCCCCGACCGGCAAACCCGCCCGCGGACCCCCGCACGAACCACCACCCGACCGAACCCCTAAGACTCCGGCCGCTGCCCCGGTACCTCCGGCCTCAGCCGGGCCAGTAGGCGGGCGCGTTCCTCGGTGAAGGCCGGGTCCGCCTGGTAGTCGGAGTGGCCGAGGATCGGGGCGGGGAGGGGGTGCAGCTCGGTGCGGCCGTAGGCGAGGGGGTCGGCGAGGGCGTCGCGGTCGACCTCGGGGCCGCAGTCGCCGGGGAGCCGGATGGGGCCGCCGATCGGGTCGGTGGCCCGGTACAGATTGCGCCAGCAGTCGACGTCCTCGTGCAGCGCGGTCAGCGCGGCGGAGCCGAAGTACGCCGGGAACCAGCGCCCGTACAGCCGCTCCAGCGGGGAGCCGTAGGTCAGCAGGGCGACCCGGTGGCGTACCTCCGGGGAGAGCTGCCAGGCCGCGGCGGAGGCGAGGACGCTGCCCTGGGAGTGGCCGGAGATGACCAGGCGTCCGCCGGTGACCTCGGTCCAGGTCGCCATCCGCCAGGTGAGGTCGGGGACGGCCCGCTCGGCGTAGCAGGGCGGGGCGAAGGGGTGCGCGGCGCGCGGCCAGAAGGTGCCGACGTCCCACAGGATGCCGATGGTGCGCCGCGCGGACGGATCCTTGTAGGCGCGGCGGCCGGAGGCGACGAACAGTATGAAGCCGAGCCCTATCAGCCAGGAGCCCAGCGCCTGGGCGGTCTCCGCCGCGCCGTGCACGAACGGGTGGACACCGGCCGCGGCCTGGGCCGGGGTCTCGTCGGTGGCCAGCGCCCCGGCCAGCGCGCCCGCGCCGAGCACCAGCGTCACCAGCGCGGTCGCGGCGACGAGCATGGGGGCCCGGTCGGTGAGCCTGGCCATCGCGCGCGTGCGGGCGATACGGCGGGTGCGGCCGTCGTCCGCGGTCTCCTCGGGATAGTCGTCGGAGACCCCGGACTCCTCGGCGCGGGCCAGCCGCAGGGTGCCCCGGGCCAGCCAGACCACGACGAGGAGCAGGACCAGCAGCAGCGGCGGGATCACGGACGCCTGCCAGGTGAGCAGGACGGGCGGGCCGGGGATGATCACCCCCGTGCCGTCCAGCCAGTCGGCGACCCGCTGGGAGATGCCGCCGGAGAACACCCCGCCGAGCGCGCAGGCCAGCAGGGCGACGGCCGGGCCGCCGAAGCCGCGCATCGCGCTGCGGGGCTCGGGACGGGCCCGGTGCAGGATGTGCGCGACGACGCACAGGGCGAGCGCCAGCAGCCCCTGGAACAGGGCGAGCGCGCCGAACACGGTGTCGCCGGGCAGGCCCCGGGAGGAGTGCCAGCCGGGACGGGCCCAGCCCGCGTACAGCACGGCGAGGAGCAGCAGGACGACCGCGGCGAGCGGCAGCAGGCGCACCAGGTGGGCATCGAGTTCGCGGTCGACGCGGCGCTCGCTGCGCCCGCGTCGGCAGACCACCCAGAGCACGGCCGCGAAGCCCGCCGGCAGGGCGCCGCCGAGGAGGACGCCGAGCAGATCGAGGGCGGCGGGGCCGTCGGTCCCGCGGTCGTACCGCAGGGCGGCCCAGACGAGGGCGGCGGCCATGGTGAGCAGTCCGGCGGCGGTGTGGGCGGCGCGCAGCCGGGCGACCAGCCTCCGGCCGAACCAGAAGCCGGGCCGCCCCAGCGCGGTGGCGGCGCTCTCGGCGGGGGTCCGGGGCCGGTGAGGGGACACCGACGGCGCACGCTCCTCCGCCTCCTGAGCCTCTTCGCCCGGTGACCCGGTGTTCATCGGGCGGGCCGACTCGTACGCGCTCCAGGTGCGGTGGGAGAGGTACCACAGGAGCCCGATCAGACCGGCGGGGACGACGGTGGCCAGGGCGAGGCGGCGTCCCGGCAGGCTCCACCAGCCGTTCTGGGACAGCTCCGGGGAGAGGAAGCCGAGCCAGGAGTTGCGCTCGGCGCAGGCGCGGGTGCCCGCGCACTGCCAGGCGGCGAGATCGAGGGCGACCTCGCAGGCCGCCGCCGCCATCAGCACCGTCAGGGAGAGCCCGGTGAGCCGCACCAGCAGCCCGTACAGCCGGACCGCGCGGGTGTGGCCGCGGGTCGGCGGGCGCATCCAGTGGGCGAGGTTGGCGACCATGAACGGGAGCAGCAGCAGCCACAGGGCGCGGGCGCCGTTGCCGGAGGTGAGGTTGGACCAGACGTACGCCTCCTGGACCGGCTCGCCCGGGGCGCGGTCGGCCCGGTGTTCGGCGTCGAGGTCGCCGGTGCGGCGGAAGACCGCGGCGATGTTGTCGCCGGTGACCCGTTCGGTGCGCGGGTCGTTCAGCATCTTCTCCGGCGTCGCCCCGCCCACTCCATGGACCAGGAGTTCCAGGGCGATGGTCGCCCCGCCGCCGTCGATCGCCGCGCTCGCCGCGGCCCGTTCCTGCGCGCGTTCCACTGCTGTGTTCCCCCGAGATGTGCCGTGGCGGTGCCGTCCGGCGCCTGTGTGGGCGCGGGCTCAGGATCTCCGGGGAGCCGTCCGCGCGCCCCTGTCGTCACCGAATCTCCCTGATCATTGTGACGGACCGACCACGGCCCGGACACGGAGTGGACACCCGGTGTCGCCGCCCGGACGGGGCGGCGGGCGGGCCGACTGGCGGGTCGGCGGGCGGGTCGGCGGGCGGTGGCGCCGGGGCGGGCGACCCGTGCGAGGATGGGACGCCCCGCGCCCCTGACCGGCGTCCCTGGCGTCGCAGCAGGTGCGAGGGGGTGTCCGAGGAGCGGCGGCGAAAGGACCGGAGCGTACGTGAGTGAGAATCAGAACCTCCTCGCGGAGCAGCGGCGTGCCCTGATCCTGGACGAGGTGCGGCGCCGGGGCGGCGTCCGGGTGAACGAACTGACCCGCAAGCTCGGTGTCTCCGACATGACCGTGCGCCGGGATCTGGACGCGCTGGCCCGGCAGGGCGTGCTGGAGAAGGTGCACGGCGGCGCGGTCCCGGTGGTGGAGGCCAGCACCCATGAGCCCGGTTTCGAGGCGAAGTCGGGTCTTGAGCTGAGCGCCAAGGAGGACATCGCGCGCGCCGCCGCCGAACTGGTGGCCCCGGGCGCGGCCATCGCCCTGTCGGGCGGGACGACGACCTACGCGCTGGCGCAGCGGCTGCTGGACGTGGCCGATCTGACCGTGGTGACCAACTCGGTGCGGGTCGCGGATGTCTTCCACGCGGCGCAGCGGTCCTCGGGGCCCCGGCCGGGCGCGGCGACGGTGGTGCTGACCGGCGGGGTGCGGACCCCGTCCGACTCGCTGGTGGGTCCGGTCGCCGACCAGGCCATCGCGGCGCTCCACTTCGACGTCCTGTTCCTCGGGGTGCACGGGATAGCGCCCGAGGCGGGGCTGTCGACGCCGAATCTCGCGGAGGCGGAGACCAATCGGCGGCTGGTGCAGTCGGCGCGGCGGGTCGTGGTGGTGGCCGACCACACCAAGTGGGGCACGGTGGGGCTGAGTTCGTTCGCGTCGCTGGCGCAGGTCGACACCCTGGTCACGGACGCGGGGATGGGCGCGGGGGCGCGCGCCGAGATCGGGGAGCACCTGCGGCTGGTGGTGGCCGGGGAGCCGCACGGGAGCGAGGATCCTCCCGGGGTCGCGGACGTCTGACGGACCGCCGACTGAGGTGGGCGCGCCCTGACCGACCGACCCGCTCCGAAAAGCGGTCCGGCTGGTTCCCGCCCGGGAGGTCGTGGCGCCCCCGGAGGCGGTGTTACGGGCGCTGGCGCATGCGCCCGGCGTACGCGCCCCTCACCCCACCCACTCCCCCGTCCTCAGCACCCTCTCGATCACCGTCGTGTACGGCGTGATGTCCAGGCCCTGTTCCGCGAGCCAGGCGTCCGAGTAGTACTTGTCGAGGTACCGGTCCCCCGGATCGCACAGCAGGGTGACGACGCTGCCCTGCCGGCCCTCCGCGACCATCTCGGCGACTATCTTCAGCGCGCTGTACAGCCCGGTCCCGGTGGAGCCGCCCGCTCTGCGGCCGATGGCCCGCTCCAGGGCGCGGACGGCGGCCACGCTCGCCGCGTCCGGCACCTTCATCATCCGGTCGATGGCACCGGGCACGAAGCTCGGCTCCATCCGGGGGCGGCCGATGCCCTCGATCCGGGACCCGGAGTCGCAGGTGACGCCCGGGTCGCCGGTGGTCCAGCCCTCGAAGAAGCAGGAGTTGTCGGGGTCGGCGACACAGATCCGGGTGTCGTACTGCATGTAGTGCACATAGCGGGCGATGGTCGCCGAGGTGCCGCCGGTACCGGCGGTGGCGACGATCCAGGCGGGTTCCGGATAGCGCTCCAGCTCCAGTTGGCGGAAGACGGACTCGGCGATGTTGTTGTTGCCGCGCCAGTCGGTGGCGCGTTCGGCGTAGGTGAACTGGTCCATGTAGTGGCCGCCGGTCTCCGCCGCGAGCCGGGCGGACTCCTCGTACACCTTGCGCGGGTCGTCCACGAAGTGGCATCGGCCGCCGTGGAATTCGATGAGACGGCACTTCTCGGCGCTGGTCGTGCGGGGCATCACCGCGATGAAGGGGACGCCGATCAGTCCGGCGAAGTACGCCTCGGAGACGGCGGTGGAGCCGCTGGACGCCTCGATCACCGGGCGGCCGGGCCGGATCCAGCCGTTGCACAGGCCGTAGAGGAAGAGGGAGCGGGCGAGGCGGTGTTTGAGGCTGCCGGTGGGGTGGGTGGACTCGTCCTTGAGATAGAGGTCGATGCCCCAGGGCTCGGGGAGCGGGAAGCGGAGCAGATGGGTGTCGGCCGAACGGTTGGCGTCGGCCTGGACCTTGCGGACGGCCTCTTTGAGCCAGTCGCGGTAACCGGGGTCGGTGCGGTCGACATCGAGGGTCGCTCCGGGCCGGGTCTGCTGAGGGGTGCTCACGGCGGGCTCCTTACGCTGCGCGCCGACGCTCTGCCGCGCGGGCGGCACTTCGATCATAGGCATGACCGGCAGCGCTTCTCACCTGCATAAACGCATCTTTGGGGGGCTCAAAGCGAGCGCTGGGGCCCACGCGGCGCGGCAGGCGGGGCCGGTCGGCGGGGGCGCATTCGCCCGAGTGCTCCGGGCGCCCGGCGGGAAGCCGCCGCACGCACTGGTGCGCGAGGGCGGCCCGGGGCAGACTGCACCGCGCGGGGTCGGCTCGTACGGCCGTACGGTCGGGGCGGGGCACGCCGTACCGTGGAAGCGGAGGTCTCGTGGGCCCCGGGCCGGGCGGCCGGCGGGGCGTGGGAGCGAGGGGGCGAGGGGAATGGCGGAGCAGGAGTTCACGGCGAGCGGGGTGCGGATAGGCAGGCGGCTGCGGTCGCTCACCCGGGCCGGTCAGGTCCGGATCCGCGGCGGCAGGCTGGAGTTGCTGACCAGCTACGGCAGCGAGATCGACAGCGCGCCGGTACAGGCGGTACGGGCCTCCCGGCCGTGGTTCGCGCCCGGGGACCGCGCGCTGGCGGACCTCAACGGCACCCGCTATCTGCTCACCCTCGGCGACCACGATCCGGCCCCGGGACAGCCGGGCCCCCCGGCGGCCCGCCGGTTCATCGAGGCGGTACGGCACGCAGCGGGGCGTGACCGCTGAGTCACCATGAGTTGCGGTACCGCATCCGCTGGGTCACGCTTGATTCACCTCACCCAGGGTTTACCGGCGACAACGCTGCGAGCCAGCCCGCCGGGCACCACAGCGGGCGGGCCGCCGCGCGACGGCGCTCCGCCGGCTCCGAACTCCGTGTTCTTCCGGACCTCAACGTCGGGGAGCCGCAGCCGTGATCAGTCACCCCACCAGACACTGCGCAGTGGAGCTCCAAGCCCTGCCGGCGCGGATCGGTCAGGTCCGCAGAATCGTTTCAGCGCAATTGCGCTACTGGCATCTCGACCCGCTGATAGACCGCGCCTCGCTCGGTGTCACCGAGCTGCTGAGCAATGTCCACCGGCACGCCCAGCCCGACAAGACCTGCACCGTGGAGATCGAGCTGCGGCTCGACCGGCTGACGGTCTCGGTGCACGACCACGATCCCCGGCTGCCGGAACTGGGCGAGGCGGATCCGCTGGCCACCTGCGGCCGGGGACTCGCCATGGTGGCCGCCGTCAGCGAGAGCTGGGGCGCCCAGCCGGACGGTGAACGCGGCAAGGTCGTCTGGTTCACCCTGCCGACCCCCGCCCACGCGGTCACCAAGCCCGCCCGCCCCGCCCGCCGCCCGGCCGCCGAACCGGCGGCCGTCTTCGCGGAGGTGTTCACGGAGGCCGAACCCGCCGGTCTCACCGCCGACGCCCACAGACCCGGACACGCCCCCGCCCGCTCGGCCGTTCCCGGCTGAACGGGCGGCGACCGGCCGCCCGCCGCGAACGCCGACCGGGAGATGCCTGCCGGCACGGGGCCGGGTCTTGGACAGCCGCCGGGAGACGCCTGCCCGGCACGGACCCGGGTCTCGGGCAGCCACCGGGAGACGCCTGCCCGGCACGAGACGCCGATCTCGGACACCCACTGCGAGATGCCTGCGCGGCATGGACCCCCGGTCTTGGACACCCACCGCGAGATGCCTACCGGCACGGAGCCGGACCCCGGACACCCACCGCCAGACGCCCGCCCGGCACGGGACCCCCGGCCTTGGACACCCACCACGAGATGCCTCCCGGCACGGAGCCGGACCCCGGACACCCACCGCCAGACGCCCACCGGCACAGCCCCCCGGTCGCGGACACCCACCACCGAACACCCGCCCGGCACACCCCACCCCCGGCCCCGGACACCCACCACCAGACCCCCACCCCCCACAGCCCCTCCCCCCGGTCTCGGGCGGAGCCCCGCCGTGAGACACTCCCCTCGGGCCGGGTCTGCTGGATGCCTCTTCTCCCCTCTCACCTGCCCTTTCGTACCGGCCGAGTGCCCCTTGGGGCCCACATTCCGCCGGGTCAGGCAGGGGACCCGCACCGCTCCCCCGCCCGACTTGTTTTCCTGATATTCAGAGATGGTTCGTAGATGTTTTGCCCTTTGTTCATCTGACAGGTACCGGCCAAGTGCCGTACGAGGCTGGCCACTTGTGGGCCGGGATCTGACCGGAGGCGGGGGCTGTCCCTACTATCGGTCCCCCCCCACAACATCCCGCACGACACCCTCAAGCCCTCAGGAGTCACGATGCTCGAAACGGCGTCCCGCGCCGCCCCACCCCCCTTGGTGGTGGGCAGCCGGGACCACGACCCCGACCACGGGGGCCGCCCCGCCCCCGCGCCCAAGTCCGGCCGCAAGGCCAAGGAACGGGAGCGGGCCCGGCTGACGGCGGCGTACGCGGAGCTGCTCCAGGAGATCCGGGTGGCCCAGACCGGCGTGCAGGTGCTCCTCGCCTTCCTGCTCACCCTGGCCTTCACCCCCCGGTTCGCCATCATCACGCCCATGCAGCGCTATCTGTACGTGGCCGATCTGCTGCTGACCGCCGTCGCCGCCTCGCTGCTCATCGCACCGGCGCCCTTCCACCGGCTGGTGCACGGACGTGAGCTGCGCAAGCAGTTACTGGACATCTCCGCCCGGCTGGCGTTCTGGGGGCTGATCGCGCTGATGCTGGCGATGGTCACGTCTCTGCTCCTGATCCTCGATGTCGTCCTGGGCCTGCATGTGGCGACCTTCCTGGCCGGGATCACCCTGACCTGGTTCGCCGTGTTCTGGTGCGGACTTCCCTGCTGGAGCCGCCGCCGCGCCCGGACCCGCGAGGCACCACCCGCCCCACAGGTGAGGATCCCCCGGCAGTCCACACGCAACGCCGTGGAGGAAGTGCCCGTACGACACTCCGCCTAGGCGGACCCTGGATACCCGGGCGGCGTCGGCCCGGCTCGGAACCAGATGGGACACCCCGGCGAATCCCCCACATTTCCGCTCCCCCCGCACCGACGGTTCCCACATCTGTCCCGCATCCGTCCCGCAGCCCTCCCACACCGCTCGACGGGACCGCTTCCCGGCAGCGCTCGGCAGAGCCGCGCCGACCGCGCACGCCACGCAGACCGCGCACGCCGCGCACGCCGCTTCCCGGCACAGCCCGGCAGGACCCGCACCGGCCGACAACACCCGCACCACCCCGCAGGACCCGTACCACCCGGCAGTACCCCTACTCGCCGACAACACCCGCACCACCCGGCAGGACCCCCACCCGCCAACAGCACCCGCACCACCCGGCAGCACCCCCACCCGCCCACAACACCCCCACCACCCTGCAGCACCCCCACCACCCGCGCACTCCGCAGACGCGCCCCTCCGCTTGGGGGTGCCGCGGAGCCCTCCCGGCCCCGTCCCGGCGCCGGAGCGCGCGGCACCCCTTCCGTCTTCGGGCCGTGACTACTCCGTCCCGATGGCGCGCAGCACATCCAGCCGTGCCGCCCGTGCCGCGGGCCGTACTCCCGCCAGCGCTCCGGCCGCCAGCCCCACCACCACGACCGCCGCCGGCCGCAGCGGCGGCAGGGCGAAGACGAACGTGCTGTCGGCGGAGGCGCGGACCAGGACCCAGCCGAGGAAGGTGCCCAGGGCGAGACCGCCGGCCGTGCCGAAGGCGGCGATCAGGACGGACTCCCAGCGGACCATGGCCCGCAGTTGGGGCCGGGTCTGGCCGACCGCGCGGAGCAGGCCCAGTTCACGGGTGCGTTCATGGACGGCCAGGGTGAGGGTGTTGGCGATGCCCAGCAGGGCGATCAGCACGGCGAGTGCCAGCAGGGCGTAGACCAGGGTGAGCATCATGTCGATACCGCTCGCCGAGGATCGGGCGTACTCGTCGCGGGTCTGCACCTCGGGGCCGCCGAAGCGTTCCGCGGTCCGTTCCACGGCGGCGGTGCCGGTGGCCGGGTCGACGCCGTCGGCGAAGGAGACCGCGACCAGGGTGTCGGCGTCCTGCGTGCGGTGCGGGGCCCAGGCGTCGCGGGTGATGACATAGTCCCCGGCGAGTTCGGACGGTCCGTAGACCGCGCGGACGGTGAAGGTCCGCCGGGTGCCGTCGGTGAAGGCGAGGCGGAGGGTGTCGCCGGTCGTGACGTGCGCGCGGTCGGCCTCCGTCGCGGTGAGCGCGATGCCGTCGGTCCCGAGCCCGGACAGATCGCCGTGGACCGTGCCGAGGTCGAGGACGCGGGCGAGGGCGGGCGGGTCGGTGACCGTCAGCGCGCGTCCGTCGCCGTTCACCTCGGCGACCCCCCGGCCGAGCCCCACGGCGGTGTCCACCTCGGGCAGCCGGGCGATCTCCGGCGCGAGCCGGGGGCTCAGCCCGCTGCCGCCCGCGCCGAACCCGGGGGTGCCGATCGCCACGTCCCCGGCGAAGGACCGGGACACGGTCCGGTCCATGGTCGCCTTCAGCGAGGCCCCGAACACCGTGAACAGCGACACCACCGCCACCCCGATCATCAGCGCGCTCGCGGTGGCGGCCGTCCGCCGGGGACTGCGCAGGGCGTTGCGGCGGGCGAGCGAACCGGTCACCCCGCGCAGCCGGGCCGCCGGGGCGCCGAGGATCCGTACGGCCGCGCCGGAGGCGACCGGTCCGAGGACGACGAAGGCGGCCAGGGTCAGGACGGCACCGGTGCCGGCGAGCCGGACGGACGGGGCGGCCAGCACGCCGGTCAGGGTGGTGGCCGTCGCGAGGGTGAGCAGGGCGCCCCCGGCGAGGGCGCGCGGGCGGGAGGCGCCCGAGGTGTCGACGGCACTCTCGCGCAGCGCGGCCAGCGGTGCGGTACGGCCCGCGCGGACGGCCGGGAGCAGGGCGGAGCCGACGCAGACCACGACGCCGACCGCGAGGGGCAGGGCGAGCGAGAGCGCGCCGATCACCAACGCGCCCTCGGGGAAGGGGAAGCCGATCGCCGGGAACAGCGCCTGGAGTCCGGCGGCGATGCCGATACCGCCCGCGAGTCCGGCCAGTGAGGCGGCGACGGCGACGGCGGTGGCCTCGGTCAGGGTCAGCACGGTGATCTGGCGGCGGGCGGCGCCGAGCGCGCGCAGCAGGGCGTTCTCGCGGGTGCGCTGGGCGACCACGATCGCGAAGGTGTTGTGGATGGAGAAGGTGGCGACCAGCAGCGCCACCCCGGAGAAGACCAGCAGGAAGGTGGTGAAGACGCTCAGGAACCGGCCCGAGATCAGGTCGGTGTTCTCCTGGGCGAGTCGCTCGCCGGTGATCGCCTCGGTGCCGGGCGGCAGCACCCCGTTGAGCCGCTCCACCAGGGCGTCCTGGCCGACCCCGGCCTCGGCCCGGACCCGGATGTCGGACGCCTCGCCCGGCCGTGCGGTGAGGTAGCGCCCGGCGTCGGCGAGGGTCATGCCGGTGTAGGTGACCTGGGCCATGCCGTCCGCGCCGCCGAAGGTGGCCAGGCCGACGACGGTGACCTCGACGGGATCGGGGGTGCGCAGCACGGTCCGGTCGCCGAGGGTGAGTCCGCCGCGCTCGGCGGTGCCCTCGTTCACCACGATCTCGCCGGATCGTTCGGGGGCCCGCCCTTCGGCCAGCCGGTAGGGGTTCAGCCGGGGGTCGGTGATCCAGTTGCCGGCCACGGTCGGGGGGCCGTCGCCGCCGATGGGTTCGCCGTCGGAGCCGAGGAGCTGGCCCGCGCCCTCGACGCTCGGCACGGCGGCGGCCACGCCCGGCACCCGCTGGACGGCGTCCACCAGATCGGTCGGCACCGGCTGCCGGACGCCCTGGCTCTCGCCGGGGGCGGTGATGGCGTCGGCGCCGCGGACCACGGCGTCGGTGCCGCTGGTGGCGTTGCCGAACATCGCGTCGAAGCTCGCTCTGAGCGTGTCGCCCATGACCAGGGTCCCGGCGAGGAAGGACACCCCGAGGAACACAGCGAGGAAGGTGCCCGCGAAGCGCCGTCCGTGGGCGCGCAGGGAGGAGCGGCTGAGCCGCAGCGCGACCCTCATGACGGCACCTCGAAGGCTTTCATCCGGTCCAGGACCCTGTCCGCGGTCGGCTCCGGCATCCGGTCGACCAGCCGTCCGTCCGCGAGGAAGACGACCTCGTCGGCGTGGGCGGCGGCGACCGGGTCATGGGTGACCATGACGACGGTCCGGCCCATGGTGCGCACGGCCCGGCCGAGCAGTCCGAGGACCTCCTCGCCGGAGCGGGAGTCGAGGTTGCCGGTCGGCTCGTCGGCGAAGACGACGTCCGGCCGGGCGGCGAACGCCCGTGCCACGGCGACCCGTTGCTGCTGTCCGCCGGAGAGTTCGGCGGGCCGGTGCCGGAGCCGGTCGCGCAGTCCGACGACCTCGATCAGCGCGTCGGTCCACTCCGGGTCGCCGGACCGCCCGGCGAGGTCCAGGGGCAGGGTGATGTTCTCGGCGACGGTCAGGGTGGGCACCAGGTTGAACGCCTGGAAGACGAAGCCCACCCGGTCCCGGCGCAGCAGGGTCAGTCGGCGGTCGTCCAGGGCGCCCAGCTCCGTGTCCCCGATCCAGGCGGTGCCGGAGCCGAGGGTGTCGAGTCCGGCGGCGCAGTGCATCAGCGTGGACTTGCCGGAGCCCGAGGGCCCCATGATCGCGGTGAAGCGCCCGGCCGGGAAGCCGACGCTCACCCCGTCCAGGGCCCTCACCTCGGTGTCGCCGTGCCCGTACACCTTCACGGCGTCGACGACCCGGGCGGCGGTGCGGGCAGCGGTCGTGGTGGTCGTGATCACCGGCCGCCCCTGTCCGTCGTCGTGCGGCCGAACTGCTCGTCCAGGACGGACAGCCGCCGCCAGTACTCGTCCTCGTCGATCTCGCCCGCCGCGAAACGGCGGCCGAGGACGGCGATCGGGGAGTCACCGGCGGGCCGGACGTCCCGGCGGCCGTAGCGCCCGGGGCCGCCGCGCCACACCGTGCGCCGCAGCACGCCCACCGCGCCGATCACGACGGCCGCCCAGATCAGCGGGAACAGCAGGATCCAGGGGCCGGGCCCGCCACCGCCGCCCCAGTCTGCGAGGGTCTGCATCTCAGGTCATCTCCCAGGTCGGGGCGGCCACCGGCCGGCCCCTCGTCGTTGCGTCATCGATGCCTTGAGCCTCGCTCCGCCGGGGGTGCCGGGGCGTCGTACGGCCAGCGGCTGTGCGGCTACCTCCCGGGGAGTAGTCGCGCTCCGCCCGGCTGCTTCCTTAGGGTGTCGGTGGAGGTGGGGACGGACATGACAGCGGAGGCCGGGGCCCGGCGGGGCGCGTACGGGGCGGTGTCGACGGCGCTGGCGCTGCGCGGCGATCGTGAGCTGGCGGACCTGCTGGAGTCGGCCGAGCCGCTCGGCACCGGCATCGGCGGGCGGGCGGCACGGCTGGAGATCGAGGGGACCGGGGTCTTCGTGAAGCGGGTGCCGCTCACCGCGCGCGAACTGCGCCCGGAGCGGCTGCGCTCCACGGCCAATGTCTTCGACCTGCCCGCCTTCTGCCAGTACGGCG
Source organism: Streptomyces sp. NPDC004610 (assembly GCF_040609715.1). Taxonomy (NCBI): domain Bacteria; kingdom Bacillati; phylum Actinomycetota; class Actinomycetes; order Kitasatosporales; family Streptomycetaceae; genus Streptomyces; species Streptomyces sp. NPDC004610. The sequence continues at coordinate 227,091 of NZ_JBEXLA010000003.1, read as the reverse complement.
TCATCAGCCCCGGGTTCGGCGCCTGGCGGGAGCTGGCCGCCCACATCATGACCACGGACTGGGTCCTGGCGGACCGGTACGCGGGCTTCCCGCTGATGTACCACTGGCGGGTGCTGCCGGACACGCTCCCGCCCCCGCCGGCCGAACTCGCCGATATCGACCGGGCCGTGGCCTACTTCGGCGGCGGCGACGCCGTACGGGGGCGGCTGGAGGCGCTCCGGACCGCCCCCGCGAGCCTCGTCCTGTTCCTGGAGCACATCCCGCGCACCCTGCACGACTGGCTGGCCGAGGAGGTGCGGGGCGGCGAGGAGCGGGCCGACCGGGCCGCCGCGCTGGTTGAGCACCGACTGACCGAGGGCGCCGCCTTCATGGGCGCCGAGGGCCTGCTGCACTTCGACGGCCACTTCCGGAACATCCTGGCCGACGGGGAGCGCCTGTACTTCACGGACTTCGGCCTGGCCGTCTCCGACCGCTTTGCCCTCTCCCCCGCCGAGTCCGCCTTCCTCACCCACCACCGCACCTACGACCACTGCTATCTGCGCAGCTATCTGGTGAACTGGCTGATCACCGCCCTGTACGGCCATCAGCGCGCCGAGCGCGAGGCCCTGATCCGCGCCCTCGCGACCGGCGCCGAACCCCCGCCCGGTCCCCCCGGCATCAGGGCGCTCCTCACCCGGCACGCCCCGATCGCCGCCGTGCTCACCGAGTTCTACGGCCGGGTCCAGGACGACAGCCCGGACACCCCGTACCCGGCGGAGACTCTGCGGCGGCTTCTGGCAGCAACCAGCCGCCCCTAGTTTATTGACCGATCGTTCTTGTATCGCCTAGGGTCGTCCCCATGGCCAGGACCAAGGAATTCGATCCCGACGCCGCCCTCCAGTCCGCCCTGGAACTGTTCTGGCGCAAGGGCTACGAGGCCACCTCCATGGCCGATCTCGTCGCACATCTCGGCATCGCCCGCGCCAGCATCTACGCCACCTACGGCAACAAGCGCGACCTCTATCTGAAGGCGCTGGACCGCTACGGCGAGGCCCGCACCCCCGGCCTCACCCGCGAGCTGTCCCAGCCGGGCCCGGCGCTGCCCGCCGTACGGGCGCTGGTGCGCCGGTTCGCCGAGGAGGCCGCGGACGAGACGCGCCGCCCGCACGGCTGCCTGGTCACCAACACCGCGGCGGAGCTGGCCCCGCACGATCCGGGGGCGGCCCGGCGGGTCGAGCGGAGCTGGGGGCACACCGAGACCCTGCTGCACGCGGCGCTGCTGCGCGCCCAGGCGCAGGGCGAGCTGGCCGCGGACCGCGATCCGCGCGCCCTCGCCCGGATGCTGCTGGTGCTGATGCAGGGGCTGCGGGTGGTGGGCAAGGCGTCCGACGACCCGGCCCGGGTCCGCGACGCGGTCGAACAGGCACTGACCCTGCTGGACTGAACCCCGCCCCGCACTCCGGGGTGTTCCTTGCCGTCCTTATACTAGACCGTTCGTTCTGGAAAGAAGGATGTATGCGCGCGCTCACCGGCGCGGTCGCGCCGGACCGGCGGCGGCCCGACGCCGCCCGGGTGTTCCCGCTCCTCGGTTCCCTCCAGGTCACCCTGATCTTCACGCTCGCCTCCCTCGCCGTCCCGCTGCCCGAGATAGGCCGCCGATTCGCCCTCGGCCGGGACGAGTTGATCCTGCTCAGCGCGGCCTACGGGCTGGCCTTCGCCGGTCTGCTGCTGTTCGGCGGACGCCTCGCCGACCGGTACGGGGGACGGTCCGCGCTGATCGGCGGGCTGTGGCTGTTCGCCGTCGCGTCCGTCGCCGCGCCGCTCGCCCCCGGCTACGAGGCGCTGCTCGCGGCGCGGTTCGCGCAGGGGGCCGGTGCGGCGCTGATCGCCCCCGCCGCCATGACCGTACTGCGCGCCCTGTATCCCCGGCCGGGCGACTACCGCCGGGCGATGGCCACCTGGGGCGGGCTGTCGGTGCTCGGCGCGACGGCGGGCCAGGTGCTCTCGGGGGTCGTCTCCGCGCTCTCGTCCTGGCGTTGGGCGCTCGTGGTGCCCGCGGTGGTGGCGGTGGCGGGGCTGGTCCTGGTGCCCCGGACGCTGCCCCCGGGCGACAGGCCCCCGCGGTCGGGCGGGCTCGATGTGCGCGGCGCGGTGCTCGCCACCGGGGGGCTGGTCGCGGCCAGTTACGGGCTGGTGGTCACCGACGCCCGGCCGTGGGGGTCCGCCCTGGTGCTGGGGCCGCTCGCGGTGGGGGTGGCGCTGCTGGCGCTCTTCGCGGTCGCCGAACGCCGGGCGCGCGATCCGCTGCTGCCGCCGGGGTTCCTGCGCGACGGGCGGCGCGGGCTGGGTCTGCTGGCCACCGCGCTGACCGCGGCCGGGACCAGCACGGTGTTCATCCTGTTCTCCCTGTTCCTCCAGGAGGAACGGGACTGGTCGGCGCTGCGCACCTCGGCCGCGTTCGTGCCCTTCGCCGTCGCCCTGCTCGTCTCCGGGCGCATGGCCGGACGCCTGATCGCGCGGTACGGGCCGGGCCCGGTCACCGGGGGCGGGCTCGCCCTCGCCGCCGGTGGTCTCGCCCTGCTCGCCGCCACCGGCCTCGACCCCGGCATCCCGTACGGCCACGGCGTGCTGCCCGGCTTCGTGCTGCTGCCGGCCGGGGCCGCCGCCGCCTTCGCGGGGGCCGCCGTCCTCGCCACCGACCGGGTGCCCGCGGAGCGGACCGGGCTGGCCGGGGGTGTGCACAACACCGCGATGGAGACCGGGCCGACCGTTGTCCTCGCGGTACTGCTCGCCGCCGGGAGCGATGCGGTGAGCCTGGCGGTGGCGGCGGGGGTGTTCGCGGTCGCGGCGGGGGCGCTCCGCTTCCGGGCGGGATGATCGCGCGCCCTGTTTCTTACTTCCTTCTCTCTCGACATCTCCCTCAGGAAAGGCAGTTCACCCATGTCTCAGCACTCTCAGCACTCTCAGCACCGTTTCAGCGATCGGTCCGTGCTCGTCACCGGAGGGGGTTCCGGGATCGGGCGGGCCATCGCGCTGGCCTTCGCCGCCGAGGGGGCGAGGGTCGTGGTGGCCGGGCGGAGGCGGGCCGCGCTGGACGAGACCGTCGCCCTGGTGCGGGCGGGCGGCGGCACGGCGGTCGCGCAGGTCGCCGATGTGTCCCGGCACGCCGAGGTGGAGGCGCTGACCGACACGGTGACCGAGCGGTTCGGGTCGCTCGACGTGGCCGTGAACAACGCGGGCGTCTTCCAGGGCGGCCCCGTCACCGAACTGTCCGAGGCGGACTGGCGGCGGGTCCTCGACATCAATGTGACCGGCGTGCTGTTCGCGATGGCCGCGCAGATACGGCGGATGCGGACCCAGCCCGGCGGCGGGGCCATCGTCAATGTGTCCTCGAACCTGGGGCGGCACCGGCAGTGGCCCGGCACCACCCCCTACTCCGCCACCAAGGCGGCCGTCACCTCGCTGACCCGGGGCGCGGCGCTGGAGCACATCGCCGAGGGCGTGCGGATCAACGGGGTGAGCCCCGGCGCGTCCGACACCACGATGTCGCTGCACGGCGGGGAGACGGAGGCCGACCGGGCGGCACGGATGAAGGACGAATCACCACTGGGCCGGATCTCGACCACGCCGGAGGTGGCGGCGGCGGTGCTGTATCTGGCCTCGGACGCCGCCGCGTCGGTGGTCGGCACGGATCTGGTGATCGACGGCGGGGCGTCCTTGTAGCGGCGGGGCACCACGGGGACGACTCGATCGGGCCGCAGCCGCCGGGGCGGCGGGGAGCCGGGTCGGGTCCGGTCGGGCCGCTGCCGCCAGGGCGCCGGGAGCTGTGCCGGGTCCGGTCGGGCCGCCGCCGCCAAGGCGCCGGGGAGCCGTGCCGGGTCCGGTCGGACCGCTGCCCCCAGGGCGCCGAGGGGGTCGTGCCGGGTCCGGTCGGACCGCTGCCCCCAGGGTGCCGGGGAACCGGGTCGCGTCCGGTCGGGCCGCAGCCGCCAGGGCGCCGGGGAGCCCGGTCGGGTCCGGTCAGGGCGCAGCCGCCAAGGCGGCGGGAGCTGTGCCGGGGCCGGTCGGGCCGCCGCCGCCAAGGCGCCGGGGAGCCGTGCCGGGTCCGGTCAGGCCGCAGCCGCCAAGGCGCCGAGGGGGTCGTGCCGGGTCCGGTCGGACCGCTGCCCCCAGGGCGCCGAGGGGGTCATGCCGGGTCCAGTCGGGCCGCAGCCGCCAGGGCGCCGGGGAACCGGGTCCCGTCCGGTCAGGCCGCAGCCGCCAACGCGCCGGGGAGCCGTGCCGGATCCGGTCAGGCCGCAGCCGCCAACGCGCCGAGGGGGTCGTCCAGGACCGGCTGCCAGGCCAGTTCGGCGGCGCCGACCAGGCTGTTGTGGTCCAGGGTGCAGGGCAGGATCGGCACCACCCCGCTGCGGCCCCACAGACTGCGGTCGGCGACCACCGCGCGCAGCCGCTCGGGGTGGGCGTCCAGCAGGGTGCGGTGGAGTCCGCCGAGGATGATCCGGTCGGGGTTGAGGATGTTGACCAGCCCGGCGAGGCCGAGGCCGAGCCGTTCGACCAGGGTCTCGACGGCGGCGCGGACACCGGGGTCGTCGGACTCGTGCCGGATCAGGTCGTTGGCCTGCTGGAGCAGGGACACCACGGGGCCGGGGCGGCGGCCCGCGGTGGTGAGCAGGGCCAGCGGGTCGGTCTCGACATCCAGGCAGCCCCGGCTGCCGCAGTGGCAGGGGCGGCCCTCGGGGTTGACGGTGAGGTGGCCGACTTCGAGGGCCAGGCCCGCGCTGCCGGTGTGCAGCCGTCCGTCCAGCACCAGGGCGCCGCCCACCCCTCGGTGTCCGGTGGCCACGCACAGCAGATCGCGCGAGCCGCGCCCGGCGCCGTGCCGGTGCTCGGCGAGCGCGGCGAGATTGACGTCGTTGGCGGCGAAGGCGGGCCCGGTGATCCCGGCCGCCCGCACCTGCTGGGCGAAGATCTCCCGGACCGCCGATCCGGCGGGCCAGGCCAGATGCAGCGGGTTGAGGGCGAGGCCCTCGGGTTCGGCGACGGCGGACGGCACGGCGAGCCCGGCGCCGACACAGCGCCGTCCCGTCTCGCTGAGCAGTGCGGCGCCCGCTTCCACCACCTGGCCCAGCACCTTCGCCGGGTCGGCGGCGACGGCCTCGCAGCCGGGCGTGGTGGCGACCATCCGGCCGCCGAGCCCGACCAGCGCGGCCCGGAAGCCGTCGGCGTGCACCTGGGCGGCGAGCGCGACCGGGCCGTCCTCGGCGAGTTCGAGGCGGTGCGAGGGGCGGCCCTGGGAACCGGCGGCGGCCGTCGGGCGGGCGTCGACCCGGATCAGGCCGAGCGCCTCCAGTTCGGCGGCGACGGCTCCGGCGGTGGCGCGGGTGACGCCGAGTTCGGCGGTGAGCACCGCGCGGGTGGGTGCCCGTCCGGTGTGCACCAGCTCCAGCGCGGGGCCGAGCGCGCCGCGCCCCCGGTCCAGCCGCGTTCTCGACGTGATCCCTTCCCCCGGCCGCCGGGGGTCCGCCTTGCCGCTCATGACGGCGAGTCTGCCATGATCCGCCGGCCTGCCGGGGCGGTGCGGCGGTCCGCCGTCGCGCGCGATGGCACGGCGGCACCGGGTGCGGCCGGGCCGCCGGAGCGGGCCGGGCGGAGGCCCTCGTACGGGACCGTGCCTGGGCACGCGCGCGGTGGCCGCACGGCACCGGAGTGCCCGCCCTCGCGGCCCCGTCCTCCCCCCAACCCCCCTGAGCTGCGGTTCCGCTAGCCTTGGCGGCGATGAGCGACCGTATGACGACCCCGTGGGGCGCGTTCGAGCTGTCCCGGTTTCCCGAGGACCCGCGTGACCGGCTGCGTGCCTGGGACGCCGCCGACGCCTATCTGCTGCGGTATCTGGCGGCCCGGGAGACCGGCCCGGCCGGTGAGGTCGTGGTGGCCGGCGACCGCTGGGGCGCCCTGGTCACCGCGCTCGCGCGCTTCGGGCCGACGCAGATCACGGACTCGTTCCTCGGCCAGGAGGCGACCCGGGCCAACCTCGCCCGCGCCGGGGTCCCGCCGGGCACGGTCCGGCTGCTGACCACGCAGGATCCGCCGCCGGAGCGGATCGATCTGCTGCTGGTGCGGGTGCCGAAGAGCCTGGCGCTGCTGGAGGATCTGCTGCTGCGCCTCGCGCCCGCGCTGCACGAGGGCACGGTGGTGATCGGCACCGGGATGGTCAAGGAGATCCACACCTCCACGCTCACCCTGTTCGAACGGGTGCTCGGGCCGACCCGCACCTCCCTCGCCGAGCAGAAGGCCCGGCTGATCTTCTGCACCCCGGACCCGGGCCGGGTGCCCCCCGTCAACCCGTGGCCGTACCGCTACGCCCTGCCGGACGGCGTCGGCCCCGCCTCCGGGCACACCGTCGTCAATCACGCGGGCGTCTTCTGCGCCGACCGGCTGGACATCGGCACCCGGTTCTTCCTCACCCATCTCCCGGATGTGCGAGGGCTGCGCCGGGTGGTGGACCTGGGCTGCGGCAACGGGGTGGTGGGGACATCGGTGGCGCTGGCGAACCCGGACGCCGAGGTGCTGTTCGTGGACGAGTCGTACCAGGCGGTGGCGTCGGCGGAGGCCACGTACAAGGCGAACGGGGTGCCGGGGCACGCCGAGTTCCGGGTCGGGGACGGGGTCGCGGGGGTGGCCTCCGCGAGCGCGGACGTCGTGCTGAACAATCCGCCCTTCCACACCCATGCCGCGACCACCGACGCCACCGCCTGGCGGATGTTCACCGGGGCGCGGCGGGTGCTGCGGCCGGGCGGGGCGCTGTATGTGGTGGGCAACCGGCATCTCGGGTACCACGCGAAGCTGAAGCGGGTGTTCGGCAACAGCGCGGTGGTCGCGAGCGACCCGAAGTTCGTGGTGCTGCGCGCGGTCCGGCGGTAGCGGCCGGGGGTTCAGGCGCCGGGCGGCGGGTCCAGTACGGCGATGATCGACGCCACCGTCCGGGCCATCGCCTCCCGGCCGACCGCGAGGTACGTGCGGGAGTCCACGGCCCGGGGGTGGGCGGCGAGGAACTCCCGGATCGCGGCGGTCATCGCGGCGTTGAGGGCCGTGCCGACATTGACCTTGCTGATGCCGCCCGCGACGGCGGCGGTCAGTTCGCCGTCCGGGACGCCGGAGGAGCCGTGCAGCACGAGTGGGACGCCGAGCGTGCCGGACAGGCTCTTCAGCAGGGCGTGGTCGAGGGCGGCGGTGCGCTCGGTCATGGCGTGCGTGGTGCCGACGGCGACCGCGAGGGCGTCCACCCCGGAGTCGGCGACGAAGGCGCGGGCCTGACGGGGGTCGGTGCGGGCGCCGGGGGCGTGGGCGTCCAGCGGGGGGCGGCCGTGCTTGCCGCCGACCTCGCCCAACTCGGCCTCCACCCACAGCCCCTGGGCGTGCGCCCAGTCCGCGGCGGCGCGGGTGGCGGCGAGATTGTCGCCGTAGGGCAGCCGTGAGGCGTCGTACATCACCGAGCTGAAACCGGCGTCCGGGGCCTGGCGGAGCAGTCCGTCGCTGACCACATGGTCGAGATGCAGGGCGACCTGCACGGTGGACCGCTCGGCGGCGGCGACCGCGGCGCGGGCCAGCGGCAGCAGCCGTCCGTAGCGGAACTCGACGGTGTTCTCGCTGATCTGGAGGACGACGGGACGGCCGGCCAGTTCGGCGCCGGCGATCACCGCCTCGATGTGCTCCAGGGTGATGACATTGAAGGCGCCGACGGCACCGCGGGCCGTGGCGGCGCGGCCGACGAGGTCACCGGTGGTGGACAGGGGCACGGCGGAATCCCTTCTGGGCGGGGGCGGGGCGGGCCGGTCAGGGGGTGAGGATCACCGAGCGGGTGAGATGGCGGGGGCTGTCCGGGTCCAGGCCGCGCGCGGCGGCGACGGCGACGGCGAGGCGCTGCGCGCGGACCAGTTCGGCGAGCGGGTCGAGGCGGTCGCCGGGCACCCAGCGTCCGCCGGTGGCCCGGACCTGGTCGGCGAGGCCGTCGGGGGCGGGGCCGAACATCCAGGTCGCGCCGCCCTCGGTGGTGATGCTGATGGGGCCGTGGCGGTACTCCATCGCCGGGTACGCCTCGGTCCAGGACAGGGACGCCTCGCGCATCTTGAGGGCGGCCTCGTTGGCGAGACCGACGGTCCAGCCGCGGCCGAGGAAGGTGAACTGGCGGCAGCCGGTGAGCCCTTCGGGGAGGTCCTCGGCGAGCGCGGTGCGGCAGTCGGCGACCGCGGTGGCGGGGTGGGCGCCGAGATGGGCGCGGAGCAGGGTGAGGGCGGTGGTGGCGAACCGGGTCTGCACGACGGAGCGTTCGTCGGCGAAGTCCAGGACGACGATGTCGTCGGCGGCGGTCATCACCGGGGTGGCGGGGTCGGCGGTGACGGCGGTGGTGCGGGTCCGGCCGCGCAGGGCGGCGAGCAGGTCGAGGACCTCGGTGGTGGTGCCGGAACGGGTCAGGGCGAGGACCCGGTCGTAGGGGCGGGCGGCGGGGAACTCGGAGGCGGCGAAGGCGTCCGTCTCCCCGGCGCCGGCCGCCTCGCGCAGGGCGGCGACGGCCTGGGCCATGAAGTAGGAGGTGCCGCAGCCGACCACCGCGACGCGTTCGCCGGGGGCGGGCAGGGCGTCCCGGTGCCGGGGCGCCTCTTCCGCGGCGCGCTGCCAGCACTCCGGCTGGCTGCTCAGCTCGTCCTCGACATGGCTCATGCCCGAACCTCCTGTTGTCGTACCGACCTCAAGGACCTACTCGACATGCTTGCTCTTGCTTGTTCTTGCAAGATAGCGCGTGCTTTCAATCAACATCAAGCATTCCGGCGGGTTGGTGACAGGGTTCTGCGCTAGGGTCGCCGGAAGATCCCGGAACCTCGGGGCATGGGTGGTGGGAGGTGCGGATGTCGCGTGACGCCCGCTGGAAGGCGCTGCTGGAACTCCTGGTCGAGCGGGGCCGGCTGGATGTCGAGGAGGCCGCCTCGGCGCTGGAGGTGTCCGCCGCCACCATCCGCCGTGACTTCGACCAGCTCGCCGAGCAGCAGATGCTGGTGCGCACCCGCGGGGGCGCGGTGGTGCACGGGGTGTCGTACGAGCTGCCGCTGCGGTACAAGACCGCCCGGCGCGCCTCGGAGAAGCAGCGGGTCGCCAAGGCGGTCGCGGAACTGGTCGCGCCCGGCGAGGCGGTGGGCCTGACCGGCGGTACGACCACCACGGAGGTGGCCCGCGCGCTCGCCGTCCGCAGCGACCTGGCCTCCGGCGCCCCGGCGCTGACGGTGGTCACCAACGCGCTGAACATCGCCAATGAGCTGGCGGTGCGCCCGCAGTTCAAGATCGTGGTGACCGGCGGGGTCGCGCGGGCCCAGTCGTACGAGCTGATCGGGCCGCTGACCGACGGGGTGCTGTCCCAGGTGACGCTGGACATGGCGGTGCTCGGGGTCGTCGCCTTCGATGTGACGCACGGGGCGGCGGCGCACGACGAGGCGGAGGCGGCGGTCAACCGGCTGCTGTGCGAGCGCGCCGAGCGGGTGGTGGTCGCGGCGGACTCCAGCAAGCTGGGCCGCCGCGCGTTCGCCCGGATCTGCGCGACGGAGACGGTGCACACCCTGGTCACGGACACGGCGGCGGACGCGGAGACGGTACGGGGGTTCGAGGAGGCGGGGGTGACGGTGATCACGGTCTGACGGACCCGACTCCGTGGCCGGGTCCGGGTGCGGGTGCGGGTGGACCAATCCCGGGCCCGGGTCGGTATGGGCCATTCCCGGGTCCGGGGTCCGTTTGGGTCATTCCCGGGCCCGGGTCCGTATGGGCCATTCCCGGGCCCGGTCCGCACGGCCCACCCCTGCGCCCGGTCCTGGCCCACCCCTGGGCCCGGTCCGCACGGCATCCCTTGGGCTGGTCCAGACGGGCCGCTTCCCCGCCCGGATCTCCACGGGCCACTCCCGGCCCGGGTCCCTACGGGCCCCCTCCTCCGGGCCCGGATCCCCACAGACCCCCGCCCGGCTCAGCGGTCGGCTCGGCACCCGGCTCGGCACCCGGCTCGGCACCCGGCTCGGCACCCGGCTCGGCACCCGGCTCGGCACCCGGCTCGGCACCCGGCTCGGCACCCGGCTCGGCACC
>NZ_JBEXLA010000003.1:0-216891 GCF_040609715.1 Streptomyces sp. NPDC004610 | reverse complement strand
CCGGCTCGGCGGTCGCGACCGCCGTCGCCGGGTACCCACAGGCTCGTCGGCTCAGATCCCACCGGCCTCACCGACTTCACCGGGCTCACCGGGGTCACCAGCCACCCGGGCCCCCCTTCCCCCCAGGCCCCCATCCCCCCCTCCCCCACACCCCCTCTGACCGGCCCGTCCCGCCCGGCAGGGCCTAAGCTGGAACAGCCGTTCCCTCCGGGCGCCCCGTGGGACCGGCGCTTCGTCACCCGTCGAGGGAGAGGGAGGCCGCGATGGCCGGTACAGGGACCGGACCGGCGCCGGACGGTACGGCCGGTACGCCCCGCGCGGCGGCCGGGGACGGCACGGCCGGGACGCCCCCGCCCGGGGCGGACAACCGCTACGTACCGATCTCCGAGCACGGCCTGATCGGAGATCTCCGCAGTGTCGCCCTGGTCGGCACCGACGGCACCATCGACTGGTACTGCTGCCCCGCCTTCGACGCGCCCAGCGTCTTCGCCGCGATCCTGGACCGGGACCGGGGCGGCTGCTTCGAGCTGGCGGCGCTCGGCGCGACCCGTACCAAGCAGTTCTACTTCCCCGACACCAATGTCCTGATCACCCGCTTCTTCAGCGAGGACGGCGTGGGCGAGGTGCAGGACTTCATGCCGGTCGGCGGGGAACCGGCGGAGGCCGACCGGCACCGGCTGCTGCGGCGGGTGATCTGTGTACGGGGCACGGTCGCCTTCCGCACCCTGGTCGCCCCGCGCTTCGACTACGGGGCCCGCCCGCACACCCTGCGGATCGAGGACGGCACCGCGGTCTTCGCGTGCGAGCCCCTCTCCCTGGCGCTCACCTCCACCGTGCCGCTGGAGGAGGACGGCGTCGACGTACGCGCCGAGTTCAAGCTCGCCGAGGGCGAGTCGGCGGTGTTCGCGCTGGACCAGCTCGGCGCCGGGCTGCCGCCGAGGCACTGCGCGAGCAGCGAGGCCGAGGCGCAGTTCGAGACGACGGTGGCGTACTGGCGGCGCTGGCTGTCGGCGTCGAAGTACCGGGGCCGCTGGCGGGAGATGGTGCACCGCTCGGCGCTCACCCTGAAGCTGCTCACCTACGCCCCGACCGGCGCCATCGTGGCCGCCCCGACCACCAGCCTGCCCGAGCAGATCGGCGGCGAGCGCAACTGGGACTACCGCTATGTGTGGGTGCGGGACGCGGCGTTCTGCGTCTACGCGCTGCTGCGGCTGGGCTTCGCGGAGGAGGCGGGGGCGTTCATGGAGTTCGTCACCCGGCACATCTCCCCCGGTGACGGCCGCACCTCCGGCCCGCTCCAGATCCTGTACGGCATCGACGGCCGCACCGATCTCCCCGAGCGCGAACTCGGCCATCTGGAGGGCCATCGCGGCTCGGCGCCGGTCCGGATCGGCAACGCGGCGGCCGACCAGCTCCAGCTGGACATCTACGGGGCGCTCATCGACTCGATCTACCTCTACGACAAGTGGGCCACCCCGATCTCCAGCGACCAGTGGGACGATGTGTGCGCGCTGGTGGACTGGGTGTGCGCGCACTGGGACCAGCCCGACGAGGGCATCTGGGAGACCCGGGGTGGCCGCAAGAACTTCCTCTACTCCCGGCTGATGTGCTGGGTGGCGATCGAGCGGGCGATCCGGATGGCCACCAAGCGCGGGCTGCCCGCCGATCACGCCCGCTGGCAGGAGGTCCGGGACACCATCTACCGCCGGATCATGGAGCGCGGCTGGTCGGAGCGGCGGCAGGCGTTCGTGCAGCACGAGGGCGGGGAGGTGCTGGACGCGTCCGTGCTGATGATGCCGCTGGCCAAATTCATCGCCCCCACCGACCCCAAGTGGCTCTCCACCCTGGACGCCCTCACCCAGGACCTGGTCTCCGACTCCCTGGTCTACCGCTACGACCCGGTGGCCAGCCCCGACGGCATGCGCGGCGACGAGGGCACGTTCTCCATCTGCTCGTTCTGGTACGTGGAGGCGCTGGTGAAGGCCGGGCGGGTGGACGAGGCCCAGCTCGCCTTCGAGAAGATGCTGACCTACGCCAACCATCTCGGCCTGTACGCGGAGGAGATCAGCCACACCGGGGAGCAGCAGGGCAACTTCCCGCAGGCGTTCACCCACTTCGCCCTGATCAGTGCCGCGTTCAACCTCGACCGTGCCCTCGGCTGACCCGTCCCCGTACCGCTCACTCCCCCTGGAGCCTTCGTTGACGCGTTCCCTGACCCTCACCCATGTCCGGCTGGGCCCCGGCGGACCGCTCGGCGGACTGCGTGTCGAGGACGGCCGGATCACCGCGCTCGGCCCGGACGTCACCGGCGGGGGCGGCCCCGTACGGGATCTGGACGGGCGGACCGTGCTGCCGGGGCTGTGGGACGCGCATGTGCATCTGGGGCAGTGGGCGAGCGTGCGGCACCGGCTGGATCTGGCCGGGGCGGCGTCCGCGCGGGAGGTCGCCGACGCGGTGCGGACGTACGCGGCGACGGGAGCGGACCCGGTCGTCGGGTACGGGTTCCGGGACGGGCTGTGGCCCGACATCCCGGACAAGGCGCTGCTGGACGGGGTGTGCCCGGACCGGGCGGTGGTGCTGGTCAGCGGGGATCTGCATGCCGCGTGGTTCAACTCGGCGGGGCTGGCACTCGTCGGCCGGGCGGGGCATCCGACGGGGCTGCTGCGGGAGGGGGACGCGTTCGGGGCGGTGTCGGCGCTGCCCGACGCGCCCCCGGAGGTGCTGGACCGGTGGGTCGCCGACGCCTGCGAGGCCGCCGCCGCGCGCGGGGTGTGCGGGGTGGTGGACTTCCACATCGCCGACAACGTGGGCGACTGGACCCGGCGCGCGGCGCGGGGCCGCCCGGCGGTGCGGGTGGACACCGCCGTCTACCCGCCGTACCTGGACGAGGTCCTGGCGCGCGGGCTGCGCACCGGGGACGCCCTGCCCGGCACCGGGGGCCTGGTCCGGATCGGCCCGCTGAAACTGTTCACGGACGGTTCCCTGAACACCCGTACCGCCCTGTGCCGCGACCCCTACCCGGGGCTGGAGGGCACCCCGGAGGCGTACGGGGTGGAGGAGACGCCGTACGAGGAACTCGTGCGGCTGATGCGGCGGGCGGCGGAGAACGGGATCACGCCCGCCGTGCACGCGATCGGCGACCGGGCCAACACCCGGGCGCTGGACGCCTTCGCGGAGGTGGGCCGCGCGGGCCGGATCGAGCACGCGCAACTGCTGTCGGCGGACGATGTGGCGCGGTTCGCGGCGCTGGGGGTGACGGCCGGGGTGCAGCCGGCGCACGCCATGGACGACCGGGACGTGGCGGACCGGCACTGGGCGGGCCGCACCGGACGGGCCTTCGCCTACGGCGATCTGCTCGCGGCGGGCGCCCGGCTGGAGTTCGGCTCGGACGCGCCGGTGTCGCCGCTGGACCCGTGGATCGGGATCGCGGCGGCGGTGCACCGCACGGCCGACGGGCGCCCGGCCTGGCATCCGGAGCAGCGGGTGGCGGTGCGGGACGCGCTGACGGCGTCGGCCCGGGGGCGGTCGGCGCTCGCGGTGGGGGACGCGGCGGATCTGGTGGTGGTGGACGTGGACCCGCTGAAGGCGGACGCGGCGACCCTGCGGGCGATGCCGGTGCACGCGACGATGACGGACGGCCGGTTCACCCACGGCCCGAGGTGAACCGGCGCGGCCCCGACCGGGAGGCGGCCTCCCCCCGACCCCTCCCATACGGCTAAGGTAAGCCTTACCTTGGAATGTCGCACCGGCGTTCGCCGCGCCGGAGGGGAGAACACGTCATGCGTGTCGCCATGTTCGGGTACCAGACCTGGGGTCACCGCACCCTCCAGGCCCTGCTGGACTCCGACCACGAGACCGTCCTCGTCGTCACCCACCCCAAGAGCGAGCACGCCTACGAGAAGATCTGGGACGACTCGGTCGCCGAACTCGCCGAGAAGCACGGCATACCGGTGCTGCTGCGCAACCGCCCCGACGACCCCGAGCTGCTGGACGCGCTGCGCGCGGCCCGCCCGGACATCATCGTCGCCAACAACTGGCGCACCTATCTGCCCGAGGAGATCTTCGCCCTGCCGCCGCACGGCACCCTGAACGTCCATGACTCGCTGCTGCCGTCCTACGCCGGGTTCTCCCCGCTGATCTGGGCGCTGATCAACGGGGACGACCGGGTCGGGGTGACCGCGCACCGGATGAACGGCGAACTCGACGCCGGGGACATCCTGGTGCAGCGGTCGGTGCCGGTCGGACCGGCGGACACCGCCACCGATCTGTTCCACCGGACCGTCGATCTGATCGGCCCGCTGGTGCGCGAGTCCCTCGATCTGATCGCCTCCGGCCGGGACGCCGGGCACTGGGTGCCGCAGGACCGCAGCAAGGCCAGCTTCTTCCACAAGCGGTCCGCCGAGGACAGCCGGATCGACTGGACCTGGCCCGCCGAGCGGCTGGAGCGGCTGGTCCGCGCCCAGTCCGACCCCTACCCGAACGCCTACGCCTTCCACCGGGGCCAGCGGCTGCGGATCGTCTCGGCGGCGGTCTCCGAGGGCCGCTACGGCGGCACCCCGGGCCGGATCTTCATCCGGGAGGGCGACGGCGTGGTGATCGTCGCGGGCGCCGAGGCGTACTCCGGCCGACTGCCGGGCCTGCTGGTACGACGGGTGCGCACCGACGACGGCACGGAGTACGCGGCCGGCGACTACTTCCGCACGATGGGCGGGTACCTCACCTCCCGCCCCTGAAGCAGCACGGCGGACGCCGGACGCCGGGGCGCGGCGCGGATCCGGTCGGCGGGCGCGCGGGGCGCGGGCAGGGGCGGGGGCGGCCCGCGGGAGCCCCCCGGGACGCCGCCCGTCCGCGCCCCGCAGCCGTACGGCGGTCCGGGCGACCTGCTCCCGGACGGGCCGGTGGGTGTCGAAGGCGGCCCGCGCGTCCTGGAAGACGTACTGGACGGCGGCCAGTTGCGCCCGGTCGCGGTGGCGGAGGCCAGAGGGGAAGAGAGGGAAGGGAAGGCAGCCCGGAAAGCTACAGGCGTAGTACTCTGCCTGTAGTGATATAGAGCCGCCTGGTGGTCGCCGAACCGGTACCCGCTCGTCCGCGCCGGGGACCGCACGACTTCCGGAGTGCCCCTTGGTGCGCAGCAATCCCCAGCGACGCGCGGCTCTTGTCGATGCCGCGATCGAAGTACTGGCCCGCGAGGGGGCCCGGGGGCTGACCTTCCGGTCGGTGGACGCCGAGGCGGGCGTACCACCGGGCACCGCCTCCAACTACTTCGCCAATCGGGACGAGTTGCTCACCCAGGCCGGTGCCCGGGTCTACGAGCGGCTGGTGCCGGACGAGGAGACGATCGCCGAGCAGCGCGCCGCGGGCCGGGACCGGGAGACCTACGCCCGGCTGATGCGGGATCTGGTGGGCCGGGTCAGCGGGTTCCGCAGCGGCTATCTCGCGCTGCTGGAACTGCGCCTGGAGTCCACCCGGCGTCCGGCCCTGCGCAAGATCCTCACCGAGCGGGTGCGTGCCGACCTCGACGCCAATATCAGCTACCACCTGGAGTCCGGGCTGCCCGGCGACGCCACCTCCGTGGAACTGCTCTATCTCGCCCTGAACTGGCTGATCGTCGAACAGCTCACCCTGCCGGACGTCCTGTCCCCGGCGGAGCGCGAACGGCTGGTGACGGCGGCGGTGGAGCGGATCGTGCGGGAGTGAGCGGGACGGGTGCCGTCAGGCACTGTCACAGCGGGCGTTCATGGCCTCGCCGGTCCCGCCGGGGCGGCTGTACGCGGGGGCGCCCAGCAGGGCCACGGCGGCGGCCAGCAGCAGGGTGCCGGGCAGGGACCACTCCGCCGTCGCCCCGGCGACCGCCGCGCCCAGGGCGAAGCCGGTGAGCTTCAGGCTGGCGCCCGTGGTGAAGACCTGGCCGCGCAGCCGCTCCGGCGCCTCCCTGTACCGGATCGCGAACAGCGCCGTCAGCTGCGGCCCTTCGCCGACGCCGATCAGCAGGGCGGCGGTGATCAGCAGGGCCGGGTGACCGGTCGCGGCGAGGGCCAGCGCGAGGGCCTGGACCAGGGCGGCGGCCCGCACGAGGGTGTCGGGCGCGAGGGCGAGGGGCGCGCGGGCGAGGACGGCGTTGGCGGCGAGCGCGGACAGCGCGGTGCAGGCCAGCAGGAACGCCCCCTGCCCGGCCCCGCCGAACGCCCGCTCCCCGAGCAGGGGAACGCAGGCCGTCAGCATGCCCTGCGCGGCACAGCAGACGACGGAGGCGACCGTGGCACGGGCGAGCGCCGGGGTGCGCAGCACACAGCGGGCGCCCGCGACGAGGTCGGCGGCCAGCTGCGCACGGGCCGGGGGGCGGGAGCCCGGCCTCGCGGGCCGCGACCGCCAAAGCGGCGGACCCCCGGTCACCCCGGGCGCCTGCCCCCGATCCCGACCCTGACCCCAGCCCTGACCCCGACCCCGACCCTGACCCCGACCCCAGCCCTGACCCCGACCCGAACCCCGGCCCCGACCCCAGCCCCAGCCCCGGCCCCCCTCCGCCCCGCCCCTCACCCCGGACAGCCACCCCGCCCCGCCGCCCGCCGCAGGCAACCCCCACGCCACCGGTGCCGCCAGCGCGATCAGGGTCGCCGACACCACCACCGCCGTCGGCGCGTTCAGCGCTTCCGCCGTCAGACCGGCGAGGGCGGGGCCCGCGAGCGCCGCCGTGCCGAAGGTCATCGCGTCCAGGGCGTTGGCCCGGGGCAGGGCGGTGCCCGGGGCCACCCGGGGGAGTTGGGCGGTCCAGCCGCCGGAGAGAGCCGGGCCCAGCAGCCCGGCGGCGACGGCGATCAGTACGACGGCGGGCAGGGGCAGCCGGCCCAGCCCGGCCAGGACGAGCAGCAGCCCGGTGCCGTACAGGGCGAGCGCGCAGCCCAGCAGTCGGCCGGGGCGGGCGGCGCGGTCGAGGAGGGCGCCCAGGACGGGGCCTCCGACGGCGGCGGCGACGGTACTGCCCGCGAGCAGCAGCGACGCCTGCGACGAGGAGCCCGTGACGGCGAACGCGGCGAGCAGCAGTGCCGGGCCGGACATCTCGTCACCGGTCCTCGCGGTCACCGCGCCCGCGAGATAGCCCCCGAGGGCGTAACGCGATCTCATGCGCGAGACGTTACGGAGGTAACGGAAAACCTCGCAATATGCGTTACATTCGAGGGGTGCCCTCCCCCGCCGAGAACGTCCGTGACGCCGACTGGTCCACCCGGCACTCCGTACTGGCCATGGCCCGCCGCAGTGCCGCCCTGCTCAATGTCCTCGGCGTGCCCGCCGCCGAGCCGCCCGCCCCGGACGCGGTGGCCGCCGTGCTGCGCGGTCATGGCGAGGAAGAGACCCTCGCGCTGACGGCCGCCGATGTCGAGGGGATGCGGTCGGCCGCCGGGCTACTGCGGGAGGTGTTCGCGGCGCGGGACGTGGACGAGGGGGCGGCCGTGCTGAACCGGCTGCTGCGGGAGCACACCGGCCCGCTGCGGCTCACCTCGCACGGCGGGGACACGCCCTGGCATCCGCATCTCGACCGGGACGACGACGGGCCCTTCGGGGCCTGGCTGCTGGCCTCGTCCTGTCTGGCGCTGACCGTGCTGCTCTGGGACCACCAGCGGCTGCCCGGCCGGGTCTGCGCCTCGGCGGCCTGCACCGATGTCTTCATCACCCACGGCAGCGGCCCGGAACGCCGCTACTGCTCCCGCCGCTGCGCCACCCGCGAACGCGTCGCCGCCCACCGGCGGGCCCAGGCGGCCTCACCGTAGCGGGTCGTCACCCGCCTGGCAGCGTGCCTCCTGCGCCGCCATGACCGCGTCCCCGTGCTCGAACGCCCACTCCCCCACCGCCCCGATGGGGGCCAGCAGGGTCCGTCCGAGGTCGGTGAGGCGGTACTCGACGCGCGGCGGTGCCCCGCCCAGGGCGTGCCGGGTCACCAGGCCGTTGAACTCCAGGCGCCGCAGGGTCTCGGTGAGGACCTTGGGGCTGATGCCCCCGATCCGGGCGCGTAGCTCGACCGGGCGCCGCGGACCGTCCCGGAGCGCCCACAGCACCACGGCGTTCCAGGTGTTCGCGAGCAGGTCGAAGGCGAGCCGGGCACGGCAGTCGGCGAGAGGGGCGTCGCTCGTCACGCACCACATGGTGCCCGACGGCCCGCCTAGCGTCTCCTTCCGGAGCGTTGGATCGAGCGCGTACGGAGAGGTGTTCCACGATGAGGATCGGTGTTCTGGGCACGGGCGGTATGGCGCACGCCCTCGCCGCCCACTGGGTCCGGGCGGGTCATGAGGTGGTCGTCGGCGGCCGGGATCCGGACCGGGCGCAGCGGCTGGCGGCCCGGCTCGGGGGCGGTGCGCGGCCTGCGGGGCTGCGGGCGGCGGCCGGGTCCGGTGAGGTGGTGCTGGCGGCGCTGCCGTTCGGCGCGGGGGCCGGTGTCGTGGGGGAGCTGCGGGCGGAGCTGGCGGGGAGGGTGGTGGTGGACTGCTCGGAATCCGGTCGGGCCGGGGTTCCGGCTGCTGACGGGGGCGGGGCCGTCGGCGGCGGAGCGGCTGGCGTCGGCGGCGCCGGGGGCGCGGGTGGTGAAGGCGTTCAACCTCTGCCACGAGGGGGTGTGGCGGATGCGGCCACCGGTCTTCGACGGGCGCCCGCTGGCCGTTCCGGTCTGCGGGGACGACCCCGAGGCCCTGGGGCTGGTCGGGGAACTGGTGCGGGACACGGGGTGTGTGCCCGTCTCGGCGGGCGGGCTGGAGCGGGCGGGACTGCTGGAGGCGACCGCCGCGCTGTTCATCGGCCTGTGGGTCGGCGAGGGGGTGGACGTCCAGGCGATAGCGCCTCCGCATGCCTGTGCGAGCGGTCGGACATCCAGGCCGTAGCGCCCCGCGCCCCAACGGGCCGACGCCCAGGCCGGACCCCGACGGCGTCGGGTCACAGTGCCCGGCGGATCGCCTCGCCCAGGTCGGTGGCGGTCGTCAGGGTGATCCGGGGGCGGTCCACGAGCGCGGTGTCGATCACATCGGCCAGCCGGCGCGGCAGGGACGGCAGCCGCTCGCGGACCGGCACGGGCGGCCGGCGCAGCACGATGTCGACCGGGTCGGCGCCGGGCGGGAAGTCGCGCGGCGCGGACCCCGTGAGCATCCAGTACAGACAGGCCGTCACCGCCCACAGATCGGCGTCCGGGTGGGCGTACTTGAAGTCGATGGCCTGGCCGCGCGGCATGAACGCCAGGCTGCCGCCGAGCGCCCCGGTCAGGGTGTGGCCGGAGAGCCCGGCGGTGTCGAACGCCTTGGCGAGACCGAAGTCCGCGATCTTCACCCGCATCCGCGCCCGGTCCCCGGTGAGGAGCAGGTTCTGCGGTTTGATGTCCCGGTGCACCAGCCCCCGCCCGGTGGTGAGGGTGCCGTCGGCGAGCCGTACCGGCACGGGCGCGGTGTGGGCGTGGGCGAGGGCGCGCAGGGTGTGCAGGGTGATCCCCACCGCGTGCTCGACCGGGAGCCGGCCGCCGGAGCGGACGGTCCAGTCGGCGACGCTGCCCCAGCGGCAGTACTCGCAGGCGAAGTAGAAGGTGCTGCCGTGCGCGCCGCCCCCGTGGACACGCAGTACGTTCCGGTGGCGCAGGGCGCGGGTCACGGCGAACTCGCGCAGGAACTCGTCCCGGGCCGCCGCCCCGACCGGGCCGGGGACCTCCAGTGTCTTCAGCGCGACGAGTTCGCCGGTCCCCTCGCGGCGGGCGAGATGGACGACGCCCTGTCCGCCCCGGCCCAGTTCCTGGAGCAGTTCGTAGCCTCGGATCGCGGTGAGGTCGGTGTGGCCCGCCTCGGCGGCGGCCAGCAGGGTGTGCGCGGCGCCTACGGGGTCCTGACGGGTGTCGGCCCAGGTGGAGGCTTCGACGCCGGGGGCCGGGTCGGTGACCGAGATCCGCAGGACGGTGTCCCCGACGCGGATCTCGTCGCCGTCGGCGGGCTCTCCGGCGCTGTCGGCCAGCGGACGGCCGTTGAGGCGGGTGCCGTTGCGGCTGCCCAGGTCCCGGACGCGGAGGTTAGGCGGGTCGATGTCGAGGACGCAGTGGTGGCGGGAGACCTTCTTCTCGGCGCGGGCGACCCGGATGCCGCACTCCGCCGCGCGCCCGACCAGACAGGTCGTGCGGCGGGTGAAGGTGTGGACCTCGGGGGAGGTGCCGCCGGTGTGGACGGTGAGGGTCACGGACGGGGAGGACTGGGGTGGAGGGGGCACGCTAGCGGGGGCCTTCGACGGTGGTGGGGAGGTCGAAGTCCCAGCTGAGTTCCCAGCAGCGGACCAGGCCCGTGGGGTCGGCGGTGAGGAGCCGGTGGCCGTCGTCGCTGAGGGCCACGCGGTGGACGAGGGCGCGGTGTCCGGTCAGGGTGCGCGGGGTGCGGCCGGTGTCCAGGTCCCAGAGGCGGACCCGGTGGCCCGAGTCGCCGGTCACGGCGAACCGGCCGTCGGTGGTGAGGGTGAGCGCGGTGACCGTCCCGGCGTCCGGGATCGAGCGCAGGACGCGGCCGGTGGCGAGGTCGAAGACGATCAGGGTGTCATGGCCGGGGGTCACCCCGTGGCGGCCGTCGGCGGTGACCGCGAGCAGCCGGTCGTGGTTGACGCTCTCCAGGGTGTAGAGCGGTGCGCCGGTGCGGGTGTCGAAGGCGGTCAGGCCGAGCATGCCGTGGCTGAGCAGGGTGGTGCCGTCGGGGCTGAACGTCAGACGGCAGCCGTGGGGCCGGTCGGCGCGCTTCCACAGCAGCTCGCCCTCCACCACGTCCCACACGCACAGTTCGTCCGGGTGGTGGAAGCGCTCGGCCGGGTTCCCGCTGGTGGAGGCGCGGGACGCGGCGAACGCGCCGTCGAGGCTGAGCGCGACCTCGTCCACGGCCCGGTCATGGGCCCTGGCGGTGCCCCAGGAGGCGTCCACCCGCTGTTCCTCCCGGTGGAGCGAGACATCGCACCAGCGGACCTCGCCGCTGTCCTCGCCGGTGAGGACCCGGTCCCCGGACGGCGAGACGGCCACCGCGCCGACCCGGCCGCTGCTCGGCAGCGGGTAGGAGCGGTCGGAGACGAGGTCGAGGAGATGGGCGCTGCCGTGGTGGTCGTCGTGGAGGACGGCCGCCCCGCCGTCGGCGGTGAGCAGGAGGCTGCTCGCCGTGCCCATGGCCCCGTCGAACGCGCCGAGTTGGCGGCCGTCGGTGGCGTCCCAGGCCATGACGGTCCCGCCGAGGCGGACCGCGGCGAAGTAGCCGCCGTCGCGGCTGAGCGCCAGGGTGGGCGGGGTCGGGAAGGTGCGCGACCCGTCGAGTTCGAGTTGGCGCCAGGCCCCGCGCAGCCCCGTCCGGCGGCCCCTGCGGCCCACGAACCGCCAGAGGTCGCGCAGTTCGGGATGGCGCTCGAAGCCGGGGACGGCCTCGGCGTCCCGCATCAGCGCGGCGCTGCGCGCGAGGCTCCCCCGGCAGGCGAGGTCCAGGGCCTGTTCCAGCAGGGCGCGGAACCGCTCGCCGTGGCCGGTCAGTTCACCAGCGTCCCGGGGGCGGGCGTACACCCAGGGGGCTCGGTAGCCGGTCGAGGGCATCGGCTGCACCCGGACCGCCTGGTAGAGACCGAGCACCGCGGTACGGCCGTCCGCGCTCACGGCGGCGGACCGGGCGCCGTTGGTGTCGTCCGTGCGGTCGGGGTCCCGGGAGGCGAGGGTGTGCAGACAGCGCCCGGTGAGCGGCTCCACGACCCGGACGCCGCCGCTGACCCCGACGAGGGCGAGGGCACCGCCGGGGGCGAGGGCGCTCAGGGAGACATGCCGCAGGCCGTGCCGCACCTGGGCGAGGACCCGGCCGGTTGCCGCGTCCCACAGGACCATGGGGCCCTCGGTCCAGATCTGGAGGGCGTACCGGGCGTCGGGCGCGGGCGCGGTGCCGAAGTGGGACGGGCTCCAGCTTCCGTCGGCGGGCGGGACCAGTTCGGTATGGCTCCGGCAGCGGGGGACGTCCCAGGCGCGGGCGGTGAGGTCCCGGGCCAGCTCCGCCGAGCCGGACAGCGCCCGGGTTCCGTCGGCGCCGAGCGCCAGGGAGTCGACGGACGAGGTGTGCCCCTGCCCCTGGCAGAGGACCGCGCCGGTGGCGAGGTCCCAGAAGCGCAGGGTGCCCTCCGCGTGCCCGGTGGCGCCGATCCTGCCGTCACCGCTCAGCGCTACGGCGGTGGCCGGGGGTGCCGCGAGGGGCTCGGGCAGCGGCAGGCGCTCGCCGCCGGTCAGGTCCCAGCGTTCCAGGGGGCCGTCCCGCCGGGCCACCAGAGCGGTGCGGGCCCCGGCGTCGACGGCCACCGCGGCGACCGGGGCGCCCTCGGCGGTCAGTTCGCGCAGCAGCCGTTCGCCGTCCACCGCCCACATCCGCAGGCGTCCGTCGTAGTCGCCGGAGAGCACCCGGCTCCCGTCGGCGGAGACGGCCACGGCGGTGACGCTGCTGCCGTGCCCGGTGAGGATCACCGGGCGGGTGTCCGGGCGGCTCTCGGCCTCGGCCAGGGCCTCGGCGGTCTCCGCCGACCCGGGGTCCGCGCGGGCCGCCTCGCGCAGCAGGGCGACGGCCTGGGCGCGGTCGTCGCGCTCCAGGTGGACCAGTCCGAGGAACCGGTCGATCCGCCGGGGGTCGCCGCCCGCGCTCCGGGCCGCCTCCAGATCGGCGATCAGCTCCAGGTCGCCGCGGTGGCCCCGGCGCCACTCGAACAGGCCGCGGTTGTAGACCACGACCGGATGGTTGGGGTCGGCCGCCGCCGCCCGCCGCCACAGTTCCTCGGCCTCCTCGACCCGCTCCAGGTCGAGCAGCGACAGCGCGTGGTTGGACAGCCCCTCGGCCAGCAGCTCCACCGCCCGCGGCGCCCGGCGCGGATACGGGGCGCCCGTGAGGGAGGCGTACACCTCGGTGAGGACGGTGGCGGCCTCGCCCGGCGCCGGGCGCCCGGCCGGGTCGGGGGTGAAGCAGCGCCGCAGCAGGGCCACGACCGGCGGGGGCGGGGCGGGCACCCGGCGGGGGGCGGCTCCGGCGGGTCCCGTCGGAGCGGCCGGTCCATCGGTGAGGAGGACGTCCAGCGCCTCGGCGGCGGCCTGGCCGTGGGGGGTGGGGCGGGCGCCGTTGAAGAGTTCCAGGACGGTCAGCCCCCAGGACCACATGTCGGTGGCGGGTGTCATCCGGATCTCCCGCCGCCCGGCCGCCGCGAGGGCCTGCTCCGGGGAGCAGTAGGGGCGGGTCAGCCCGCCGAAGGTGACCCCGGGGGCCGGGTCCCGCCCGGTCTCACCGGGGGCGGTGGCGCGGGTACCGGCGAGACCGAAGTCGGTGACCTTGGCGGTCCCGTCGGGCTCCAGCATCACATTGGCCGGTTTGACGTCTTGGTGGACCAGCCCGGCGGCATGCGCGTGCTCCAGGCCCCACGCCATCTGCACGGCGATGTCCAGGATCCGGCGCAGGGCCGCGTCCGGGCCGTCCGTGTAGAGCGTGCCGCCCTTGACGGCGTCGGCGAGGCTGCCCCCGTCGACCCACTCGGCGAAGACCCGGGGCAGTCCGCCGATGGTGCGGACATAGGAGCAGTTGACGGTGTGGGGATGCAGGCCCAGGTTCACCCAGGTGCCCGCCTCCGCCTCGAACCGGCGTCTGCCCTCGGCGGAGGCGACGCGTTCGGGGCGGGGGGTCTTCACCGCGAGGTCGATGTTCCAGCCGAGGTGCCGGACCCGGTGGACGACCCCCATCCCACCGCTGTGCACCGCGTCCACGACCTCGTACAGACCGAGGATCACCTCACCGGGCCGCCAGGCCGTCACCGTCATGGGTCCCCCACCCCTGAAATCGTCAGCGCGTCGATCCGTCCGTACGTCGGTTGTCCGGTTCGTCAGTCGGTCAGTCGGTCAGTCCGTCAGGGCCACATAGAGCGGGCTGCCCAGCAGGACCCGCATGTGGGGGTGGGGGTCGGCCTCCGGGTAGGGGCTCGCCCCCTCGACCAGTCGCCGGGCGACGAACTCCACGGACTGCGCCGGGCCGCGCAGCACCCGCCCGGCGGAGTGCACCCAGGCCAGCGCCGAGGGGTCGGTGGGCGCCTCGACACCGTCGGCGGCGAAGGTGGCGGCGAGGCCGTCGATCAGCGCCGGGGTGGAGGAGGGCGCGAACACGGTCTCCTGCGGGGCGCTCCCGCCGATCACATGGGCACCCGCGCCGCCGAGCCCGACGATCGTGCGCGGGGTGCGCCCGCCGAAGTACACGGAACCCGCGCCGTTCCCCCCGCGCAGGGGTCCCCATTGCATCGGCAGCGAGTCGCTGAAGTACGGGCCGGGTTGGTCGGCCGTGCCCATCGGCTCGTGCTCGCGCAGATGGGCGAGCACCCGCTCCAGCCGGGCCACCCGGTCGGGCACGGCGGCCTCGACACTGCGTCTGAAGCTCAGGAACTTCACACTCATGCCCGCTTCGGTGGTCCGCCGTCCGCCGAAGGCGGGGTCGATCTGCGCGAGCAGCATGTCGACCTTGGCATCACTGATGTAGAGGTAGTAGCGCACTGACACACGGTCAGGCTAACGCGGCCCTCTGACAGTCGGGCGATCCGCGCGCACTTCCGCACGCTCTCTCCTCTCACACCGCTCCCCCTCATGTGCCGCATACGACGACGATCGTGCCGTCCGCGCCCGTGCGCCCGCCGTTCCCGCTCCCCCTCACGCGCCGAGCACGACGACGATCGTGCCGTCCGCGCCCGTGCGGTCCAGGGTCTGGAGGGCGCCCCGGAGTCCCTGGGCGGTGTGCGGGAGGGTGAGGTCGGCGACCGCGGCGGCGGTCCGCACCCCGGTGCCCGGCCGTGCCACCACGGCGAGCCGGGTGTCCGAACCCGCGCGCAGATAGCGCCCCACGCCCGCCGCCACGGCGCCGTCGCGCATCACGATCCACGCCGCCGGTGTCTGGGCCAGGATCTCCGCGCCGAGCCCGTAGGGGCCGGACCAGTCCAGCGCGTCGGGGAGCCGGTGGCGGTGGTCCAGGAAGTGGCCGCCCGCCCGCTCGGCCAGTTCCTTCGCCGACTCCCGCGCCCCGAAGGCCGCCCCGGGCGTACGGCAGTGCCCGCCGCGCCGCTCGATCGCCCGCACCTCGGCCGGGTCGGCCGGGGCCCGGAGGACGGCGGTGCAGTCGAGGCCGAGCAGCCGGGCGAAGTACGCCTGCGCGACCGCCATCCCGCCGTCGGCCGCGTCGAAGAGCGGGGTGTCCCGGTCGATCCGGCCCTCGCGCAGGGCGTCCAGCAGCAGATCGCGGGCGGAGCCGTGCGCGGCGCTGCCGCTGGGGCGGCGGGACTCGTCCTTCAGCCGGATCCGTACGTCCGGCCGCCCCCGCAGGGGGCCGTGGTCCGGTCCCCGCAGGGGGACGTGGTCCGGTCCCCGCAGGGGGACGTGGTCCGGTCCCCGCAGGGGGACGTGGTCCGGTCCCCGCAGGGGGACGTGGTCCAGGGGTGTGGGTGGTTCGCAGGCCCGGTCGGCCAGCAGCAGGTCGATCGCCCGGCGTGCCCAGGCGCCCGTTGACTTCTCACCGTGTTCATGTCCCATTCCCGATCCCTTCATCCGGCTCCCGATGCTAAAGGGAGGAAAGGGGGTAATCGCCGGGATTCACTGGGAAGTTGGGCGTTCAAGGATGAACTGACGCACAGATATCCGGAGGGTCGTCGGCCCGGAGGCGCTCCGGCGGCGGGCTCAGAGCAGCGGCACCCTCGCGAACCGGGCCGCGATGTGCAGGTCCGACTCGATGGCGGTGGCCGTCTCGCGGAGTGCGGGGAGGAGGTCGGTGACGCACTGGGCGGGGGTGCGGCGGCTGCTGTGGGTGGTGATGCCGATCGCGGCGAGGGCGGTGCCGTGCCGGTCGCGCAGAGGGACCGCCAGGGAGCGCAGGCCCTCCTCCAGTTCCTCGTCGACCAGGGCGAATCCCCCGGCGCGGGTGCGGTCGAGGACGGCGGCGAGATCGTCCGCGCGGGTGATCGTGCGGGCGGTGAGGGGGTCGTGGGCGGCCGGGCCGAGCCGGGCGGCGCGTTCGCCGGGCGGCAGGGCGGCGAGCAGGACCCGGCCGGTGGCGGTGGCGTGGGCGGGCAGCCGGGAGCCGACCGCGATGTCGACGTCCATGATCCGTCCGGTGGTGACCCAGGCGGTGTACTGGACCTCGTCGCCGGTGAGCACGGCGAGGGCGGTGGAGTCCTGGACGCTGCGGGCGAGCGCGGCGAGATGGGGGCGGGCGACCCGGGTGACGGTGGTCTTCGACAGGGGCGGGAAGCCCAGGGCGAGGACACGCGGGGTGAGGCGGAAGCCTCGGCCGTGCGCGGTGATGTAGCCGAGGTGGTCCAGGGTGATCAGGGCGCGGCGGGCGGTGGCGCGGGCCAGGCCGGTGGCCTCGGCGACGGCGGTGAGGGTGAGTTCGGGGCGGCCCTCGCCGAAGGCGGTGACGACGGTGAGGCCGCGGGCCAGCGATTCCACGAACTCCCGGCCGAGTTCCTGCTTGGAGGCGCTGGTCCACCCGGCGAGCCCGGACGGGCGGTCGGCGGGCTCGGCGGGCGGGGCGGTGGCGAGGGTCCGCTCCATCGCGGCGACGGCGGTGCGCAACCGGGGCAGCAGGGCGGTGCGCAGGGAGTCGGCGCTGTGCCGGCTGGTGTGGCTGACGACGCTGGCCACACAGGCGATCCGCCCGTCCGCGCCGCGCACGGGCACCGACAGGGCGACCAGGCCGGGCTCGATGAGCTGGTCGTCCAGCGCCCATCCGTCGGTGCGGGCCCGCTCGACGGCGGCCTCGAAGTCGGCGCCGGGCAGGGCGCCCGAGCGGGGCGGTACGGCGGGGAAGGCCCGGTCGGCGGGGTCGGCGGCGCGGCGCCGGTGCCAGCGCTCCCAGTCCCCGGCGCTCCAGTCGGTGGCGAGCAGCGGGCCGGGCGCGGTGCGTTCGGCGGGGAGCAGATCGCCGATGCGGAAGCTGAGGGAGAGGGCGCGGCGCCGGGTGGCCTGGTGGAGGAAGCGGATGCCGTCGCCGTCGGCCACCGCCAGGGACACCGATTCGTCGAGGGTGTCGGCGAGGGCGTCGGCGTGTCCGGCGAGCAGGGCGGGCAGGCGCAGGGCGGCGAGATAGGCGTTGCCGAGTTCCATCAGCCGCGGGGCGAGCACCACGTCGCGGCCGTCCAGCCGTACGTATCCCATCCGGGCGAGGGTGGCGACGACGCGGTCGACGGTGGAGCGGGCGAGGCCGGTGGCGCGTTCCAGGTCGCCGAGGGCCGCCGTGCCGTCGGTGTCGGTGAGGCGGCGCAGGACGGCGATGCCCCGGACGAGGGGGGTGACGGCCTCCGGCGGGGGCGCGGTGTCCGGCGCGGGCGCCGGGGGCGGGGGGAGGGGGCGGCTGGTCGTCATGGGCTTCGGGGCTCTTTCGTGGGGGATGTCCGGGCCGCCGCGGTCGGCGGATCCGGGTGCGGTGGGCTCAGGGACCGTTGACAGAGCCGGAGGCCGGGCGCACACTCGTTCCGAAATATTGTGAACTAATTTTCACCAGACGAACATACTAGCTGACCGGGACAGATCGCCGGACGAGCAGAGAGGGCGGCGGGGCCGCGCGCCCGGGGCGACGGCGGCGGCCCGGCCCGCTGTTCGACGACGAGGAGACGCTCATGCACACCACCGTCGGGATCATCGGCGGCGGCCCCTCGGGGCTGCTGCTCGCCCGTCTGCTGCACAACGCCGGTATCGACAGCGTGGTCCTGGAGCGCCGCGACCGGGCCTATGTCGAGCAACGGCAGCGGGCCGGCATCCTGGAGCAGGCCACGGCGGACGTACTGATCTCGGCCGGGGCCGGGGCCCGGCTCCAGCGGGAGGGCATACCGCACGACGGCATCGAACTGCGCTTCGGCCGACGCGCCCACCGCCTCGACTTCCCCGCCCTCACCGGCGGCCGGCGGGTCTGGGTGTACGCGCAGACCGAGGTGGTCAAGGACCTCGTCGCCCTGCATCTGACCGAGGGCGGACCGCTGCTGTTCGAGGCCGAGGTGCACGCGGTGGAGGGCGCCGACACCGAGCGCCCGCTGATCCGCTACACCCACGAGGGCCGGGAGCAGACCCTGACCTGCGACTACGTCATCGGCTGCGACGGCTACCACGGAGTGGCCCGCACCGCCCTGCCCGAGCGGGTCCGCACCACGTACGAGCGGGTCTACCCCTACTCCTGGCTGGGCATCCTCGCCGAGGCCGCGCCGGTCTACGACGAGCTGATCTACGCCCACTCCGAGCGCGGCTTCGCGCTGGCCAGCATGCGCTCCCCCACGGTCAGCCGGCTCTACCTCCAGGTGCCCAACGGCACCGACCCGGCCGACTGGCCCGACGAGCGGATCTGGGACGAGCTGGACACCCGGTTCGCGATCGACGCGGAGCCGGGCTGGCGGCTGAAGCGGGGGCCGGTCACCGGCAAGTCGGTGCTGCCGATGCGCAGTTCGGTGACCGAGCCGATGTGCCACGGACGGCTGTTCCTGGCCGGGGACGCGGCGCACATAGTGCCGCCGACCGGCGCCAAGGGGCTGAACCTGGCCGCGACCGATGTGATCGTGCTGGCCCGCGCCTTCGCCCACCTCAAGGAGACGGGCTCGACGGCACTGCTGGAGGCGTACTCCGACACCTGTCTGCGGCGGGTGTGGCGGGCCGAGCACTTCTCCTGGTTCATGACGACGACCCTGCACACCGACCCTGGGCAGAGCCCGTTCGAGACCCGGCTCCAGCTGTCCCAGCTCGACCGGGTGGCGTCGTCACCGCACGCCGCCGCGGAACTCGCCGAGAACTACACGGGGTTGCCGCTGGACCCCGCCCCGGCGTCCGCGTAGCCGTCCCCTCGCCATCCGCCCGGTGCCGGGCCCGGCACCGGGCGCCTGAGAGGATGGCCGCCGACCGCTCCCGGGGGCCCGACCGCGCCCCCGGCCAGAAGGGGGAACCCCATGGTGATACTCGTCCTGTCCGTGCTCGTCGTCCTCGCCGTCGCCGGGTGCGCGTGCGTCGTCTGGGCCTCGCGCGGCGGCCCGCGCTGGGTACGCGGCGTGGCCTCGGCGACGCTGGGCGCGGGCGAGCTGGTACGCAAGTCGAACCGCGGCCGGAACCAGTCGGGGAACTCGGGGAACTCCGGGAGCGCGGACGGCGGATGACCGTTGGACGACCCGGTGGAGGGGATGACCCGGCGGAGGCGCCGGAGGGGAGGCGCCGGGTGCCGCACTCCCCTCTCACCTCAGGTCAGGGTCCCCGGGTCGCAGCAGCCCTCCCGTCGCATCAGGTCGCTGACCTCCAGCCAGTCCGTGGCGGCCCGTGCTCCCGCGTCGCCGTCCCGGCTGAACTCCGCCACCAGATCGTCCTGTTCGAAGACCGTCCCGCCGCGCAGCACGGCGACCGTCCGGACCAGGGTGGTGAAGTCGGTGAACGGGTCGCCGTCGACGATCGTCAGATCCGCGAGCTTGCCCTCCTCCAGGCTGCCCAGGTCGGCGTCGGCGCCGAAGACCCGGGCGGGCAGCAGGGTCGCGGTGCGCAGCGCCTCGGCCGGGGACAGCCCCGCCCGGTGCAGGGCGCGCAGCCCCAGATGGAGGCTGAGGCCCACCGCGACGAGCGGCTGGTCCGTGCCGAGGGCGACCAGGCCGCCCGCGTCGAGGACCCGCCGGTAGACCCCCGTCTCGCGGCTCAGCGTGGCGAGCTGGTCCGGCGTCGGCGGGGCCCCGGCCTGCTGCCGGACCAGGGCGATGTCCCACGGCGGCATCAGCGCGGTGACGCGCGGATCGTCCGCGAGCGCCGGGTCGGCGCCGAGCAGCGGCGCGGCGGCGAACGGGGTGGCGACCAGGTGGAAGGCCGTACCGGAGTAGATCTCGGTGACGTCCTGGTAGGCGTGGCCGCCCGCCGAGGTGGCATGGCCGAACTCCAGCCGCTGGGTGGCCTGGAGATGGGTCGTCAGATCCTGGCCCAGCTGGACGCCGGGGCTGCACAGATGGCTGCCGCTGCGTACCCCGAGCTTCTCGTGCCCGAAGGCGGCGGCCTCCCGCATCAGCCAGCCGGGGGCCCGTACATAGGTCTTGACGAAGTCCCAGTCCAGGGCCTGGGCGCGGGTCAGGGTGCGCTGGAGGCCCTCGCGGGTGCGGTGGGCGCGGCCCATGCTGTAGGCGACGCGGGACCCGTCGAGGAGTTCGCCGGTGGTGAGGAGCCGGGGTCCGGTGAGGGCACCGGCGGCGACCGCCTCGCGCAGCCGGGCCTGTTCATAGGCGAAGCCGCCCAGGGAGACGGCGGTGGTGATGCCGTACGCGATCTGGAGGGCGGTCTGACGGCCGCCGTAGGTGGACTGCCAGGGGTGGGTGTGGGCGTCCCACAGTCCCGGGATCACGGTCCGGGCGCTCGCGTCGACCCGGTGGTCGGCGGCGCGGTCGGCCCGGTGCGGGGCGATCTCGGCGATCCGGCCGCCCCGGATCACCACATCGACGTCCTCGCGGACCTCGTCCCCGGTGCCGTCCCAGAAGCGGCCCGCGTGGACGACGGTGTCGGCGGGGCGGGGGCGGCGGTAGTCGAGCGGGACCCGGACGGTACGGGCCTTGCCGGTGCCGAGGTCGAGCAGGCGCAGCCGGGCCGCGGAGAGATAGAGCAGGCTGCGGCCGTCGGCGGACCAGGAGGGGTGGTCGGCGGCCTCGGAGGTGAGGCGGCGCGGCTCGCCGTCCGGGGTGCCGTCGGCGCGGACCGGGAGCAGCCACAGCGCGGACTCGGCGATCACGGCCATCCAGCGGCCGTCCGGCGACCACACCGGCCCGGAGTCGTAGCGGTCGGAGAGGGAGGTGTGCGGGGCGAGGGCGTGCAGGGTGGCGGTGCCGTCGGTGGTGTCGACGACCCGGATGAGGTTGTAGCCCTCGCGGAAGCGCCGGTTGAGCCGGTTGCGGTCGCAGAGGGCCACGTACCGGCCGTCCGGGGACCAGCTCGGCCGCCCGGGGAGACCGCCGGTGCCGAGCGGGCCGGCGAGGACGCGTTCGGCGCCGTCGGGCAGCTCGCGGACGACCAGGTTGCCGGCCATGTCGAGGCAGGCCAGCCGGGTGCCGTCCGGCGCGAGGGCGGGAAAGACCCGGCCGCCCGCGGCCAGTACGGTCTCGTCGCCGGTGGCGAGATCGCGGCGGCGTACGGCGAACAGTCCGTCGCGGTCGTCGGCGAAGACCAGCCCCTTGCCGTCGGGCGTCCAGACCGGCGCCAGCACATAGCGGGTGGCGGGAACCTGAAGGACCTTGCGGACCTTGTTGCTGCTACTGACGCCCTGGGATGCCCGGCCGCCCTCGGTCCCGGTGGTCCACAGCGCGTTGAGCGCGGCGAACGCGACCGACCGGCCGTCCGGCGAGAGCGCGGGCAGATGCAGCGCCCGCACCGGGCGGACGCCGGTGCCCTCGAAGTCGTACCTCTTGGTCCGGTAGCGGGGCCTCTCGACCGGGAGCGGGGCGGTGAACGCGATGTCCTCCGGCCGGTCGCCGGGCGTGTCCGGGTCGATCAGGCGGAACCGGCCGTCGACGGTGAGCAGCAGCCGCTCGCCGTCGCTCCAGCGGGGCGGGGCGGGCAGTACGTCGCCGTCGACGGCGACCGGGCGGCCGTCCACCACCAGGGCGCAGGACGCGGTGGGCGCGGCGGTGGTCCGCAGATAGGCCAGGCGTCCGGCGGGTGAGACGGCGGGGGTCATCAGCTGGGCGCCGGAGCCGTCGAGGTGCTCGGCGGTGACCGGTCCGGAGCCGTCGGCGGCCACGGCGGCGACGGTGTCGGCGCGCAGGGCGCCGGTCGCGGTGACGGCGGCGCGGACGAACAGCACGCGGGAGCCGTCGGGCGACCAGGTGGGGTCGTAGTCCTCCCACTCGCCGCCCTGCGCCGGGCCGTCCTGACCGGGCCGCCCGGTGAGCCGGGTCAGCACCCCGGTGCGCACATCGACGGTCCAGACGCGGTACGGGGAGCCGGTGACCGGGTCGCCGCCGCGCTCGGAGGCGAACGCGATACGGGTGCCGTCCGGCGACCAGGCGGGCCCGCGGTCGTCGTGGGGGCCGTCGGTGAGCCGGCGCAGCTCAGAGCCGTCGGGGCGCAGGGTCCACAGGTGGTATCCGCCGCCGTGGTAGGCGCAGACGACGAGGGTCTCGCCGTCGGGCGCGAACTGCGGGCGGGTCGGTTCGAGCCCGGCCGGGGTGAGCGGTACGGCGGTGCCGCCCGCGCGGGGCACCGACCACAGCACGCTCTGGATCTCGGCGATCAGCCGGTCCCCGGCGGGCGCGAGGGTGGCGGAGCCACCGGTGGCGCGGGTGAAGGTGAGGGTGGTGGGGGCGGTTGGTTCGGCGGCCGACGCCGGGGTGCCGAGGGCGACGGGGCCGCCCGCGCCGGCCAGTGCGGTGGCGGCGGCGGTGACCTGGAGGAATCTACGGCGGGAGAGGGACCACGGGACGAGCGGATGGGCGAGCGAATGGGCGAGTGGGTGGGCCACCGGTTGGGCGAGCGGGTGGGCCGCCGGTTGGGCGAGCGGGTCGGGGCCGGTGGACGGGCTGATGTCCGAGCGGGCTGCGAAGTCCAAGAGTGCTCCTGATGCACGGGGTCGAGGTGCCGGAGAAGAGCCACTGGGGGAAACGTACGGGGGTGGGGGCGGTCACGGGTGGAGGGGTGGTGGTTCTCGGCCGATGTTCGGGGGCCTGCGGGGGTTCCGGGGGGCCTGCGCGGGCTTCGGGGGCCTTGGGGTCGGGCGAGCCGCAGGGCGGGCGGCAGCAGGGGGTGGAGGGACGTCGTTCCACGGCCATTCACGGCCGCATCACCTCGGGGCGGTTGCACCCGCCCACGACCGAAATACGGTCAGGGGGTCCCCCTGACTTCGCCGCTCCCCGATTGAGGTGCCGATGTCCGCACGACGAGTCCTGACCGGTCTGGCCCTGGCGCCGGTGTTCCTGATGTCCGCCCTGCCCACCACCGCGCAGGCGGCGGACAACCGGAACGGCGACCGCGGCCACCACGCCGGAGTGCCGCCCCGCAAGACCCCCTTCGACCTCCAGGCGCACCGCGGCGGCCTGGGCCTGACGACGGAGTCGACCCTCGCGGGTTTCGCCAAGGCGCTGCGGCTCGGGGTCTCCACCCTGGAACTCGACACCCAGGTCACCAAGGACCAGAAGGTCGTCGTCACGCACGACCGCCAGGTCAGCGCCACGAAGTGCCGGGACACCGGCCCGGTGACGGCGGGCGACCCGCAGTACCCGTACGTCGGCAAGTACATCAAGGATCTGACGCTGGCCCAGATCAGGACGATGGACTGCGGCTACCGGCAGTTGCCGGGCCACCCGGACCAGGAGGTCGTCGGCGGTGCCCGGATGGCCGAGCTGAAGGACGTACTGAACCTGGTCAAGAGCTACCGGGCGCACCAGGTCACGCTGAACATCGAGACGAAGGTCGAGGCGGGCGCCCCCGAACAGACCGCGCCGCGCGCGCTGTTCGTGCGCCGGGTGTACGAGGAGATCCGCAGGTCCGGCGTCCAGGACCAGGTCACGATCCAGTCCTTCGACTGGGGCGCGCTGAAGGCGATGCACGAGCTGGCCCCGAAGTGGCCGCTGGTCGCCCTCACCAATTACGACTTCCTCCAGGTCGGCAAGCCCGGCGCCTCCCCGTGGCTGGGCGGGACAGACGCCGACGACCACGACGGCGACTTCGTGAAGGCGGCCTCCACCATCAAGGGCGTCAAGGCCCTCTCCCCCAACTACGGCTTCCCGCAGAACGGCAGGATCGGCGACCCGGGCTTCCGGTTCTACCCGGACGAACGGATGATCGCCGACGCCCACGCCAAGGGCCTGAAGGTCATCCCGTGGACCTGCGACGACCCGGCGACCATCGAGGCGCTGATGGACCTGGGCGTCGACGGCATCATCACCGACTACCCGGACCGGGTCCGCGAGATCATGGCCGAGCGCGGGATGCGACTGCCGAAGTCCTACGGACCGCGCCGGGCGTGACCGACCGGTCCGTCCTCGCCGGATGACCGATTCGTTCAAGACCGGGCCGGTGAGCGGCGGCTAGCGTCCCCTTCATGGCACCGGCACAGACACCCTGGCAGTCCCCCGAGAACCCGCACAGTGTGCACCTCAGCACCCGGATCGACCGCTCCGCGGCGGACGTCTACGCCTTCGCCTCGGCCCCGTCCAACGTGCCTGCCTGGGCCGCGGGACTGGGCCGTGCGATGGAGCACGCCGACGGCCGCTGGATCGCCGACTCCCCCATGGGCCGCGTCGAGGTCGCCTTCGTCCCGGTGAACGACTACGGCGTCCTCGACCATGACGTCATCCTGCCGTCCGGCGAGGTGGTCCACAACCCGGTCCGGGTGATCCCGGACGGCCCCGGCGCGTCCGAGGTG
This sequence comes from Streptomyces sp. NPDC004610, assembly GCF_040609715.1. NCBI lineage: Bacteria > Bacillati > Actinomycetota > Actinomycetes > Kitasatosporales > Streptomycetaceae > Streptomyces > Streptomyces sp. NPDC004610. The sequence goes on along the minus strand of NZ_JBEXLA010000003.1, from coordinate 192,520 downwards.
ATCTTCACACTGCGCCGCCGCGACGGCATGACGGAGGAGCAGTTCCGTCAGGACGCGGCGGCGGTACGGCGCGATCTGGCGACGCTGAAGGGGGTGATGGAGGGGGAGGTCGGGTGAGGGCGGGAGGACGGGGGGAGGGTGCGGATCTACCGACTCTGCGGGTCTACCGACGTCGCGGGTCTACCGACTCTGCGTGCCTACCGACGTTGTGGGTCTACCGGCGCTGCGGATCCTCCCTGATCCTGCCGCACCGGCGCGCTGCTGCGCCCTCGCCGACGGCCGCTCAGTTCGGCGTCCAGCGTCTCCTGGGCCACGCGCATGCCCTCGGCGTAGACGGGCTCCTGGAGCCGCTGCCACATCTCGTCCTCGGTGAGTTCCCGGACCGGCGCGCTGACCCACCAGATGCTGCCGAACGGGTCCTTGATCCGGCCCCCGCGCCACCCGAAGGCATCGTCCGCGACCTCGGTGACGACCCGCCCACCGGCGGCGAGGGCCCGCTCGACGACCGCGTCGGCGTCCGGGACGTACACATTGAGCAGACTGGGCAGCTCGGGCCAGTCGGCGCGGCGGTCGAAGGCGAGCACCACCGTGTCGCCGATCCGGATCTCGGCATGGCCGATCATGCCGTCCTCGGTGGCGACCCGCCCCAGTTCCACTCCCTCGAACACCCGGGTGACGAAGTCGAGGAAGGCGCCGGTGTCGTCGGTGACGACCCAGGGGGAGACGGTGGTGCGGTCGGGCGGGGTCGCGGGGGCGGTCTGCTCGGTCATGGCTCGTCCTTCGGGTGGGCCGGTGTCGGCGACGGGCACGGACGAGGAGGACGGTAGGGGGGATGTAGGTCGGATACCGACCTAGCAGAGGCCGCCGCCGTCGAGCCGGTGGCTCGGAGCGCCACGGGGCCCTGGACGCGGGCACCGCGCAGGTCGGCCGTTCGGCGGCCACCTGTCGGGCCTTGCGGGGTCAGTCGCTCCTTGCGGGGTCAGTCGCTCCTTGCGGGGTCAGGGTCGGGATGCCGGGACAGGAAGTGCTGGCGGCTGTCGGCCCCGGGCTCGGGCGGGGCGCCGTGCACATACGCCACGCCCGCGTCCCGCAGCGTCGTGTGCGCTTCGCGGCTCAGTTCCTTGGCGGCCTCCAGCCGGGCCTCGACGTCACCGGCGAACCGGCCGCCGTCGACCGGCCCGAGTTCGATCTCGCTCAGCTCGATCGCGGACCAGGAGACATCCCGGGCCGCGTGGGTGAGGCCGGGGTCGTTGGTGAGGAGGACCAGGGCGTCCCGGGCGTTGGTCAGCTCCGAGCGGGCGCGGTACAGGGCCGCTCGCTCGCTGCTCGTCCCGGGCTCGCCCTCGCGCAGGGCGGCGATGCGGAGCCAGAAGTGCTCCCGGTAGGCGATGGCGGCGGCGAGCAACTCCCGGACGGCGGCGACGACGTCCTGACGGTGCTGTCGGCGGTGCTCCTCGACACGGTCCCGACGGGCCGTGAAGTGCTGTATGCCACCGCCCAGCGCGGCACCGGCGAGTGCGCCCAGTACGGCGACGATGGTGGGCCACATGCGGTCTCCGTCCCGTCAGCGCGCGGTGCGGGCGGGGAGCGCCCGTCCGTCGGCACAGGCCCTGCCGGGCGCGGCGGCCATGACCATGGTGGCGCTGCCGGTGCCGTCCGAAGCGGGCGCGGCCTCCATCACCATCGAGGCGCTGTCGTCGTCTCCGGCGTACTCGGCCGGGTCATGGAGGCCGCCGGGGGCCTCCGTGACCGCTCGGTTGTACGGGGCGTGCGGCATCATCAGCCTGGACATCGGATTCCCCCTGCGTCGGTGTCTGCTGGGAGCGAGCGTACGGCGTGGCTCTGACAGCCGGTCAGCGGCGCCCTCGCGCCGGGAGGGTGGCCTCGAACGACCTCCGCCCGGCTACGCGGGTCTCCGCGTCGCCCGCGGGTGGCGCACGACGGGTGGTGCACCGCGGGTGGTGCACGGCAGGCCAGGGCGTCGCCCGGTGGCCGCTCAGAGCGCGGCGGGCGCCCGGGTGCGTGCCGGTGTCCCGTCGAAGGGGACTTCGCAGCTCAGTCGCCAGGGCTTGTGGCCGGACGCCTCGCAGGTCGCCCACAGCCGCAGGGGGCTGCCCGCGTACTCGGCCCGCCAGCGCCGTTCGCCGTCGGCGCCCTCGTACCATTCGGGCCTCATGCTGGGGTCGATCGCCAACCGGATCCGGTCGTCGGCGTCGAAGGTGACCGGACCGGCATCCCGGCCGTGCCGGAACTGGAACGGACCCCAGATCACCCTGTCCCGGGCCTCGCGCGTATGACCCACCGCCAGGACCGGATCCTGGGAGCGGTCGAGGTCGTCGCGGACTCTCAGTCGCACCTGGAGGGGGCCCAGTTCGGCGGGGCCGAGGAACCGGGTGTGGAGGATCTGGTTGTCCGGGTCGACCCGGAACTCCAGCCGGGGGGTCAACTCCCGGCGCCAGCGGTCCCGTTCGATCTGCGCGACGGAGTCCGCGGTCCGGTTGGCGTGCCGCGCGGAGCGCCAGGACGCGACGGCCGCGGCGCCGCTGAGGGCCGCCGCGACGGCCGCTATGGAGGTGTCTGCGATGCCCATACCGGACTGTAGCGGGGCGGGCGGGCCCGGCGGGGCCCGGCGGGCTCGATGGCGGGCGGGCGGGGCGCCGGGGTGCCGATGACGGCGCGGCGGAGGAGGTGTTGTTCGGCGGGGAGAGCCGCGCGGGTGAAGCCCCTGGACCGGGGGGGTGAGCCTGTCGGGCCCGCAGGGGAGGGCAGGGCAGCGCGCGCCGGTGGATCGTCCGGGTCCTCCGGCCGGGTGTGCCGGGGGCGGGTCCGTCCGCTCACGCCTTGGGCCTCCCCTTCCGGGACAGCGCGCGGCGGGTCCCCGGGCCGCCCCGGGTGATGTGCCAGACCCTCGGGTCGTCCGGACACCGGTAGACCTTGCCCTCGATGGCGGGCAGACCCCGCCGGTACAGGTTCTTGATCTGGAGGTTCGTACGGACGACCTTGGCCCAACTGTCGGTCGGATAACCGCCCTTCGGACAGTGGCAGCGCTTCTCGACCCGCCGCTGCTGAGCGCCCGGCGGCAGCATCCGGTGCGCGAGGAAGTACTCCACGTGGCCGGGCGAGGCGAGCCGCCACCTGGGTACGCCCTTGGCTCCGGGCTCCAGCACATAGGCGTGGAGCGCCTTCCTGTCGACGCGCGCGGTCACCATGACGGCGGCACGCGAGGGATGGAACGCTTCCACACGGGCCTGCGCGGCGTCGCCGGTGAAGCGGAGTCTCCACCCCGCGCGATCCACGAGGGACTGATATGGGACCAGCCGCTCGCGCGGGGTGAGCACGGGCCCCTCAGAGGGCTGCGGACACGGCACCGCACGGGCTGCGGCGACGACCTCCGCCTTCGCCGCCTCCTCCTCCGCGTTGAGGCGCGCGTCCCGGGCTATCGCGCGCCAGGGACCAGGAGGCTGCGGCTTGGGCACGTTCATCGGCGTGTTCCTCACTCCCGGCAGTGCGCGTACTGTCCGGCCAGGCCCGCCCACGATCGGCTCCATGGCCGACGGGTTCTCGCTGACCACCACCCTCACCAACGCCCTCAGTGACGCCTTCACCAGCGCCCTCCCCGACGCCCTCGCCAACACCCTCGCCAACGCCCTCACCAGCGGCGCGGTCCTCCCGTGCCGGAGCGGCTCGCGAACGGACGGGGCAGGATGACGCGGCGCAGGTGTCTCGCAGGGTGCCCCCTGACCCCGCTCAACCCACCCCGTACACCCCCTACACCCCGCTCAGCCCGCCCCGTCCACCAGCACCCCGCGAGCGATCAGCCGGGTGAGCGCCTCGACCGCGGCGTCCTCGTCGGCGCCGATGTCACCCCGCCCACCGGGACGCGCCTCCGCAACCGAACCCGCACCACCCGGCGCCACCCCACCCGCGTCCCCACCACCCCGCACCACCGGCACCGCGATCTGGCAGAAGCGCTCCACCATCGCGACGATCGCCAGCGCGGTAAGTTCCGTCTCCCGGTCGGGCGCCGGGAGGCGGCGCGCCTCGGCGACATGGGCCGTCCAGATCTCCACCTGCCGGTCGCGCACCCGCTCCCAGTACCCGGCGAACTCCGCGCTGACCAGCGACGCCTCGAAGATGCCGGTCATCTCGGCGTGATGGTCGCGGCACAGTTCCCAGTAGACCCGGACATGGCGGCGGATGTCGTCGACGCCGTCGAGGGTGTGGGCGTGCCCGGAGGTCTCGGCGATCCGTTCGCGCAGGGTCGTGGTGAAGTCGTCGGCGACCGAGCGGAGCAGATCCTCCTTGTCGGTGAAGTAGCGGTAGAAGACGCCCGCGGACTTGCCCGCCTCGGTGGTGATGTCGGCGACCTTGGCCGCGAGATAGCCCTGCCGGGCGATCACCCGCAGGGCCGCGGCCTTCAGTTCGGCGGCGGACCGCTGGCCCTTGGTCGTCACGGCGTCGGACACGGGCCCGCTCCCTCCCTCACGGCGGAAAAGTGAAGAGCGCTTCACTTTCCTGGGCGCTTTATTTTCTTGACGCGGGCCATCGACGTCAAACCCCCATGCCCACCACCGGACCGACAGCGCCCCTCCCCGGCCCTTGACACCCGCCCCCGGTGCTTGACACCCCCTCCCCCATAAGTGAAGCTGAATTCATCTTCACTTACTGACCTTGGCGGCATCGTCGCAGCACCGACCACCGACACCGACCGGGAGGCACCCATGCCCTCGCAGCCCCAGCAGTCCCTCCGCTCGGCGGGCGGCACCGCGCACACGGCCGCGTACACGGCCCCCGGCCGGTCCAGCCCGGAACTGGTGGACCTGTTCACCACCTACACCGCCGCCCCCGACAGCATCGGCGCCCGGCTGACCGCCGTAGCGGCACGGGAGCGGGCGGACGATCCGCTGATCGTGGCCACCGCGCGGGACTTCGCCCTCTACCCGGGCGGCGGCCGGCCGCCCATGGTCGAGGGCTTCCGCCTCACCACCCGCGGCTTCAAGGAGATCGCCGGGATCTCCCATCTGGGCCCCGCCCTGGCCACCCTCGTCGAGCTCGCCGAGAAGTACGGCGACAGCGCCTGGCGCCCGGCCGCCGAACGGCTGCTCGCCCAGGTCGAGGCCGCCCGCGCCGCCAACGGCGTCGAACTGTGGCGGGACGTCATCGCCGTGGAGGCGTTCGAGGGCCGGGAAGCGGCCATCGCCGCGATGACGGACTACTCCTGCGCCGTGACCGCCCGCTATCTGCGCACCGCGCTCGCCGACCCGGCCTACCTCAGCGGCCACACCCTGCGCGGCGACTATCTGGAGGGCGGCGGCACCGCACCCCTGCCGGTGCCGGTCAACCGGATGATGATCGCCACGTTCTTCCTGGCCGGACTGGACATCGCCCACCGTGTCCTGCGCTGGTTCGGCGAGCAGCGGATCGACTGGTCCCGCGCCATGGTCCTGGTCGCCGGCCAGCAGGGCCGCCCCACCGCCGGAGTCACCTGGAACACCTCCAGCGTGGCCGCGATGCTGCTCGGCGCCTCCCGCTACGAACTCCCCCTGGAACGCCTCTACATGGCACCCCACGCCCCCACCTTCGCCACCCCCACCGACGGCGACCTCACGGAGGTGGCGGCGCTGGAGGAACCACTGCGCCGCGTCTGGAGCAACACCCGGGCCACGGTGGAGCTGGGCGAGCTGATGTTCACCGGCCACCCCCGCTTCTCCCCCGGCGGCGCCGCGAGCGCCCCCGACCTGACCGCCGCCACCGGTCTCACCGAGGTGGGCGAGATGCCCGCCATCCACGGCCCGGACGACTGGCGGTCCCTGGTGACCCGGCTGCGCGTGGTCCTGGAGGACCCGCGCCAGTTGCTGTCCGGCTGCGTCACCGACTACGCCGTCGGGCAGCTCGTGGCCGCGGGCAACCACACCGCCAAGGTCGTCGTCCCCGGCCTGGACGGCGTGCACTACCCCACCGGTCTCTAGCCGAACCGCCCCCGCCCCGACCCACCTCTACGGACTCCCACCCCGAGCCACCTCTACGGACTCCCGCCCCGGCCCCCGTACGGACTCCCGCCCCACCACCCCGTCCGGCAGACTCCCCCCCATGGACACCACCCGCTTCCTCACCACCCTCGACGACGAAGGCGAGAGCCTGGCCGTGGCGGCCGAACGGGCCGGGACCGACGCCCCGGTTCCGACCTGCCCGGACTGGCGAGTGCGGGATCTGCTGCTGCACGCCGGCACGGTCCACCGCTGGGCGGCCCGGTTCGTCGCCGAGGGCATCCGCGAGCCGCGCCGACCCTCCGCCCCTCCCGAGCTGGACGGTACGGACCTGGTGGCCTGGTTCCGGGACGGCCACCGCACACTGGTCGGGACGCTGACCCGGGCCGCGCCGGACACCGACTGCTGGGCGTTTCTGCCCGCGCCCTCGCCGCTGGCGTTCTGGCGACGGCGTCAGGCGCACGAGACGACCGTGCACCGGTTCGACGCCGAGTCGGCGCTGGGCGCCACGCCCTCCCCCATCGACACGGACTTCGCGGTCGACGGCATCGACGAGCTGCTGCGCGGTTTCCACGCCCGCAAGCGCAGCCGGGTACGTACGCCCGAACCCCGGGTGCTGCGCATCCGCGCCACGGACGCCGACGCCGTCTGGACCGTACGGCTGTCGCAGGAACCGCCGGTGGCGACGCGGGGCGAGGGGGCCGGGGGGAGCGCGGAGAGCGCCGGGAGCGGCAGAGCGGCGGAGTGCGAGTTGTCGGGGCCCGCGGCCCGGCTGTATCTGGCGCTGTGGAACCGGGTGCCGGTACCGGCGATCTCCGGTGACACCGCACTGGCGCGGCTGTGGCGGGAGACATCCGGGATCTGACCGAGCGGGAGGCCAAGGGGCAAGGGGAACACGGCGGCCACAGAAAGGCCCCGGGAGGAAGAGGAAGGGGAGCGAGGGGAACACGGGGAGCACGGAGAAGGAACGGACAGCCAGGTCCCCGGCCGGAACCCTCACCCCCCGTTCAGCATCCGCGCCAGCACCCCCCGCTGCACCGGCAGCACCGCCGCGTGCAGATCGCGGCCCTTGTCCGTGAGGACGACCCGGACGCCCCGCCGGTCCTCGGGGCACATCGCGCGCTCCACCAGGCCGTCCCGTTCCAGACGGGCGATCAGCCGGGACAGGGCGCTCTGGCTGAGGTGGACGCGATCCGAGATCTCCTGGACGCGGAAGGAGCACTCGACGTCCGGGGTGGCCGCGTCGGCGAGGACATCGAGCACCTCGAAGTCGCTGGCGCCCAGGCCGTGGGTGTGCAGGACGCGGTCCAGTTCGCACTGGGTGCGCGCGTGCAGGGCGAGCAGGTCGCGCCACCGCCCGACGAGGATCCGCTCGTCCACGGCCGTCCCGGGACCGCTACCGGCACCGGGACCGCCACCGCCACCGCCACCGGCACCGGCACCGGCACCGGCACCGATATCGGCACCCGCACCCCCACCCGGATGGTTCCCCGTCTCGCCCCGCACCCCGTCGCTCGTCACCGGCATGGGCGGCACCGTAGCAGAGAAACGGGTTTTGTTGCACCTGAATTAAATGAGCTTGCAATCAATGCATGCGCATGTAGTGTCTCTGCCCATGACCTCTCCGCTCGCCAGTTCCGCGTCCCAGGGACGCTGGACTCCCCGCCTGTGGGGCACCCTGCTGGTGCTCTGCGCCGCGATGTTCCTCGACGCGCTGGATGTGTCGATGGTCGGCGTCGCCCTGCCGTCCATCGGCGCCGACCTCGGCCTGTCCACCTCGACCCTGCAATGGATCGTCAGCGGTTACATCCTCGGCTACGGCGGTCTCCTGCTGCTCGGCGGACGCGCCGCCGACCTGCTCGGCCGCCGTCAGGTCTTCCTGATCGCGCTCGGCGTCTTCGCCGTCGCCTCGCTGCTCGGCGGGCTGGTCGACTCCGGTCCGCTGCTGATCGCCAGCCGCTTCATCAAGGGCCTGAGCGCCGCGTTCACCGCGCCCGCCGGACTGTCGATCATCACGACCACCTTCCCCGAGGGCCCGCTGCGCAACCGGGCCCTGTCCATCTACACCACCTGCGCCGCCACCGGCTTCTCCATGGGCCTGGTGCTGTCCGGACTGCTCACCGAGGCCAGTTGGCGGCTGACCATGCTGCTCCCCGCCCCCATCGCCCTGATCGCGCTGATCGCGGGCCTGAAACTGCTCCCGCGCAGCCCCCGTGAACGCGACCACCAGGGCTACGACATCCCCGGCGCCGTCCTCGGCACCGCGTCGATGCTGCTGCTGGTCTTCACCGTCGTCCAGGCCCCCGAGGCCGGCTGGGCGTCGGCCCGCACCCTGCTGTCCTTCGCCGCCGTCGCCGTCCTGCTGACCGCGTTCATCACCGTCGAACGCCGCTCGCCCAGCCCCCTGATCCGGCTGGGGGTGCTGCGCTCCGGCCACCAACTGCGCGCCCAGTTCGGGGCGATGACGCTGTTCGGCTCCTACATCGGGTTCCAGTTCCTCGTCACGCTCTATATGCAGGACCTGCTCGGCTGGTCGGCCCTGCACACCGCGCTGGCGTTCCTGCCGTCCGGCGCCGTCGTGGCGCTCTCGGCGACCAAGGTGGGGTCGATCGTCGACCGGTTCGGCACCGCGCGGCTGCTCGTGGTCGGCTTCGCGCTGATGGCCACCGGCTACGCCCTGTTCCTCGGTATCGACCTCGATCCCGTCTACGCCGCCGCGATCCTGCCCAGCATGCTGCTGATCGGTTCCGCCTTCGCCCTGGCCTTCCCCTCCCTGAACATCCAGGCCACCAACGGTGTCGACGACCACGAACAGGGCATGGTCTCCGGCCTGCTCAACACCTCCGTCCAGGTCGGCGGCGCGATCTTCCTCGCCGTGGTGACCGCGGTGGTGACCGCCGGTGCCCCCGACAACCCCGAGAACGCCACCCCGCAGGCCATCCTCGACAGCTACCGCCCGGGGCTGTACGTCGTCACCGGCATCGCGCTCGCCGGACTCCTGCTGTCCCTGCCCGGCCTGAGGACCCGCCGCCGCGGCGAGTCCCTCGTGGTCGCCAAGTCCACCACCCAGGAGGCGGAAGCGGAGCGCATCGCGGTCCGCGACTGAGGACGGGGGACCGCCTCCAGGTGTGCCCGGCGGGATCGCTTCTCCCGCCGGGCACACACCTGTGCTCCCCCCTGTGCGAAACTGCCGCAATGAGCGGGCACGGGGACGGACACCACTCACTGAGCGACCGGGACGCGATCACCGTAGAGATCGGATACGCGCTGGTCAGCGCGGTGTTCGTGGCGGCGCTGCTGTTCGGCGCGGTGGCCGGTCCGACGCTGCTGTTCGACCTCCCCGGCCCACTGGAACGACTGCTGCGGCTCACGGGGACGGTCCTGGCGCCGGTGGTGTTCCTGGTGCGGGTGGCGAGTGTGCTGTACGGCTTCCGGCGGAGCAGGGGCGGCCCGGCGTCCTGACCCGGACACCCGGAGCCCGATACCCAGAACCCGATACCCGGAACCCGATATCCGGGGCGCCCGGAACCCGGAACCCAGTACCCGGCGCCCAGTACCCGCGCCCGGCGCCCGGCATTCAGCAGTACCCCGTCCGATGCCCGGCCCGGCGTTCGGTCCTCCGCTCTCCGCTCTCAGCCCTCCGCTCACCCCAGCCAGCCCGGCCGGACCAGCCCCGACTCGTACGCCAGCACCACCAGTTGCGCCCGGTCCCGGACGCCGAGCTTGACCATCGTGCGGCTGACGTGCGTCTTCGCGGTGAGCGGGCTGACGACCAGCCGGCGGGCGATCTCGTCGTTGGACAGTCCGATGCCGACCAGCGCCATCACCTCCCGCTCCCGCTCGGTCAGCTCCCCGAGGCCACCGGCCGCCGCCGGTTCCTTGGAGCGGGCGGCGAACTCGGCGATCAGCCGCCGGGTCACCCCGGGCGACAGCAGCGCGTCACCGGCCACCACCGCCCGGACCGCGCGCACCAGTTCCTCCGGTTCGGTGTCCTTCACCAGGAAGCCCGAGGCGCCGGAACGGATCGCCTCGAAGACGTACTCGTCGAGTTCGAAGGTGGTCAGCATGACCACCCGCACCTCCCCCAGTTCCTCGTCCCCGGTGATCCGGCGGGTCGCGGCGAGCCCGTCGAGGACCGGCATACGGATGTCCATCAGGACCACGTCCGGGCGCAGTTCGCGCACCGCGCGCACCGCCTCCTCGCCGTTGGACGCCTCCGCCGCCACCTCGATGTCCGGCTGCGCGTCCAGCAGGGCGCGGAACCCGGCCCGTACCAGCGACTGGTCGTCGGCGAGCAGTACCCGGATCACCGGTCCGCCTCCCTCTCGTTCGGTCCGTCCGGCCCGGGGGCCGTCAGGGGCAGTTCGGCCAGGACCCGGAAGCCGCCGTCGGGGCGTGGGCCCGCCTCGATGGTGCCACCGAGCGCGGCGGCCCGCTCCCGCATCCCGGCGAGCCCGTTGCCGCTGCCTCCGGCGTCGGCGCCGGTCGCGGGCCCGTCGTCGTCGATCCGCAGCCGCAGCGTGGACCCGCCGTGCGCGAGCCGCACCCGCGCGTACCGGGAACCCGAGTGCCGTACGACGTTGGTGAGCGCCTCCTGCACGATCCGGAACGCCGCGAGATCGGTACCGGGCGGCAGCCGGGGCGGGTCTCCCTCGACCTGGACGGTGAGCCCGGCGGAGGCCGCCTGCTCCACCAGCTCGGGGAGCCGGTCGAGGCCGGGCGCGGGGGCGCGGGGCGCGTCACCGGGGGTGCGCAGGGTGTCGAGGACCTGGCGGACCTCGCCGAGCGCCTCCTTGCTGGCCGACTTGATGGTGGTCAGCGCGGCACGGGCCTGCTCGGGGTCGGAGTCCAGCAGGGCGAGTCCCACCCCGGCCTGGACATTGATCACGGAGATGCTGTGGGCGAGGACGTCGTGCAGTTCCTGGGCGATGCGCAGCCGCTCCCGGTCGGCGCGGCGCCGGGCGGCCTGGGCGCGCTCGGCCCGTTCCTTGTCCCACTGCTCGCGCCGCACCCGGGTCAGTTCGGCCACCGCGACGATCGCCGCCACCCAGGCCGCGATGACCAGTTCCTGACCCCAGGGCGCCGATGCGTCCCCGGACGGCGGCAGCCAGCGGTACAGCCAGTGCGCGACCAGGACATGCCCGCCCCACAGCAGCAGTACGGCCGCCCAGGCCGCCCGGCGCCGGCCGACGGCCAGCGCGCTGAAGAACCCCAGCGCGACGACGAGGAACACCGGTCCGTACGGGTACCCGGCGCCCAGATAGACCATCGCGGCCAGCGCCGTACCGAAGGCGACCAGGACCGGGTGGCGCCTGCGCAGGAGCAGCAGGGCGCAGCCGGTGAGCAGCAGGGCACGGGCGAAGGGGTCCAGCGGGGCGCGCTCGCCCTCCTGCGCCTGCGCGGCGAAGGTCGAGCCGACCATCACGACGACGGTCACCAGGAGGGTGGAGCGCCACGGCCAGCGGCGGGTGTCGGCCGCCTCGTCCCAGCGGTCCCACCAGGACGGCCCGTGCCGCCACCAGGTCGGGGGGCCCGCCCGGCGCGCGCGCTGTCCGTCCCTGCCCGGCACGTCCCTGCCCACCACGTCCATGTCCGCCACGCTAGACGCGGTCGGCCACCCGTGCCGTCAGCCGGACGGGGTGATCGCTCGTACTCCCCGGGAAGTACGGGGCGGGGGTGGCTCGGCGGTGAGGCGGGGCCGGGTGGCGGAGCCGGGGACTGGCATGGCGGGGGCGGGGACTGGCGTGGCGGGTCCGGAGACTGGCGTGGCGGAGGCGGCGTGGCGGGTCCGGGGACTGGAGTGGCGGGTCCGGCATGGCGGGGCGGCATGGCGGGGCCGGGGACTGGCATGCCGGAGGCCGCGTGATGAGGCGAGGCCAGCGTGATGAGGCGAGGTCGGCGTGATGAGGCCGCACGAGCACTGTTCGGGCAGACTGCTGTTGAGTTCGTTTGATCGCTTTTGAGTGTGTTGTGCGCATGAACAGCCCGAGGAGTCATCATGTCCCCGCATGTGCAGCAGCCCGGCTGGTTCACCGTCCATGTCCTCAACCGGGCCGTCGCCTGGCTGACCGCGCGCGGGGTGAGTGTCTGGGGTTCGCGGGTGCTGGCGGTGCGGGGCCGCACGAGCGGCGAGTGGCGCACCACGCCGGTGAATCTGCTGACCCTCGACGGGCGTTTCTACCTGGTCGCCCCGCGCGGTCATGTGCAGTGGACGCGGAACATGCGGGCGGCGGGCGGCGGCGAGCTGCGGCTCGGCCGGAACACGGACCGGTTCACCGCGACCGAGGTCCCCGACGACGACAAGCCGCCGGTGCTGCGGGCGTATCTCAGGCGCTGGAAGTCGGAGGTAGGGGCGTTCTTCCATGGCGTCGGCCCCGAGTCATCGGACTTCGAGCTGCGCCGGATCGCTCCTGATCATCCGGTCTTCCGGATCACTTTTGTGCGGTGACGTACGTGATCCCTGGGATCCCGTCAGGGCTGATCCAGCAGCGTCCGGCGCCGGACCAGCCCTGCGCGCAGGCAGAACCCGGACATCAGCCGCCCGGCTGCTCCTCCGCCGCTCCCGGATCGGCGTCCGGCTTCGTGCCCGGCTTCGGATCCGTCTCCTTCGCCTCCGCCTTCTCCCTCTCCGGCTCCGACTTCGGCTCAGGCTCCGACTTCGGCTCCGGCGGCATCCGGCGGTCCAGCATGGCCAGCGCGCGCTGGGCGATCGGGCGGCTGCGGACCAGTTCCCCCAGCGAGGTCGCGCCCCGGGTGATGTCCATGAACGCCTTCCAGGCCGGGCGGACGCCCGTCAGCGCCGCGTGGAACAGCCCCGGACGCCGCTCGAAGATCCGCAGCATCCGCTTGCCGACGGCCATCTCCACGCCCAGCCCGGCCTTGATCGCGAAGGCGTAGTTGAGGGCCTGGCGGCGGGTGTCCACCGCGTCGTGCGCCTCCGCGATCCGGACAGCCCACTCGCCCGCGAGGCGCCCGGAGCGCAGGGCGAAGGAGATGCCCTCGCGCGTCCACGGCTCCAGCAGACCGGCCGCGTCGCCGCAGACCAGCACCCGCCCGCGCGAGAGCGGCGAGTCGTCGGCGCGGCAGCGGGTCAAGTGCCCGGAGGAGATGCTCGGTTCGAACCCGGCGAGGCCGAGCCGCCCGACGAAGTCCTCCAAGTAGCGCTTGGTGGCGGCGCCTTCGCCGCGCGCGGAGATCACCCCGACCGTGAGCGTGTCGCCCTTGGGGAAGACCCAGCCGTAACTGCCGGGCATCGGGCCCCAGTCGATGAGAACCCGGCCCTTCCAGTCCTCCGCCACGGTCTCGGGGACCGGGATCTCCGCTTCCAGCCCCAGGTCCACCTGGTCCAGCTTGACGCCGACGTGGGCTCCTATGCGGCTCGCGCTGCCGTCCGCGCCGACCACCGCGCGCGCGAGCAGGGTCTCGCCGCCCTGGAGGACGACGGCGACCGTCCGCCGGTCCGGGACGGCGGAGCCGTGCTGCTCGACCCGCGACACCGTGGCCCCGGTCCGCAGCTCTGCACCCGCCTTCTGGGCGTGCTCGACCAGTTGCTGATCGAAATCCGGTCGATTGATCAGACCGAACAGCATCTGCTTGGACCGGCGCGTCCGCGTGTAGCGCCCGTTGTGGGAGAAGGTGACCGCGTGCACCCGGTCGCGCAGCGGCAGTTCGAAGCCGGGTGGCAGCGCGTCGCGCGAGGGGCCGATGATGCCTCCTCCGCACGTCTTGTACCGGGGCAGATCGGCTTTCTCCAGCACCAGCACGCGGCGCCCGGCGACCGCCGCCGCATACGCGGCCGAGGCGCCCGCCGGCCCCGCGCCCACCACGACGACGTCCCACACCTGCCGCACGTCGTCCGCCGAAGAGTTCTCGCTGCTCACGATGGTCTACTGCTCCCGATCCGCCGCCTGCCGACTGTCTCCCGCATCCTAGGCCGTGCCGCCGCAGGCCACTGTGGGAGGATCTGCTGCGTATGCGCCCCGTACAAAGGCGCGCCTACACTCGCGCGGTCACCGGTCGCCCAGGAGCGCCGCCTGTCCGCGCGCGCGAGCGTGCAGAACCAGCAGCCAGTGCTTCCGGGCGTCCGCCGACCGCGCAGACCCGTTCACCGAAGTACAACGTCGCACCTACGAGGAGCGTGCCCATGTCGTCGAATCCGGTCGCCGAGACCGTCGCCTCGCTGATGCCCAGGGCGAAGGCGGAGCTCACCGAGCTGGTGGCCTTCAAGTCGGTGGCGGACTTCGACCAGTTCCCGAGGAGCGAGAGCGAGGGCGCCGCCCGCTGGGTCGCCGACGCGCTGACCGCCGAGGGCTTCGAGAACGTCGCCCTGCTCGACACGCCGGACGGCACCCAGTCGGTCTACGGCCATCTGCCCGGCCCCGAGGGCGCCCGCACCGTGCTGCTGTACGCGCACTACGACGTACAGCCGCCGCTGGACGAGGCCGCCTGGACCACCCCGCCGTTCGAGCTGACCGAGCGCGACGGACGCTGGTACGGGCGCGGTGCCGCCGACTGCAAGGGCGGTGTGATCATGCACCTGCTGGCGCTGCGGGCGCTCAAGGCGAACGGCGGCGTCCCGGTGCACATCAAGGTGATCGCCGAGGGCTCGGAGGAGATGGGCACGGGCGGCCTGGAGCGGTACGCCGAGGCGCACCCCGGACTGCTCACCGCCGACACGATCGTCATCGGCGACGCCGGGAACTTCCGGGTCGGCCTGCCGACGGTCACCACCACCCTGCGCGGTATGACCATGGTCCGGGTCTCGGTGGACACCCTCGAAGGCAATCTGCACTCCGGCCAGTTCGGCGGCGCCGCCCCGGACGCGCTGGCCGCGCTGATCCGCGTCCTCGACTCGCTGCGCGCCGAGGACGGCTCGACCACGGTCGACGGCCTGCCCACCGGCCCCGGCTGGGAGGGCCTCCAGTACGACGAGTCCCAGTTCCGTACGGACGCCAAGGTGCTGGACGGCGTGGAGCTGATCGGCTCGGGCACGGTCGCCGACCGGATCTGGGCGCGCCCGGCGGTGACCGTCCTCGGCATCGACTGCCCGCCGGTCGTCGGCGCCACCCCGTCGGTGCAGGCGGGCGCCCGCGCGCTGGTGAGCCTGCGGGTGCCGCCGGGTGTGGACGCGGCCGAGGCGACGAAGCTGCTCCAGGCCCACCTGGAGGCGCACACGCCGTGGGGCGCCCGGGTGACCACCGCGCAGGTCGGGCAGGGCCAGCCGTTCCGCGCCGACCCGACCAGCCCGGCGTACCAGGCCATGGCGGAGGCGATGGCCGTCGCCTACCCGGGCCAGGAGATGCAGTACGCGGGTCAGGGCGGCTCGATCCCGCTGTGCAACACCCTGGCCGCGCTCTATCCGCAGGCCGAGATCCTGCTCATCGGCCTGAGCGAGCCGGAGGCCCAGATCCACGCGGTCGACGAGAGCGTGTCCCCCGAGGAACTGGAGCGGCTCTCGGTCGCCGAGGCCCTGTTCCTGCGCAACTACGCGGCGAGCTGAGGCGGGTCGGGGGCCGGGTCAGGTGGCCGGGTCGGGGCCCGGGACGCCAGGACGGTAATCCGGGCCCGTCGGGACGGGGCACCCGGGTGCCCCGTTCGCGGGGCGGCCGTCCGAGTACTCGGCACCTCGCCCGCAGGGGGGCGGCACCGAATCCCCCGGCACCTTGCTCGCCGCTCGCCGCCGGGTTGCACGTGGGTTCGTACGACCGGTCACAGGGACCCTGGTAAGTCACCGGGGTCCCTCCTCACCGCGATCCCTTCACCGGGGTCCCTTGAGCAGTTTCCGCGGCGCGCGGGCTCCGCTCCTATGCGGCGCCCGGGGTCGGCGTTCCGGGCCCCGGTGCTGCACCCTGACCCGGCCCCCTCAGCCCCCGTCCCCCTCCTGCCCGTCCCCTCCCACCGGCACCCCCGCCTCCAGGTACAGCGCCGCGCCCCGCTCGCGGGCGCGCAGGGCCCACCTGAGGCGTTGGTAGCGCACGGGCGGCAGCAGCCGCGCGGCCTCGGTCTCGGTGACGAAGCGGCAGTCACGGAGTTCGGGGCCGGGCAGCAGCAGCCGCGCGGCCCGGCCGGAGTCGAGCCGACCGCCGTCGAAGAGCAGGCGCAGTCCGCCGTAACCGGGCGGCGCCGGGGGTTCCCAGTCGACCACGAGCAGCCGCGGTACCTCGTCGAGCCGGACGCCGGTCTCCTCGGTGACCTCGCGCATCCCGGCGCGGGCGGGGGCCTCGCCGGGTTCCACGACACCGCCGGGGAACTCCCAGCCGGGCTTGTAGGTCGGGTCGACCAGCAGGACCCGGTCCCGCTCGTCGAAGAGGAGCACCCCGGAGGCGACCGTCTCGGCGGTGGGTTCCGGGGTCTGCACGATGTCGCACGGCGGCACGTCCCCCGCGCCGACCGCGTCGGCGATCCGGGCGGCGGTCTGCCGGGGAGTGAGCGAACCGTTGTCGATCGGATGCGCGTCCCCGCCGAGCCATGAGCCGAAAGCGGTCTTGAACGGTTCTATCTGATCGAACGACCATTGCCGGATGCGTATCTCGCCGTCCGGGAGGTCGGGCGGGACCTCGCGGTGGGCGATCCGGTCGCGCAGGATCGTTTCGGCCGGGCTGAGCACCAGATGGCGGACGGCGATCCGGCGGGCGGCGAGTCCACCGAAGATCTCGTCGCGGTAGTCCTGGCGCAGCAGCGTCATGGGCACCACGAGCGTTCCGCCGAGTTCGGCGAGCATCGCGGCGGCGCTGTCGATCACCAGACGGCGCCAAATCGGCAGGTCCTGGAAGTCGCCGGCCTCGGCGAGGTGTTTGGCCGGCAGCAGCTGTGCGAGTGCGGCGCCGATGACCTCGGGGTCGAAGAGCGTGCAGTTCGGGATCAGCTCGATCAGTTCCCGTGCGGTGGTGGTCTTTCCCGCACCGAACGCACCGTTGATCCAGACGACGGTCACGTTTCCCCCTCTTCTGTTGGCCCCAGTGGCTTGCCCGCTCCACCCTGCCACGGAAACCAGCCCCAGTTGAGGGCGGGTGACAGCGAGGGGGAACGGCGGGGGAAACACCATGGCGCCGGACCCCGCCGTACGGGGTCCGGCGCCATGGCGCGGGGGCTACGGGCCGCCGGTCACTCCTGGTGGCCGCCACCACCCAGGGCGTTCTCGTCCACGGCCAGGCTGTCGCTGGCGATGGTGCGGTCGACGGCGCTCAGGGTGCCGTTCACATCGATGTCGGTCAGCGCGTCGCCGAGTCCGTGGGACGGGGTCACGGCGGCGACGACGAATCCGGTGGCGAGGGAGGCGATGGCCAGCATGCTGCGCTTCTTCATGCCCCCCTCAACTCCCGGAGCCGTACCCGGGTCACGGCCATGGGCCGGACGGGTGCAGAGCGCGACGCACGGCACGGCGCACGGCAGGGCACACGGCGCGGCGCACGGCGCGGCTCCAGCGGCCCGGTCACCTCCCCCACACCTGAGCCACTCAACAAAATCGAACACCCCCTGCCGCGCATCTTCCAACACACTTCGACACGTCCTACCGTGAACGCACGGATGACATGGGCATGCAATCATCGCATCTTTCGTATGCCGGGAGGAACGTCATGATGCGTCACCTTCACCACCGCACAGCCCGCCGCAGTGCCGCCGCACTGCTCACGGCCGGAGCGCTGTGCACGGCGGGACTCGCCGCACCGCCCGCCCTGGCGGCCACCGGTACCGCCGCCGCACCGGCCCCGGTCACCGAATCGGGCACCCAGGAGGCCGACAACCGGACCGGACAGCCGACCGGACAACCGACCGCCCCCGCCCTGGACGACGGTCTGGCCCCGACCCCTCCGATGGGTTTCAACAACTGGAACTCCACCCACTGCCGCGCCGAGTTCGACGAGGCGATGGTCAAGGGGATCGCCGACATCTTCGTCGAGAAGGGCCTCAAGGACGCCGGGTACGAGTACGTCAATCTGGACGACTGCTGGGCGCTGCCCGCGCGGGACGCCGACGGCCGACTCGTCCCCGACCCGGTGCGCTTCCCGAACGGCATCGAGGCCGTCGCGGACTATGTGCACGCGCGCGGGCTCAAGCTCGGCATCTACACCAGCGCGGGCACCAAGACCTGCAACTCCGCCGGTTTCCCCGGCGCGCTCGGCCATGAGTACAGCGACGCCCGGCAGTTCGCGGACTGGGGCGTGGATTACCTCAAGTACGACAACTGCAACAACCAGGGCGTGGACGCGATCCAGCGCTACACCACGATGCGGGACGCGCTCCGGGCCGCCACGGAGGAGACCGGGCGCCCCATCGTCTACAGCATCTGCGAGTGGGGCGAGAACAGGCCCTGGGAGTGGGCCGAGGGCGTCGGCCAGCTGTGGCGCACCACCGGGGACATCAGCGACGAATGGGGCTCGATGCTCTCCATCATGAAGCGCAATCTGCCGCTCGCCGAGTACGCCGGGCCCGGCCACTGGAACGACCCGGACATGCTGGAGGTAGGCAACGGCGGTATGACCGACACCGAGTACCGCACCCACTTCTCGATGTGGTCGATCATGGCCGCGCCGCTGCTCATCGGCAGCGATCTGCGGGAGGCGTCCGACGCCACCTTCGAGATCCTCGGCAACCGCGAGGTCATCGCCGTCGACCAGGACCCGCTCGGCAAGCAGGGCAGGGTCGTCTCGTCCGAGGGCGGGCGCTGGGTGGTCGCCAAGGAGATGCGGGACGGCAGCCGCGCGGTGGCCCTGTTCAACGAGTCCAACAGCCCGCAGCGCGTCGCCACGACCGCGCGTGCCGTCGGTCTGCCCGCCGCCTCCGGGTACACCAGCCGGGATCTGTGGGAGCACCGCACCTACAACACGGCGGGCACCCTCGCCGCGACCGTCCCCGCCCACGGCACCGTGCTGCTGCGGGTCCGGGCCGATTCCCGCTGGGCCCAGTACCCGCCCGCCGTCGAGTACGGCCCGGTCAGCCGCTCCCTGGTCGAGGCCGGCCGCCCCGCCCCGCTCGACACCCACCTCACGACGCTCGGCCGCACCCCGGCCCAGCACGTCTCCGTCACCCTGAACGGCCCCCGGGGCTGGACCGTCCGCGCCACCTCCCCGACCACCGCCCGCTCCCTCCCCACCGGCCGCACCCTCAGGACCGGCTGGCAGATCACCCCACCCGCGAACGCCGAGCCCGGTGCGTACGACCTCACCCTGCGCGCCGACTACCGCGCCCCGAACGGACAACGGGTGCGGACCGAAAGGCCGGTGACCACGACCGTGGCCGTCGCCCCGCCCCCGGGCGCCCCATATCTGAGCGATCTGCCCTGGCTGATGTCCGCCAACGGCTGGGGACCGGTCGAACGCGACACCAGCAACGGCGAGCACGAGGCGGGCGACGGCACCCCGATCACCATCGAGGGCACGGTGTACGAGAAGGGCCTCGGCGTGCACGCCGAGAGCGCGATCGAGTACTACACCGGCGGCCACTGCACCGCCGTCACCACCGAGGTCGGCGTCGACGACGAGGAAGGCGCCTGGGGCACGGTCGCGTTCCAGATCTGGGCGGACGACCGCCTCGCCGCCGCCACCGGGGTCCTCACCACCTCGGCCCCCGCGCAGCCGCTCCGCGCGGACGTGACCGGCGCGAGCACCGTCCGCCTGGTCGTCACCGACGGCGGCGACGGCATCACTTCGGACCACGGAGACTGGGCGGACGCCCGCCTGAGCTGCTGAACGGGAACCCGTCGCACCGGTCACCAGGGGGCCGGTAAGCCACGGCAGCGGCACCTGGTCCATGGGTGAGCGATCGATCTCGCTGAGATCGATCGCTCACCCATGGACCGAACAAGCACTCACCGACCCAAACACACACCCACAGACCGAACAAGCACCCATGGACCGAACAAGCACCTCCTGAGCGAACCAAGCACCCACCGACCGAACAAGCACCCGTCAGCCGGAATCGCCCACCCGCTCCAACTCCCCCACCCCTTAGCCCCTCACCACAAGCCCCTCACCCCCACCACCGCCTACACCCCCGCCACCGTAGGGTCCGACCGCCGTGCCAGGACCGCCGCTGCCGCCCCCACGAGCCCCGCGTCCGTCCCCATCTGCGCCGGAACCACGGTCAGCCGCTGGACGAAGGACAGCGTGGCGTACGTGGCGAGCGCCCTGCGCAGCGGATCGAACAGGACCGGCCCCGCCTTGCCGACCCCGCCGCCGACCACGGCGATGTCGATCTCGACCAGGGTCGCGGTGGCCGCGATCCCGGCGGCGAGGGCCTGCGCGGCCCGCTCGAAGGACGCGACGGCCACCGGATCGCCCGCACGGGCGGCGGCGGCCACCGCGGCGGCGGACATGTCGCCGTCCGGGCCGGGCCGCCAGCCGCCCTCCCGTGCCCGCCGGGCGATGTTCGGACCGCTCGCGATGCGCTCGACGCATCCGCGCGAACCGCACGGGCAGGGATCGCCGTCGAGTTCGACGCTGATGTGGCCGATGTGCCCGGCGTTGCCGGTGGGTCCCGGATGCAGCCGCCCGCCCAGCACCAGACCGCCGCCGACACCGGTGGAGACGACCATGCACAGGGCGTTGTCATGGCCCCGCGCGGCGCCCTGCCAGTGTTCGGCGGCGGTGATCGCCACGCCGTCGCCGATCAGTTCGACCGGCAGTCCGCCGACCGCTTCCCGGACGCGGTGGACCAGGGGATAGTCACGCCAGCCGGGAACGTTCACCGGGCTCACGGTCCCCGCGGTGGCGTCCACCGGGCCCGCGCTGCCGATGCCGAGGGCGTCCGCGCGGACCCAGTGGGGCGAGGCGGTGAGGTCCCGGAGCACCTCCTCCACGGCTCCCATCACCGTGTCGCCGTTCTCCTGCGCGGGTGTCGCGCGCTGGGCCCGCGTCACGATCGTGCCGTGGCCGTCCACCAGCGCCCCGGCGATCTTGGTACCGCCGATGTCGAGAGCTGCCACGAGGTCGGTGTGCATCAGAGTGGGATCTCCCCGTCAACCAAGGTCGGTCTCCCCGCGGGGCTGCGGGGAATGGGCAGGCCGGTCCAGCGGTGGGGCGCGCGGGCCGAAGATTGCGGTGGACAGTCTCTCGCGCCTCTGACAACGTTGTCCAGGCCCTATGCTCGACGCCACATCCTCATTTGCCCCGATGCTCCGACGCATCACCGCGGACCACAGGAACAGGACACCACATCGTGCCCGACACGCACCGCCGAGCAGACGGCCTCCCGACGACCCGTTACGGCAATCGGCCGACCATGAAGGACGTGGCCGCACGAGCCGGGGTCGGTCTGAAGACGGTCTCGCGGGTCGTCAACGGGGAGCCGGGGGTCACACCGGAGACCGAGCGGCGGGTGCAGGAGGCGATCGACGCGCTGGGGTTCCGGCGCAACGACAGCGCGCGGGTGCTGCGCAAGGGCCGTACCGCGAGCATCGGGCTGGTCCTGGAGGATCTCGCCGACCCGTTCTACGGTCCGCTGAGCCGGGCGGTGGAGGAGGTGGCCCGCGCGCACGGGGCGCTGCTCATCAACGGTTCCAGCGCGGAGGACCCCGAGCGCGAGCAGGAACTCGCGCTGGCCCTGTGCGCCCGCCGGGTGGACGGCCTCGTGGTGATCCCGGCCGGGGACGACCACCGCTATCTGGAGCCGGAGATCCGCGCGGGGGTGGCCACGGTGTTCGTGGACCGTCCGGCCGGGCGGATCGACGCCGACGCGGTGCTCTCGGACAGCTTCGGCGGGGCCCGGGACGGGGTGGCGCATCTCATCGCGGGCGGTCACCGCCGGATCGGCTTCATCGGCGACCGGCCCCGGATCCACACCGCCGCCGAGCGGCTGCGCGGCTACCGCGCCGCCATGGAGGACGCCGGTACGGAGGTCGCCGACGCCTGGATATCCCTCGGGGTGACGGACCCGCAGCGGGTGCGGCGGGCGGCCGAGGAGATGCTCACCGGCCCCGATCCGGTCACCGCGATCTTCGCGGGCAACAACCGGGTGACGGTCACCGTGATCCGGGTCCTGGCCGAGCAGCGGCGCCGGGTGGCCCTGGTCGGCTTCGACGACATCGAGCTGGGCGATCTGCTCCAGCCGGGGGTCACGGTGATCGCCCAGGACGCGGCGGCCCTCGGCCGGACGGCCGCCGAGCGGCTGTTCCGGCAACTCGACGGCACACTGATCACACCGGAACGGATCGAACTGCCGACCCGGCTGATCAAGCGCGGCTCGGGCGAGTTGCCACCGCAGGACTGAGGAACGGCACGATGGACGAGGCGACGGACGGCGACGGCGGGGGCGGCGAGGCACACCCGGGGCCTCCGGCCACCGCTCCCGGCCCTCTCGGGGCCGACCCCGACGGCCCCTCCCCCGGACTCCCCGGCCCCACCCTGGAGGCCCTGGGCCTGGCCGTGGTCCCCCGCGACCACCCGCTGACCTACCCGGGCGCCTGGCCACCCGACTCCGCGCTCCTCACCGGCGACCGGCTGCTGCCGCTGACCCGGCTGGTCCACGAGGACCGCGTACCGGTGCTGGCCGTGGGCTCCAACGCCAGTCCCGCCCAGCTCCGCGCGAAGCTCGCCGAGTTCGCGATCACGACGCCGCTCCCCCTGGTCAAGGCGCGGGTCACCGGGATCGGCATCGGCGTGTCGGCGCACATCAGCCGGATGGGATACATCAGCGCGTCCCCCTTCGCCGCGCCGGGCACGGCACGGGAGCTGTTCCTCACCTGGCTCGACGCCGGTCAACTCGCCGCGGTCGACGCCAGCGAGGGCGTACCGCTGCCGGACGGCAACTACCGGCGGGCCTGGCTGCCCGCGCCGGACGTCCGGATCGACCTGGCGGACGGACGGACCCTCCCGGGCGCGTACGCCTACGTCAATCGCCGGGGCGTGCTGCGCGACGGCGGCGGCTCGCGTCTGCGCCACGGCGACCAGCGGACCCTGCTCACCGGGCTGCTGGCCGCGCTGCCTGGGCTGCGGGAGCTGTGCGGGGCGACTCCGGAGGAGTTCTGCGCGCGGGTGCGCGCCGATCCGGCGGTCGGCGCCCGCGGCACCGAACTGTTCGCGGAACAGGGTCTGGTCATGGCCTCCGGCCTGGAGAGGTTCGTACGGCGGGGTCGGGCGGCCGGGAGTCCGGGCGCCGGGGAGTCGTGGGCATCGCTGTGATCGTCCACAGCCTACGGACCGGCACTGACAGCGGCCGTCCGCGCCTGGACGGCCGTACCGGACCCGCTGCCGCACGGCCAGCACCGGACTCGCGGACCCACCGCCGCACGGACACCCGCCCTCACCGGAGGTACCGGCGCTGCGATCGGATGATCAGGCGGACGTCGTCAGATCCCCCCGCCGGGGTGTCGCGAAACCCTCCAGGTCGGTGCGGGACAGCCCGGTCAGGCCGGTGACCTCGGCGCTGTCGAGGGCGCCGCAGTCCAGGCCGCGCAGCAGATAGCCGCTGAGGGCCTTGGCGGTGGCGGGTTCGTCCATGACGTCCCCGGCGGTGTGTCCGGCATAGCGGGCGAGGCGGGCGGCGGCGGCCTCGAAGCCCTCGCGGTAGAAGGCGAAAACGGCGGCGTAGCGGGTGGGGAGGTGCCCGGGGTGCATGTCCCAGCCCTGGTAGTAGGCGCGGGCCAGGGCGCGCCGGGTGAGGCGGTAGTGGAGCCGCCAGGCGTCGTGGACCCGGTCGGTCGGGCCGACCGGCAGGACGTTGGTGGAGCCGTCGGAGAGGCGTACGCCGGTGCCCGCGGCGGCGACCTGCATGACGGCCTTGGCATGGTCGGCGGCGGGGTGGTCACTGGACTGGTGGGCGGCCGACACGCCGAGGCAGGCGCTGTAGTCGAAGGTGCCGTAGTGCAGGCCGGTGGCGCGGCCCTCGGCGGCGTGGATCAGCCGGGCGACGGTGGCGGTGCCGTCGGCGCCCAGGATGGACTGGCTGGTCTCGATCTGGATCTCGAAGCCGAGCCGGCCGGGCTCCAGGGCGTGTGCCTTCTCGAAGGCGTCCAGGAGCCGGACCATGGCGGTGACCTGCTCGGGGCAGGTCACCTTGGGCAGCGTCAGCACCAGTCCGCCGGGCAGGCCGCCCGCCTCGACGAGTCCGGTGAGGAAGATGTCCAGGGTGCGGATGCCCCGGTCGCGGACCGGCGCCTCCATGCACTTCATACGGATGCCCATGTAGGGCGCGGCGGTGCCCCCGGTGTACGCCTCGGCGATGAGCCGGGCGGCGCGGGCGGCGGTCTCGTCCTCCTCGGCGTCGGGGCGGGGCCCGTAGCCGTCCTCGAAGTCGACGCGCAGGTCCTCGATGGGCTCCTGGGTGAGTTTGGCGCGCACGCGCGCGTGGACGGGTTCGGCGAGGGCGTCGTCCAGGCCGAGGACGGCGGCGAAGGAGGCGGCGTCGGGGGCGTGTTCGTCCAGGGCGGCGAGGGCCTGGTCGCCCCAGGAGCGGACGGTGTCGGCGGTGAAGGCGTCGCCGGGGACGTAGACGGTGTGGACGGGCTGGCGGGTGCCGGGGTCTCCGGGGTAGCGGCGCTCCCGTTCGGCGTCGACCGGGGCGAGGAAGGCGCTGATCTCCTCGCTGACGGCGCCCGCGAGGCTCGTGCGCACCCGCTCCTGCTGGCCCTGACCCATGCCACACCCTCCGCTTTTCCGCTTCATGGAATCAACAATCCGTTGAATGAAGCTATCCGCCGCTCCACCCCGGGTCAACACCCCTTCCATGTCGGGACACTCCTGCATATCGGCATGTTCACGCCCAACTCATACGGCGGTAGAACACTTCGGTACACACTTCGGTACACCCGCCTCGCCCCGCGCCGGTCCGGCCGCCGGGCCACCCCGCGAAGGAGCCCCCGTGCCGAACCGCAGCCGTGTCAGCCGCCGTACGGGTCTGAAGAGCGCGCTCGCCGCCACGGTCGCCGTGCCCCTGTCGGGCGCCGCCGTGACCGCCGCCGCGTCCGGCGACGAACGCCCACAGGGGCGGCTGGAGGTCATGTCCTTCAACCTGCGCTACGCGAGCACCGCCGAGCCGAACAGCTGGAGCGTCCGCAGACCGGTCATGCGCGCCCTGCTGCGCCGGGAGCGGCCCCATCTGATCGGCACCCAGGAGGGCCTGTACCAGCAGCTGCGGGACATCGAGAGCGACCTCGGGCCGCACTTCGACTGGATCGGCACCGGCCGCGCGGGCGGCAGCCGGGACGAGTTCATGGCGATCCTGTACGACACCCGGCGGCTCGCACCGCTGGAGTTCGACCACTTCTGGCTGTCCGACACGCCGGAGGTGATCGGATCGAACACCTGGGGCGGCGGTTCCATCCGGATGGTCACCTGGGTCCGGTTCCGCGACCGGGCCGACGACGGCCGGGAGTTCATCGCGCTCAACACCCATCTGGACAACAGCAGCGCGCACGCCCGCACCCGCGCCACCGAGCTGCTCGTGCGGCGGATCGCCGCCCTGGACCCCGCCCTGCCGCTGGTGGTCACCGGCGACTTCAATGTGGCCGCCCACCGGAGCCCCGTCCACGACACGCTGCTGGCCGCCGGACTCACCGACACCTGGGACACCGCCGCCGAACGCGGCCCCCTGTACGCCACCTTCCACGGCTACCGCCCGCTGACCCCGGACGGCGACCGCATCGACTGGATCCTCACCACGCCCGGGGTGACCACCCACCGCGCGGACATCAACACCTTCTCCCTGGACGGCCGGTTCCCGAGCGACCATCTCCCGGTGCAGGCGACCCTCACCCTCGGCTGAACGCCACCGTGCCCCACGACACGCCCGAGGCCCCCGCGCCCGCCACAAGAGCGGTCACAGGGGCCTCGTACAGCGTTCCAGGGGCCTCGCACAACGTCCCAGGGGCCTCGTCCGACGTCCATAGGGACCCTGTAGGGCTCCACAAGGGCCTCGTAGGGCGTCCGGGGAACGAACCCGCCCTCGCGGGTGATCAGCCCTTGCGGGTCTTGATCTCCTCGGTGAGCTGGGGCACGACGGCGAAGAGGTCGCCGACGATGCCGTAGTCGACCAGGTCGAAGATCGGGGCCTCGGCGTCCTTGTTGACGGCCACGATGGTCTTGGAGGTCTGCATGCCCGCGCGGTGCTGGATCGCGCCGGAGATACCGGCCGCGATGTAGAGCTGCGGCGAGACGGACTTGCCGGTCTGGCCGACCTGGTTGGTGTGCGGGTACCAGCCGGCGTCCACGGCGGCACGCGAGGCGCCCACGGCCGCGCCCAGCTCGTCGGCGAGGGCCTCGATCACGGCGAAGTTCTCGGCGCCGTTGACCCCTCGACCGCCGGAGACCACGATCGCGGCCTCGGTCAGCTCCGGGCGGCCGGTCGACTCGCGCGGCGTGCGGGAGGTGACCCGGGTGGTGGTGGCCAGGTCGGAGAAGGTCACCGAGAGGGCCTCGACGTCACCGGCGGCCGGCTCGGCCTCGACCGCGGCCGAGTTCGGCTTGACCGTGATGACCGGGGTGCCCTTGGAGACGCGGGACTTGGTGGTGAAGGCTGCGGCGAACACCGACTGGGTGGCGACCGGGCCCTCGTCACCGGCCTCCACGTCGATGGCGTCGGTGATGATGCCCGAGGAGACCCGCAGCGCGAGGCGGGCGGCGATCTCCTTGCCCTCGGCGGAGGACGGCACCAGCACGGCGGCCGGGGAGACGGCCTCGTAGGCGGCCTGGAGGGCGTCGACCTTGGGGACGACCAGGTAGTCGTCGTACTCGGCGGCGTCGTGGGTGAGGACCTTGACGGCGCCGTGCTCGGCGAGGACGGCGGCGGTGTCGGCGGCGCCGTTGCCCAGGGCGACGGCGACCGGGTCGCCGAGTCGGCGGGCGAGGGTCAGCAGCTCCAGGGTGGGCTTGCGGACGGCGCCGTCCACGTGGTCGACGTAGACGAGAACTTCAGCCATGGGACTTCTTCTCTCCTGCTGTGCGAAGGGGGCGGGGCGGTCGGCGAATCAGAGTCGGCGGGCAGGCCGGGCGGCGGGCGGGATGCCTCGCCCGCGCGGGCGCCGGTCGAGCTGCCGTGCGGCAGGCTCAGACGAACTTCTGACTCGCGAGGAACTCGGCGAGCTGCTTGCCGCCCTCGCCCTCGTCCTTGACGATCGTGCCAGCGGTGCGGGCCGGGCGCTCGGTGGCGGAGTCGACGACCGTGTAGGCGTTCTCCAGACCGACCTCGTCGTCGTCCAGGTCCAGGTCGGACAGGTCCCAGGACTGCACCGGCTTCTTCTTGGCCGCCATGATGCCCTTGAAGGACGGGTACCGGGCCTCGCCCGACTGGTCGGTGACCGAGACGACGGCCGGCAGGGAGGCTTCGAGCTGCTCGGAGGCCGCGTCGCCGTCCCGGCGGCCGGTGACCTTGCCGTCCTCGACGGCAACCTCGGAGAGCAGCGTGACCTGCGGGACCCGCAGCCGCTCGGCGAGCAGCGCCGGGACGATGCCCATGCTGCCGTCGGTGGAGGCCATGCCGGAGACGACCAGGTCGTAGCCGGCCTTCTCGATCGCGGCGGCGAGCACCAGGGAGGTGCCGATGGCGTCGGTGCCGTGCAGGTCGTCGTCCTCGACGTGGATGGCCTTGTCGGCGCCCATGGACAGGGCCTTGCGCAGCGCGTCCTTGGCGTCCTCGGGGCCGACCGTCAGGACGGTGACCTCGACGTCGTCGTCGGAGTTCTCGGAGATCTGGAGGGCTTGTTCGACCGCGTACTCGTCCAGTTCGGAGAGCAGGCCGTCGACGTCGTCGCGGTCGACGGTCAGGTCATCGGCGAAGTGCCGGTCGCCAGTGGCGTCGGGCACGTACTTCACAGTGACAACGATCCTCAAGCTCACGCCGGCTCTCCTACTGCAATCGTCATTTCTCGGCTGCCTTCCAGCAGGCAGCATAGGCGCCCCTGGCAGCCGGTCCCGGTCGGGGCGACCTGCGCACCTACCAGAATATTACTCGTCAGTACACCCAGTTCATGCCCGCTAAGCAAGCGCTTTGAACTGTGACCTTTGCAACGCAGCGTAACCGGAACTGGACGGTCCCGCAGGCGCGCGGCCACGTGATCAATCCCGCAGGCCGGTGAAGTCCCCCCGGTGGTACAGCAAGGGACTTCCGGACCCCGTGGGGTCACCCTGGACGACCTCGGCGATCACGATCCGATGGTCACCCGCGGGCACGCGCGCGTGCACCCGGCACACCGCCCACGCGAGCACCCCCGCCAGCAGCGGCACCCCCTCGGGGCCCTCCCGCCACCGGGTGGGCGGCCCGAAGCGGTCGGCCCCGCTGCGCGCGAACGTGTCCGCCAGCTCCCGCTGGCGCTCCGCCAGCAGATGCACCCCGACGTACTCCGCCGTCTCGACCGCGGGCCAGCTGGAGGCCCCCGTGGCGATCCCGAAGGACAGCAGCGGGGGTTCGGCCGCGACCGACACCAGGGACGTGGCCGTGAAACCGGCCGGACCCCGGGCACCGCGCGCGGTGATCACCGCGACCCCCGCCGCGTGCCGCCGGAAGAACGACCGCAGCAGTTCGGGCGAGCCGGGCCGGACCCCGCTCAGGGCGGACTCCAGATCCGGTACGGCCGTCATGGGGCGATCCCGCGCATGGCACCAGGCTCCCGACGCCCGGCGGCCCCGGTCAAGTACGCCAGGGCACATGGGACCTGATTCACCGCCGGTGAGTGACCCAACCGACGCTCCGCCACCTCCCGGCTCACACGGCCTCGCCCAGTGCCGCGATCACATCCGCCCGGCGCGGCTGCCCGGTCGCCCGCCGCACGATCCGCCCGTCCGCGTCGAGCACCAGCACGGTCGGCGTCCTGAGGATCTCCAGCGCGCGGACGAGGTCCAGCCGCGCCTCGGCGTCGATCTCCACATGGGCGACGCCCGGCACCATCCCGGCGACCTCCCCCAGGATCCGGCGGGTCGCCCGGCACGGGGCGCAGAAGGCGCTGGAGAACTGCACCAGGGTGGCCCGCTCCCCCAGGGCCCCGCCCAGTTCGGCCGCGCCGAGCCGTTTGCCGTCGTCCCGCCCGCGCACCCGTACTCTCCCGCTCCGCCGCTTGTGCAGCACTCCATAGGCGCTCGCCACCGCGAGCACCGCCAGGCACACCATCAGTCCGGTCATCGACGGGTGCAGCGTTCATCAGACTGCAAAGATTCCCGGCCGGTCGAGCCGTCCGGACTACGGAATAGTTGATTCATGGACATCGATGTGAGGGGGCCCCGGTTCGGGGCGGCCGTGACCGCCGTGGTCCTGGCGGTCGTACTGGTCACCGGGAGTGCCTGGCTGCTGGCCTGGCAGACCCTGGCGTTCGCGCTCGGCGCGGCGGGCGGGGTGGGCCGCTCGCCGTACGGCTGGCTCTACCGGCGGCTGGTACGGCCCCGGATCGGGCCGCCGACGGCGTTCGAGTCACCGGAGCCGCCGCGCTTCGCGCAGGCCGTGGGGCTCGGCTTCGCCCTGCTCGGTCTCGCCGGCTACGCGCTGGGCCCCCAGTGGCTGGGCCTCGCGGCGACCGGGGCGGCCCTCGCGGCGGCCTTCCTCAACGCCGCGTTCGGGTACTGCCTGGGGTGCGAGATGTATCTGCTGGCGCGGCGGGTGGCGGTGCGGCCGAGGTAGCGCGGCGGGGCGGGAAGCGGGCCCCGGGAACGGCGTCCCGCGCGCGATGTGCCGCCGATGGCATGGGACGTGACGAGGATTACGCCGGTCGCGGGCACCAGGGCTGGCCCCCTGTTCGTTCTTCGGGCACCATCTGCGAGATGCCGTAAACCTACGGCCGCGTAACTTTCCGCCGGGAGTCCCTTCCCAGGCAGAGCAGGAAGGGCCTGTCCCGCCCATGGCAGAGCTTGTGTACCGCCCGGTGATCGGTTTCGCCCGCACGCTGTTCAAGGTGTGGGACCTGAAGATCGACTGCCAGGGTTCGGAGAACATCCCACCGTCGGGCGGTGCCGTGCTGGTCAGCAATCACATCAGCTATCTGGACTTCGTCTTCAGCGGTCTGGCGGCCCTGCCCCAGAAGCGGCTGGTCCGTTTCATGGCCAAGGAATCGGTTTTCCGGCACAAGGTGTCCGGTCCGCTGATGCGCGGCATGAAGCACATCCCGGTGGACCGCAAGCAGGGCGAGGCCGCCTACCGGCACGCGCTGGAGTCCCTGCGCTCCGGCGAGGTGATCGGGGTCTTCCCAGAGGCCACCATCTCGGAGTCGTTCACGCTGAAGAGCTTCAAGTCGGGCGCGGCCCGGCTGGCGCAGGACGCGGGCGTGCCGCTGGTCCCGATGGCCCTGTGGGGCACCCAGCGGCTGTGGACCAAGGGCCACCCGCAGAACTTCAAGCGCAGCCACATCCCGGTCACGGTCCGGGTGGGCGAGGCGATCGAGGCGACCCGCGAGGAGTACGCGGGGGCGCTGACCCGGCGCCTGCGCGGCCGGGTGCAGGAGCTGCTGGAGGCCGCCCAGCGCGCGTACCCGGTCCGCCCCAAGGGCACCGACGACACCTGGTGGATACCGGCCCACCTGGGGGGCACGGCACCGACCCCGGAGGCGGTCAAGGCGGCGGAGGCCCGCTGAGCGCTGACGCGCGGGTGGGGGGGTGCTCGCGAGCGCGTTCCCGGCCTGGCTGGAGTTCTGGGCCCTCCCGCGCGCGCAGGACAGTGCTCGTCGTCTGTCATGGCCCCGGTTGGTGGCTGGGGACGCTCCCGTGCGCGTGAGGCGGTGTCGGTGGGAGGCGGTAGCGGTGGCGACCTTGGTGCCTAGCACCCCGATAGGGGCACTTCCGCGCACCTAGGGCGGCGGCCAAGTCGTGCGCCCCGTTGCCTGCTTGCCGCCCGATGTTTGTGCCGCCCATGGTTCGTTGCCGCCTGCCCTCGCGTACGTCTGCCGGGGCCGTACGCGCGCGATCGTTACCGCGCTGCCGGTGCCCCCGGGCCGGTCGTCGCGCCGCCGAGTGTGATCTCCGCCCCGGGGCTGAACTTCTCCAACAGCTCGGCGAGTTCCGTCGCCGCCGTCCGCACCTCGGTGACGGGCATCGGGGCGAGGCTCTCCAGCAGGAAGATGCCGGAGACGGTGTCCTCGTCGAGCCGGGTGCGCGGGCCCTGGCGCCAGTTCCAGCGGCGGCAGGTGACGCCGAGGTCGTCGCGCCACACCACCTCGCCGGGCTCCGGGTGCTCGACCGTCTCCGCACCCCCGGCGGCGGTCACGAAGTCCTCGTCGCCGCGCGCCCGCACCAGCCGCATCCCGCCCTCGATCCGGTCGATGTCCTCCCCGCCGACCGGGATCAGATGGGCCACGCTGACGGCGTTGTAGAGGTCCACCAGGAGGTTGATCCGGGGCAGTCCGGCATCGGTCAGCGCCCGCCGGGCCAGTGCCTCCGCGGAGTTGCGGGTGCGGGACGGCTTGGCACCGAAAGCGCTGTACGCCGTACGCCAGGCGGCCATGTGGGGGTCCTCGTGGGGTGCCCTTCCGGCCAGACGTACGGCGAGTCGGCGGGTGGCGTCGTCCAGGAGGGCCGCACTGGCGTCGGTGCTGGGTCCGCCCACCAGTCCATGGGCCTCGACGGTGACATGGGTGAATCCGGGCGCGAGGGCGCGGACCTCGTCGGAGACGGTCAGGGAGAACGTCATGGCTGCCTCGGGAGTGCGGTGGGGAGCGTCTGCCAGAGCTGGGCCCGGTCGGTGGCGGCCTTGAGGGCGTCCAGGACGACCGGGTGCGGTTCAGCGTACAGGACTGGATAGTCCACCTCACTGGACTCTTCGTCCGGCGCACCGGCCACCGGGAAGGCCAGCCGCTCGCCGGTCAGCGAGAACCGGGCATCCACCCCCGGTTTGTTGCCGCGCGGGTCCTGCCGGTGCCAGGCGCCCCGGAACCGGACGGCGATCAGGCCGTGCACCACATAACCGCTGCCGTCGTCGTGCCGGAGGCGCTGGTAGCAGAGCGCGGCCGGGATGTCCTCGGCGCGCAGCAGGGCGGCGAGGGCGTGGGCCTTGGCGTAGCAGATGCCGGTTCGCTGCTCCAGGACGTCCGATGCCCGCCAGGTGACCCGCGGATCGCCGCTGTCGGCGGAGTGCGGGATGGTGTCGCGGATGAACTCGAAGGCGGCCCGCGCATAGTCATACGAGTCGGTGACGTTCCGCGTGAGCCGGGCGGCGGTCCGCCTCACCAGCGGATGGTGATGGTCGATGACCTCGTCGGCGGCCAGGTAGGCGGACAGGTCGGGGGTGTGCTGGATGAGCTGCATGCCCGCAGAGCATAGAAAGGCGATCACCCAGGAGTCAATGAATTTCCGGATTACCGCATATCTATGCAATGCATGCTTGTGGGAGTCGCGCGCCCCGGCTCAGCGGGCCATCTCCTCCTTGAGGGCCGCGACGAAGGTGTCCACGTCCTCCTCGGTGGTGTCGAACGCGCACATCCAGCGCACATCCCCGGCCGCCTCGTCCCAGAAGTAGAAGCGGAACCGCCGCTGGAGCCGGACGGTCACCTCGTGCGGGAGCCGGGCGAAGACGGCGTTGGACTGGACCGGGTGGAGCAGTTCCACCCCGTGCACCGCGCGGACGCCCTCGGCGAGCCGCTGGGCCATCTCATTGGCGTGCCGGGCGTTGCGCAGCCACAGGTCCCGCGTGAGCAGGGCCTCCAGTTGCACGGACACGAACCGCATCTTCGAGGCGAGCTGCATGGACAGCTTGCGCAGATGCTTCATATGGCTGACCGCGTCCTGATTGAGCACCACAACCGCCTCACCGAACAGCGCCCCGTTCTTCGTGGCGCCCAGGGAGAGCAGATCGACGCCCGCCGCATTGGTGAACGCCCGCATCGGAACGTCCAGCGAGGCCGCCGCGTTGGCGAGCCGCGAGCCGTCGAGATGGACCCGCATCCCGAGCGCGTGGGCGTGGTCGCACAGCGCGCGGAGCTCGTCCGGGGTGTAGACGGTCCCCAGTTCGGTGCTCTGCGCTATGGACACCACCTGCGGCATCGCCCGGTGCTCGTCGTCCCAGCCGTACGCCTGCCGGTCGATCAGCTCGGGGGTGAGCTTGCCGTCGGGAGTGGGGACGGTGAGCAGCTTCAGCCCGCCGACCCGCTCGGGCGCCCCGCACTCGTCGACATGAATGTGCGCGCTCTCGGCGCAGATCACCGCACCCCAGCGGTCGGTGACAGCCTGGAGGGCGACCACATTGGCACCGGTGCCGTTGAAGACCGGGAAGGCTTCCGCGGTGGCTCCGAAGTGGCTGCGGACCACACTCTGGAGATGCTCGGTGTAGTCGTCCTCCCCATAGGCGACCTGGTGGCCGCCATTGGCGAGCGCGAGCGCGGCGAGGATCTCCGGGTGGACGCCGGCGTAGTTGTCGCTGGCGAAGCCGCGGACCTCCGGGTCGTGGTGGCGGCGCGCGTCGGTCTTCGGGGGGTTCACGGCTTCTCGGTCAGCCACAGACGTCGTCCATTCACTTCGGCGGCGGGCTTGTCCCAGACACCGACGACGGCCTCGGCCAGGTCCGTGACATCGGTGAAGCCCGCGAACTTCGCGTGGGGTCGCTCGGCGCGCATCGCGTCGTGCACCAGCGCCTTGACGACCAGGATGGCAGCCGCCGCGTTCGGGCCGCCCTCGCCTCCCGCCTTGCGGAAGTAGTCGCCGAGGGCCAGGGTCCACGCCTCGGCGGCGGCCTTGGCGGCGGCGTAGGCGGCGTTGCCCGCGGTGGGCTTGCCCGCGCCGGCCGCGCTGATCAGTACGTACCGGCCCCGGTCGCTGCGCTGGAGTGCCTCGTGGAAGGCGAGCGAGGTGTGCTGGACCGTGCGGATCAGCAGCAGCTCCAGGAAGTCCCAGTCGTCGAGCCGGGTCTTGGTGAAGGTCTCGCTGCCGCGCCAGCCGCCGACGAGATGGACCAGGCCGTCGACCCGGCCGAAGTCCTTCTCGATGCGGTCCGCCCACTCCTGGGCCGACTCCCGGTTCAGCAGGTCCACCGTGTCGCCGACGACGGTGGCACCGCCGTGCGCGTACCCGGCCGCGTCGACGGCCTCGGCCAGCCGCTCCGGATCGTTGTCGGCGCCGATGACGGTCGCACCGGCCTCCGCCAGCCGCAGCAGCGTGGCCCGGCCCGCCGGCCCGCCCGCGCCGGCCACCGCGATCACCGCGCCGCTGAGCGCCCCGTTCCCCATGATCCTCGCCTCCGTAGCAGCGTTCTCGTTGCGTGCGTCGCTCACGCGGCGACGCGCTCGGCGGTGTCCGCCGTGATGCCCCGGGTAGAGGCGATCACCTTCTTCAGCTTCTTGGACAGCGCCTCATAGAACATGCTCAGCGGAAACTCGTCCGGAAGCACGTCATCGACCAGTTTGCGGGGCGGCAGGGACAGGTCCAGGGCGTCGGGGCCCTTGGCCCACTTGGATCCCGGGTGCGGGGAGAGATAGGTGGCGACCAGCTCGTACCCCTTGAACCAGTGGACCAGCTTGGGGCGGTCGATGCCGTCGCGGTAGAGGGTCTCGATCTCGGCGCAGAGCTGGTTGGTGATCTGCGGGGCGCGTTCCCAGTCGATCGACAGCTTATTGTCGGTCCAGCGCACGACGTCGTGCCGGTGCAGGTAGGCGAAGAGCAGCTGGCCGCCGAGCCCGTCGTAGTTGCGGACCCGCTCACCGGTGACCGGGAAGCGGAACATCCGGTCGAACAGTACGGCGTACTGCACGTCACGAGCCTGCGGGACACCTTCCCCGGCGAGCCGCACGGCCTCCTTGAAGGCGGTCAGATCGCAGCGCAGCTCCTCCAGGCCGTACATCCAGAACGGCTGGCGCTGCTTGATCATGAACGGGTCGAACGGCAGATCGCCATGGCTGTGCGTACGGTCGTGGACCATGTCCCAGAGCACGAACGCCTCTTCGCTGCGCTTCTGGTCATGGACCATCGCGGCGATGTCCTCGGGCAGTTCGAGGCCGAGCAGGTCCACGGCGGCGGCGGTGACCCGGCGGAAGCGGGCGGCCTCGCGGTCGCAGAAGATCCCACCCCAGGAGAAACGTTCAGGCGCTTCGCGTACGGCGATGGTCTCGGGGAAGAGAACGGCGGAGTTGGTGTCGTACCCGGCCGTGAAGTCCTCGAAGGCGATCCCGCAGAACAGCGGGTTGTCGTAGCGGGTGCGCTCCAGCTCCGCCAGCCAGTCCGGCCAGACCATCTTCAGCACGACCGCTTCGAGATTGCGGTCCGGGTTGCCGTTCTGCGTGTACATCGCGAACACGACCAGATGCTGGAGGCCGTCCCGGCGATCGGCGGCCGGCTGGAACGCCAGCAGCGAATCGAGGAAGTCCGGCACCTGGAAGCCTCCGGCCGACCAGCGGCGGAGGTCCTCCACCAGGGCGGCGTGGTAGGGGGCGTCGTGGGGCAGCAGGGGGGAGAGGGTCTGGATGGATTCGATGATCTGGGTGATGGTTTGGGTGGCGAGGGTTTGGGTTGGGGTTGGGGTGAGGGCGCGGGATGGGGTGGGGGTGGAGGTGGGGGTGTTCCCGGGGGTCGGCTCCGCGGTGGGGACGGGCTCGGTCGCGGGGGTGGGCTTCGCGGCTGGGGCGGGGTTCGTCGCCGGGGCAGGCGCAGCGGCGGCCGGGGTGGGCTCGGCGGTCGGGATGCCTTCAGGGGCCGAGGTGTGGTCGGTGGTGAAGTCGATGGAGCCGTCCGCGGACTGCCAGCTGCGGATCCGCTCGACGGCGTCCTTCAGCACGGGCCAGGCCGGGTGCTCGACCACCCGGGGCGCAGCAGAAACCTGCCCATCGATCGTCGGGTGATCAAGAATTTCCGTCATGTCCCATCCTCCACGGGAGAACCTTGCGTATGGACACCGTATGCGTACGACCTTTCTTCCAGCAAGGGGAGTCGCCGGAGATCCTCCTGCGCTTACCCGAGGTCCACCGGATTATTTCCTGCGGGATGGGGAAGTGGGGGTGGGTTGGCGGGGGCGGGGTGGGCGCGGGGTGGGTGCGGATTGGCGGGGGCGGGGTGGGCGCGGAGGGCGGCTCGCGGCGGGGCGGGTTCCGGGCTGAGCGGGGGGGCGGTTCGGGGTGAGGGCGGGTTCGGGGCTGGGCGAGGGGCGGTTCGGGGTGAGCGCGGGTTCCGTGACTGGGCGGGGGCGGTAGAGGGCTAGGAGAGGCCGGTGCAGGGCCAGGAGAGGCCGGTTCGAGGTTGGGCGGGGCCGGTTCGGGGAGCAGCGGGATTCGGGGAACCACCGACGGGGCTCGGCTCGGGGGATGACGGCGAGGGACGGCGGAACGGGACGGCGGCACGGCACGGCGATACGGGACGGAGGACTGGGGCGACGGACGACGACCCAAGGCGAGCGCGGCGGAATGTCGCGATGATGGCGTTCGGGTGAGGATGGGAGGGGGAGCGGAACGAGAGGGACGGGTGCCCTCCCGGGGTGCTGTTCCTGGGGCCCTCGTCCCCGGCACGGCGGCGCCGCCACGCTTGTCCCTCCCCGGCACGGAGGTGCCCGGCCGTGTCGCTCTCCCGTTCTCCGCCACTCACCGAATCCGCAGCGTACGTACGGGTTTCATCTCACGCCCCGGCCACTAAAGTGCGGAACTCACACCGTGCGGACGGTTGCTGGTCCGCTCGGCCGCCTGCCCGTCGACGGAAGCGAGCCGAACCTTGAACTTCCTCACCATCGGACACCGCGGAATCATGGGCGTCGAGCCCGAGAACACCCTCCGTTCCTTTGTCGCCGCCGAACAGGCCGGCCTCGATGTGATCGAACTCGATGTTCATCTGAGCAAGGACGGCGCTTTGGTCGTTCTGCACGACGAAGACGTCGACCGGACCACCGACGGCACTGGTCCCGTCGCCGAGAAGACCCTCGCGGAACTACGCGCGCTGGACGCCGGTCGCGGCGAGCGGATCCCGGTCTTCGAAGAGGTGCTGGACGCCGTCCGCGCCCCGCTCCAGGTCGAGATCAAGAACACCGCGGCGGCCCGCGCCCTGTCCGAGGTGCTGCTCACCCGGGATCTGGTGGAACGCGTGGAGGTGTCGTCCTTCCACGACGAGGCGATCACCGAGATCACCCGCCTGGTGCCGGGCGTACGCACCGCGCTGATCGCGAGCCGCTATGGCACCGATGTCGTGGACCGGGCGGTCGAGGCCGGCGCGCGGACCGTCTGCCTGAACATCCGCCGCCTGACCCTGGAGATCACGGAAGCCGCCCATGACGCGAACCTGCGGATCATCGGCTGGGTCGTGAACACCCAGGACCATCTACGTCTGGTTCGCGCACTGGAACTGGACGGAGCGACCACCGATCATCCGGACATCAAACGAACAGGCCGCTTCACGGCGTGAGAGGCGAGGGCCCAGCGGCTTCTGGACCGAGGGGCCCACGACACCGCCGCCCACCCGCGACAGGGGTAGCGCCCCTGCCCGATCCCGCTACCGCTACAACCCCTTGACCAGCAGCTCGAACTCCAGGTCGTCCCGCTGCGGAACCCCGAACCGCGCCTCGCCGTAAGGGAACGGGGTGGTCCGCCCGGTGCGCCGGTAGCCGCGCCGCTCGTACCAGGCGATCAGATCCTCCCGGACGGTGATCACGGTCATGTGCATCTGTGCGGCGCCCCAGAGATCGCGGGCCCGCCGCTCGGCCTCGGCGATGATCGCTTTGCCGAGGCCGGCGCCCTGGAGTACGGGACTGACCGCGAACATGCCGAAGTACGCATGATCACCGCGGTGTTCGAGCTGGCAGCAGGCGATGATCCGGCCGTCCCGCTCCACCGTCAGCAGGGTGCCGTCCGGCGCCTTGATCACCTCGAGCACGCCCGCGGCGTCGGTGCGCTGCCCCTCCAGGATGTCCGCCTCCGTCGTCCATCCGGCCCGGCTGGAGTCCCCGCGGTAGGCCGACTCGATCAGCGCGACGAGATCGTTCACATCGGCGTCGGTGGCATCGCGGAACGTCAGTCCGTCGGTGGTGGCGGGGCGGGCGTTCATGGGGGCACTTCTCCGTTCGGCGGTGCGGGGTTCGGCACGGACGAGACTAACGCGCACGGGAGGCACCGTCCCGGCGCTGCCCAGGGGTGCGGGCAGCGCCGGGCTCAGGGGTGATCGTGTCCGGACTCACGGACGGCCCTCGGCCGACTCGCGACGACGGCCGGACGGTCGGCTCACCGGCGGCCGACGGCTGACTCAGTGGCGGCCGGTGCCGGGTCCTCGGGGGCGGTGTCGTCGTCGGGGCGGTAGCGCCACCCGCGATCGGTCCGGGTGAGTTCCCGGAAACCGATCGCGATCAGACGATCGATCGCTTCCTGATCGTTTGATCCTTCGTACGCCAGAAGCCGATCCGTTCCGCACCACCGCAACCAGTCCGCCGCCTGCCCGAGCAGCCACTCCTCCCAGCCCTCCTTCTCCCGTACGACGACCAGGTCGCCGATGTCCGCGAGACCGGCAGCACGGGAGTGCCGTTCAGGGCGGGCGAGGGAGGTGTCGATCTCGATGTGCCCGAGGGCGTCACCGTCGGCCGCGTACGCGGTGAACCGGGTGCCGCACTCCCCCAGGGTGCGCTCGACCCGGACGCCCGGCCGGTGCTGCGGCTCCGGCAGGTCGTCGACCCGGGTGATGAGCAGTATCTCGGTGTCACCGGTGTGCCGGAAGCCGGCGTTCTCGTACACGGCCCGGATGTGCGGCCAGGGGCGCGGTACGCCGTAGACGGCCGGTGCGGGGAGGGCGCCGTCGGCGAGGCACGCCCGGACGTCCCAGCGGGCGAGCTGGGCCAGGCAGGCGTTCATGAGCAGTTCGGCGGCCTTGTCGGCGTCCGGCTGGAGGGACGTCCCGGGGCGGCTGACGAACCAGCCGATCTCGCCGGTGCCGCGGTAGTCGTCGCCGACCTCGTCGTCCGCGCGGTAGCGCAGCAGATGCGCCGCCGCGACGACGTGGCGCCGGGATTCGGCGATCAGGGTGATCCGCTCGGCGACCCAGGGGTCGGTGATGAACTCGTCCGGCTGCCGCTCCAGTGAGCTGAGCACGGTGTTCACGGAGACTGAGACGCCGGGCAGCACGGCGGCGACGTGCAGATTGATCAGATCGGTGAGCTGATCGCGGTCCGCGCGGTGAAAGGGGCGGACAGTGGGCATGGGTGACCTCCGGTCGAGGAGTGAGCTACTGGGAGGCCGCCATGCGATGCGGTATGCGAGCACCCTACGACGGGTAGGGCGCCGGGCGCGAGGCGGTATCGGGCACCGGGCGCGAGGCGGTATCGGTCGACCGGGGGGGGCGGTATCTCTCGCCGTCGCCCCGGCCACGGTCGTGATCGTCACCTGCCGTGCTCCCGCGCGTGCTCCCCGTATACGACCGTGCGCTGGCGTGCGCGCCGCACGGGTCGGGCATCGCTTCCGTGGACCGTGTGTCGAGCGGGGAGGTGCGTGTGCACGGACCGGCCTCGCCCGGGTGGCTACTGGTGGCGCTGTGTGCCGTGACCGGCGCCTATTGCGTCCTGCGGATGCGCAGCACCGTCGCGGAGCAGCGCCGTACGGCTGGCGACGAGGCGCTGATGGGGTTTGGCATGGCCGCGATGGCCGTACCCGCGACCGTGTTCACTCCACCGGCGTGGACCTGGCCCATGTACGTGATCGTGTTCGGTCTGGCGGGGCTGCGAGCTCTGTGGGCCGCTCGGGCGAGCGCCCATCACGCACACCACGCCGTGGGCGCGTTGGCCATGGTCTACATGGCGGTCGCAATGACCGTCTCCGGCGGGCAGGGTCACGTCCATGGGGGCGGTTCCGCCGGACTGCCGCTGGTCACCGGGGCGTTCCTGCTGTACTTCACGGGATACGTCCTCGTCTCGGGAACGCGGCTCCTGCCGGTGGCGGGCGTCGCGGACGCCTCGGTGGGTTCGGCGGGGTGGGGTGACCGGCCGGAGCTGGCTCGGGCGTGTCGGCTGTCCATGGGGATCGCCATGGTGGCGATGCTGATGCCGATGTGATCGATCGATCGATCAGAACCGTGGTCTGCGTCACTTTGCGGTCGAGGGCCGTACCCGTCAACCACCGCGCACTCATAGGCTTTCGCCATGATGGTCCCCGCGGCACTGCTGCTGCTCGGCGCCCTGATCGCCGTTCTCGGCCCCAGGACACTCGCACGGGCCGACTGGCCCGATCGTGAACCGGTGGTCGCCCTGTGGGCGTGGCAGTGCGTCGTGGCGGCCGTGCTGCTGTGCTGCGCGCTGTCGATGACACTGAGCGCGGCGGCGGCCTGGCAGGCGGTGCGCGGGCAGGTGTTCGCGTCCGCGCCGAACGGGGTCATGGAGGCGTACGCGCTCGGTACGACCGGGCCCTGGGCCGCGGCGACTGCGGTGACGCTCGCGCTGGCCGGGCTGTGGAGCGGCGCGATGCTCCTGCGGGAGATCGTCGGCGCGCGGGCCCGGCGCAGGCTGCGGCGGGCCGAACTCCGGCTCCGGTCCCCGCTGTTGCCCGGCGAGGAGACCGGCACCGCGGGTCGCCTGGTGGTGCTGGAGGGAGAGCGACCGGACGCCTGGTGGGTGGCGGGGACGCCGCCCCGGATGGTGGTCACGACAGCCGCGCTGCGCCGCCTGAAGGGCCGCCAGTTGGACGCGGTCGTGGCCCACGAGCAGGGCCACGCGCAGGCCCGGCACGACTGGCTGCGGCACTGCTCGGCGGCGCTGGCCGCCGGGTTCCCGCAGGTCCCGGTATTCGCGGCGTTCCGGGGCGAGATGCACCGCCTGGTCGAACTGGCCGCCGACGACATGGCGTCCCGCCGTCACGGCCGGCTCACCACCGCCCTGGCACTGGTCGAACTGAACGAACACCGCGGTGTGTTCGGCCCCTCCCCCGCACCCCAGGCGCATGTCCCGCAGCGCGTACAGCGGCTCCTCACGGCCCCGGACCGGCTCCCCGCGATCCACCGGCTGCGTCTGACGGCGACGGCGGCGCTCGTTCCGGTCGTCCCGGTCCTGGTCGCTTTCGTGCCCGGCCTCAGGGCTCTGGGTTAGCGATCGACAGGCATCGGATCGATCGGATCGACCGAACAGCGGATCAGCGACCGAACACCGGATGAACGACCGATCAGGGATCAGCAATCGATCTGCGGGCCCCGGCGGTGGCCTTGCGCCCCACTGGTCGGCGACAATCGCAGTATGACCCTCACGCCCGTCGACCGTCCCACCCGTCCGGCGGAGCGGCACCTCGCCGTGCGCGCGGCACTCGGGTTCGCCGCGAGCTCCCTGGTGCTGCTGATTCTGGTGGCGGCGTCATGGGGACCGCTGATCACCGTGGACCGGGAGATCGCGGTGACCACCCATCGCTGGGCGGTCACCGAGGACGGACTGACGCACACGTTCCGGATTCTCACGGACTGGGTGTGGGACCCGCTCACCATGCGCATTCTGTGCGGCGCGGTGATCATCTGGCTGGTGTGGCGGCGGGCGGCCTGGTTCACCGCGGGCTGGCTGCTGGTGACCGTGGCCATCAGCACCCTGATTCAGCAGGGCCTCAAGGCGGCCGTGGGCCGCGAACGCCCCGTCTGGCCGGACCCGGTCGACTCGGCCCACTACGCCGCCTTCCCGTCCGGCCACGCCATGACCCTCACCGTCGTCTGTGGCCTCCTCGTCTGGCTCCTGCACCACTACGGCGCCTCCCGTACGGTCCTGCGCTGGGCCACGGCCGTCGCGGCCGTTTCGATCGTCGGCGTCGGCCTCACCCGGGTCTGGCTCGGCGTCCACTGGTTCAGCGATGTGGTGGGCGGCTGGCTGCTGGGCGCGATGGTGATCGCGGCGGCGGTCGCGGTACATGAGCGATTGCGTCCGACCGGGTCCTGATCGGGGGATCCGGGGTCGGTCGTCGAACCGGGCCTGGATCGGTGACCCAGGGCCGGGGATACGGCATAGCGCATATGGCATCCGGGGCCGACACGGTCATGGCCGTCGCCGACGGCGGCAGCACACGGCGGTGCCGCCGCCGCATGGAAGCCGCTCCCCGGCCCGACAGCTCGGCTGCCATCCGATACGCATCGCGGCCTGGCGCATACCGGCGCCCTCCCCAAGCAACCGCCCCTAGGATCACCGCATGACCGCCGTCCTGTTCGACTTCTCCGGCACCCTCTTCCGCGTCGAACCCACCCACTCCTGGCTGCGCGCGGTTCTCGACGCGTCCGGACTCGACCTTCCGGAGACCGAGAGGGCCGCCCTCGCGGAGGCGCTGGAGGCGGCCGGGGCACTACCGGGCGGACGGAACCCGCAACGACTCCCGGAGGAACTGGCCGGCCTGTGGGCGGTGCGCGACGAGAGCGCCGAACTCCACCGTGCCGCCTACACCGGCCTCTCCCGCCAGGTGCCACTGCCCGCTCCTGAGCTGCATGAGGCGCTCTACGACCGCCATATGGCGCCGGCCGCCTGGACCCCGTACCCGGATGCGGGAGAGGTGCTGGCCGGGCTGCGCGCGCGGGGCATCAAGGTTGGTGTGGTCAGCAACATCGGCTGGGATCTTCGCCCGGTGTTCCGTGCGCACGCTCTCGATGTTCATGTGAACACCTACGCGCTGTCCTTCGAGCACGGGATCCGCAAGCCGGACCCACGCCTCTTCGCGACCGCCTGTGCGGCGCTCGACGTGGATCCGAGGCAGGTGCTGATGGTCGGGGACGATCGAGGGGCGGACGGCGGGGCCGCAGCCCTGGGGTGCGCGGTGCACTTCGTCGATCATCTGCCGGTCGCCGAGCGCCCGGACGGGCTGCGCCCGGTTCTCGACCTGATCGATCTCCTGTCTGATCGATCTCCAGCCTGATCGAAGGAAATGAAAGGCACGCGGTCGATCGATTGATCAATCGCCCCTCTGATCCGTACCCGATGGCCCGCCACCCACGGGGTAGTAGCCTCAGCACACTACTTCGGCAGAGAAAGCCGCCCACCTCGGACGATCCCCCGTGTCGCCCGAGGCAGGCGGCGGCCAGGCCGGGCCTGTGCAGGAGCCGGTCCGGACGCCCTGAGTATAGTTGGCTGGCAGCCAGTCAACGCAGGAGTTACAGGATGTCCCCGCGCAGCGCCCAGGTCAATGAAGAGCTGCGGCGCCGTTCCCGGGAGCGACTCCTCCAGGCGGCGATCGAGTTGGTCAGCGAACGCGGCTACGAGGCGACAACGTTGGCGGACATCGCCGACCGGGCGGGCTCGGCCCGTGGCCTGGTGTCGTACTACTTCCCCGGCAAGCGCCAGCTCGTCCAGTCCGCGGTGCACCGACTGATGCATCGCACACTGGAGGAGGGTCTGGAGCGCGAGCCGCACACGGACGACGGACGTGAGCGGATGGCCCGAGCGATCGACGCGATCCTGAGCCTGGCCCGCGACCAGCCCGTACTGATGCGGCAGCACATGGCCGGCCTGCTCCAGGCCGAGGGTTTCGTCCAGTGCCCGGAACAGCGCCGACTCGCGGAGCTGCTCCGGGACACGGTCGCCCGGCGCGGCTCGGGGGACGTGGAGTCCGCGTACCCGATGCTGCGGTCCCTGCTGATGGGCTCGGTCTACGCGATGGTGCTGCCGAACGTCCCGATGCCGATCGCCGCCGTGCGCGCCGAACTGTTCGAGCGCTACGGCCTCGGCTGGGAGCAGGGCGTCCCGCCGGACACCGAGGTGCCCGGCGGGACGTGCGAGGGAGACCTGTCACGGTTCTTCGCTCCGGGCCGACCGCCCGGCGCTCCGGACGACCGCCCGACGTGAGACCAGGTGAACCGGCCACCCCAGCGGAGCCGACCACACGGCCGACCCGACCGATCCGGTGGGACCGGTGGGACTGACGGGACCGCTCTGGTTTTCCGCTGGGATCGGCGCACCGATTGTGAGACCGATCGATTCGATCGATCGACAGGTGACCATTCGATCACTCGATCGTTTGATCGCTCAACCGGTCAGTCGAAGTAGTCCGGCTGGGTCTGGACGTTCAACTCCCGCAGATGCACCCAGCGCGCCGGGTCCGTTCGACGGTCGTTGAGCTTCAGAACGTCGAAGCCCTTCGCGATGTCGTTCGAGTAGATGTAACCGTTGTAGTAGTACGCCGACCACGAGCCGCCGACCGTGAGCGTGTCCGTCGTGAGCGGACCGCGCTCGAAGTAGCCGATCTCCTTGGGACGCTTGGAGTCGGTGAAGTCCCAGAC
This sequence comes from Streptomyces sp. NPDC004610, assembly GCF_040609715.1. NCBI lineage: Bacteria > Bacillati > Actinomycetota > Actinomycetes > Kitasatosporales > Streptomycetaceae > Streptomyces > Streptomyces sp. NPDC004610. Next base: position 148,524 of record NZ_JBEXLA010000003.1, on the reverse strand, counting down.
GGAGACACCGCCCTGGTACCACGCCTGGACCATCAGGTCCTTGCCCTTGACCGGGATCAGCGAGCCGTTGTGGGCGACGCAGTTCTCGGTGTCGGCCTGGTGCCGCGGGATCTTGAAGTAGCTACGGAAGACCAGCTCGCGCTTGTCGCCCTTGCCCACGATGTCGTAGATGCCGTTGGCACCCCGGTTCGGGCCGATCGCAGCGTTGCAGGTGGCGCCACCGCCGCCGCCCAGCTCGTCGGTGAAGACGATCTTGTTGGCCTTCTGGTTGAAGGTGGCCGAGTGCCAGAACGCGAAGTTCACATTGTCCTGAACCTGATCGATGACCTTCGGGCGTTCCGGATCCTTGATGGAGAACAGGATGCCGTCACCCATGCAGGCGCCCGCGGCGAGGTCCTCCTCGGGCAGCACGGTGATGTCGTGGCAGCCGGTGGTCTTGGACACGCCCGGGTTGGTCGGTCCACCCGGGTTGCCGCCGCCGTCCGGGCCCGTGCCCGGGAACAGCACCGGGAAGCCCACGACCTTCGCCTTCTCGGGGGCGCTGCGAGGCACCTTGATGATCGAGATGCCGTCGTGCGGCGGCTGGCAGTCCGGGTAGGCGGAGCTCGGCGAGTACGAGGAGACGTACACGTAGACGTTCTTGCGCTCCGGCACCAGGGTGTGGGTGTGCGAACCGCAGGCGGTCTCGACGGCGGCGACGTACTTGGGGTTGCGCTTGTCGCTGATGTCGAAGACCTTCATGCCCTCCCACGAGGACTTCTCGGTCGCGGGCTGCGTGGTGCTGTTGCAACTGTTGTCGCTGCGCGAGGAGTCCGTCGACAGGAACAGCAGGTCGCCCGAGACGGAGATGTCGTTCTGGGAACCGGGGCACAGCACCTGGGAGACGGTCTTCGGCGCCTTCGGGTTGCTGATGTCGAAGATGCGGAAGCCGTCGTAGTTGCCGGCGAAGGCGTACTTGCCCTGGAAGGCCAGGTCCGAGTTGGTGCCGGGCAGAGCATCCTTCGGGATGTTCGCGAGGTGCTCGATGTTGGACGAATGAACAACTTCGTCCTGGGCCGGTATCTCGCCCGCGGCTATCGCCGCACGCGCCTCGGCCTGATCTGACGTCGACACGGACTGCTCTCCGGCCGGGGTGTCACCCGGGTCCGGGGTGGCTGCGGCCTGTTGGGCCGTCAGCAGCGTGGCCAGAAGGCCGGCTGCGGCTACGACAACTCCCAGCCGTCTGTGTCGAGTCCGGGATCTTTTAAACAGGGTCACTGCGTCCTCCCTTGTTCCGTTCGCGAGGGAACGCTTAACGGATCAACGGAAGTATCGTCCGAGTCATGCACAGATCAATAGGGTGCAACGGAGTCGTAATGCAGTTTTCTGATCGGTCGAGCACAGAAGCGTGCTAGGACAGTCACCGGCGCTCACAAAGCGCCACCTTGCGGTACTGGCCGTCACTCCCCGCGAGGGGTCACCCCCAGCCACAGGAGGTAGTTGTGCTCTTCCGTCGCGCTTCCCGCGCGTCCCTCACCACCGCGGGCCTGGCCATGGTCGCGGTGCTGGCGCTCGGGGCGTGTGAGTCCGGGTCGGACGACGAGTCCAAGTCCCCCACACCAACCGGACCTTCGGTTTTGATGCCGGGCAATCCGGGCGAAGGGAATGAGACCCTGTCCGCCGAGGAGGCCGCCGAGCAACGCATCGAGGACGACTCGCCGAACTCGGCCGATGTGTCGTACGCGCGCATGATGATCGAGCATCACACCCAGGCCCTGGAGATGACCGAACTCGCCCCGAAGCAGGCCGAATCGGATGAGGTGAAACGTCTCGCCGAACGGATCTCGGCGGCACAAGAGCCCGAGATCGCCGCCATGGAGGCATGGCTGAAGCGCCACGGCAAGGACGGCGAGGACAACAGCGGTCACGACCACTCCTCGATGCCCGGCATGGCGACCGAGGGACAGCTCAAGAACCTTCGCTCAGCCACAGGCGGCGCGTTCGATCAGCTCTTCCTGACACTGATGATCACCCATCACGAGGGGGCGATCACCATGGCATCGGACGTCAAGGGGCAGGGCAACAACATCCAGATCGAGGAAATGGCCGACGATGTGATCGCCCAGCAGACGGCCGAGATCGGACGGATGCGCGAGATGGGCTGACGACGGCTCCTACCGCCCGCCCTGCCGGCTGGCCAGCAGGGCGTGGGTGCAGGTCAGCGACGGGCGTGACGTGGGGGCACAGAGCCCGCGTCACGGGCCTGCGCGAACAACAGGAGCGACTTGCGGCGACTGTTCCCGGTTGCGCACACCACCGCGAGCACGGGATCGACGCCGCCTTGCCGAGCGGCGCGATACTCGTGGGCGACCAGCCAGCGCCCTTAGATGCCACGAGGCCAGGAGGGCCAGGCAGGTCGGGGAACGCCGAGGCAGGCCGGTTTCTCGCCATGACGACCTGGGCGCGGGCCCTCGTATCAGCGTGGGGAGGATAGGCGAACGTACGGGCCTCGCTGTTCGATTCGACGCGACCCTGCGCATCCTAGTCATAGGTGGTGCACGAGACCGTCCGATCAATCTGATCGCAATCGCTCAATCGAACATGAGAAACGGCCTCTGCGTTCCGCACCCACGGATGAACGGACGCCGAGAGTACGCGATACGGACCCGAATCGGCTTCGCTCTGCGCGATGTCACCGTGAGGCGACACACCGAACCACTACGACCCCGTCCCCCCAACCCTCTCCCCCGCGCTCCGCGAACACCGCCGCCTCGATCCACTCCTTGAGCACGGCCAGATCTCACTGCGACAGGGCGGGGCGAGCACTGATGTCCTCCAACAAGACGCGCCCCTGATCCAGCACCGCCAGCGCGTCCACCCGAGCACCGTCCGCGAAGGCGAGCCGCACGGTGAACCATCACGTGGCGGTACCCTCCCTCGCACTTCCCACGCCGACCACACGGACACCTCACCGCCCTCAGGCCGACGATCGGAAGGGTGAAGAGCGGACGCTTCAGATACACACGCAACGTAACCGCCTAATCACATTCCATACGAACGAACACGCACGGTGGCACACCGTCGGCGCAGTGCTACACCCCTCCCCCTCCGGCTGAGCTGGTGGGATGCTGGGGGCATCAGCGATCTCCTGCCAGGCTCCGGGTGACCGGACAGGACGGACAAGGAGAGTTCCGCCGTGTTGCGTGTTGCCATCGTCGGCTCCGGCCCCAGCGGGGTCTACACCGCCCAGAGCCTCGTCCAGCTCGATCCCGAAGTGCGCGTCGATGTGATCGACCGGCTGCCGTGCCCGTACGGCCTGGTGCGTTACGGCGTGGCACCCGATCATGAAAAGATCAAATCGCTCCAGAACAATCTCCGAACCGTGCTCGAACAGGATCGAGTGCGCTTTCTCGGTGGAGTCGAGATCGGCGCCGGTGGTGTTCCGGTCGAGCGACTGCGGGAGTTGTACGACGCGGTGGTGTACTGCGTCGGCGCCGCGAGCGACCGGCGGCTGGGCGTCCCGGGCGAGGATCTGCGGGGCAGTTGGTCAGCGACCCAGTTCGTGTCCTGGTACAGCGCCCATCCGGACGCCGTGGACGACGGATTCGTGCGGGGCGCGCGCTCGGCGGTGGTGATCGGGGTCGGCAATGTCGCGGTGGACGTGACGCGGATCCTGGCGCGCGGCGCGGGGGAGCTGAGCCCGACGGACATGCCCCAGACGGCCCTGACCGCGCTGGCCGAGAGCCGGGTGACCGACATCCACATGGTCGGCCGGCGGGGCCCGTCCCAGGCCCGCTTCACGACGAAGGAGCTGCGCGAGCTGGGCGGGCTCCCGGACGCGGACGTCCTGCTGCGGCCGGAGGAGTTGGACCAGGACCCGGCGTACGGCGATCCGTCCGGGCTGCCGACCGTACGGCGGCGGAACGTCGAGGCGCTGCGCGCATGGGCGGATCGTCCGGCCGGAGGAGCGTCGCGGCGCATCCATGCTCGGTTCTTCCTGCGCCCGGTCGCGTTCCTCGCCGATTCGACGGGTACGCGAGTGGCGGGGGTCCGCTTCGAGCGGACTCGTCCGGAAGGGGACGGCGGGGTCACCGGCACCGGGGAGTACGAGGAGATCGAGGCGCAGTTGGTGCTGCGCTCGGTGGGCTATCGCGGAGTGCCCGTGGAGGGGCTGCCGTTCGACACGCGCGGCGGGACGGTGCCCCATCGGGCCGGGCGGGTGCTGCGGGAGGGCGCGGTGGCACCGGGCGAGTACGTGGCGGGCTGGATCAAGCGCGGCCCGACGGGTGTCATCGGCACCAACAGGCCCTGCGCGAAGGAGACGGTGACGTCCCTGCTGGAGGACGCCTCCGTGATCGTACGAACATTGCCGCGCGATGATCCGATCACGCGGTTGCGGGCCGACGGGATCACTCCGGTCGAATGGGCAGGCTGGCAGGCGATCGAGCGGGCGGAGGCCGCCCTGGGGGCGTCTCTGGGCCGCAGCGGAGTGGTAAAGCTGCCCGACTGGCCATCACTCATGACCGCCGCCGCGCATGGCGATACCGCGCCGTAGGGCGCGGAGTTCTGCGGCTCCGAAGTGCACCGGGCGCCTGGTCCGGCAAGCGCACCGTTCTGCAGACGGGAGTTCGTTCGCGCAAACAGCATGCGCGCGATCAATCGATCACCCCCACACACGGACACGAACCAGAAACCCACCTGAAATCAACAAACTGTTTAAGCGACCTACGGTCTCGCCCATGACGAAATCCGGCTCCACAGAGCCCGCGATACACCCCGTGGACGAAGTCCCACCCCTACGCCAACTGACCGCTTTCGGCCTCCAACACGTGCTGGCGATGTACGCGGGCGCCGTGGCCGTCCCTCTGATCGTCGGCGGCGCGATGAACCTTCCGCCCGCCGATCTGGCCTATCTGATCACCGCCGACCTTCTGGTGTGCGGCATCGCCACGCTGATCCAGTGTGTGGGCTTCTGGCGGTTCGGTGTTCGTTTGCCGATCATGCAGGGCTGTACGTTCGCGGCCGTCTCACCCATGGTGCTGATCGGTACGACCGGCGGCGGACTGCCCGCGATCTACGGCTCGGTGATCATCGCGGGGCTCGCGATCGTGCTGCTCGCGCCGGTCTTCGGACGCCTGCTGCGTTTCTTCCCGCCCCTGGTCACCGGCACAGTGATTCTGATCATCGGCGTGTCGCTGCTGCCCGTCGCGGGTAACTGGGCGGCCGGCGGCGCGGGCGCCGAGGACTTCGGCGAGCCCAGGAACCTGGCCCTGGCGGCGTTCGTGCTCGCGGTCGTCCTGGGCGTGCAGCGGTTCGCGCCGGTGTTCCTCAGCCGGATCGCGGTTCTGATCGGGATCGCGGTGGGCCTGGCGGTGGCGGTGCCGTTCGGGTTCACGGACTTCGGCGGGGTGTCCGGCGCCGACTGGCTGGGCATCAGCACGCCGTTCCACTTCGGAGCGCCCACCTTCGAGGTGTCGGCGATCGTGTCGATGCTGGTCGTGGCACTGGTATGCATGACGGAGACGACGGGTGACTTCATCGCGGTCGGTGAGATGACCGGCCGCAGGGTCGAGCGGCGCTCGCTCGCCGACGGGCTGCGCGCGGACGGCCTGTCGACCGTGCTCGGCGGAGTGTTCAACACATTCCCGTACACGGCGTACGCGCAGAACGTGGGCCTGGTCGGGATGACTCGGGTGCGCAGCCGCTGGGTGGTGGCCGCGGCGGGCGGCATCCTGGTGCTGCTGGGGCTGCTGCCGAAGCTGGGCGCGGTGGTCGCCGCGATTCCGGCCCCCGTACTGGGCGGCGCGGGCCTGGTGATGTTCGGGACGGTCGCGGCGAGCGGGCTGCGCACCCTGGCCGAGGTCGACTTCCGCGGCAACCACAATCTGACCGTGGTCGCGGTGTCGGTGGCCATGGGCGTGCTGCCCATGGGTGTGCCGACGATCTATGACGCGTTCCCCGACTGGTTTCAAACGATCATGCACAGCGGGATCAGTGCGGGCTGTCTGACAGCGATCATCCTGAACCTGCTCTTCAATCATCTGCCCGGCCGGGCGGGCTCAGCTCTCACCGAGGCGGGCGGCCTGACGGTCGGCGCCGGTGAGCACGGAGGCCAGCAGGTTCGGGAAAAGACCGTCTAGATCACTCAGGCGAAGGCTGTTCATTTTGGCCGTGCCCCGGTAGTTCTGCTGGATCATTCCGCTCTCACGCAGCACCCGGAAGTGATGCGTGGTGGTTGATTTGGTGACCGGAAGATCGAAATGCGAACACGAAAGCTCGTCGCCCTGGACGGCGGCGAGCTCGCGCACGATCCGCAGCCGCATCGGATCGGACAGCGCGTGCAGCACCGCCTCCAGCCTGATCTCCTCACGAGTGGGGTGCGGCAGTTCACGGGCGCCCACAGCGGCGGTACTGGTCATTTCGGCTCCACTTCGTCAGGGACGCCCCTGGCGGACGCTCTCCGCCGCCCGGACCAGCAGGCGCTGCCACGGCCCTGGCGGGCGATTCCCATACTACGAAGACCCTCGTAGTTTGACATCCACCGTACTACGGCGTCTATCGTACGAGTCGACCGCTCGTCCTCGACGAATGGAGGCGCGCCGTGAGCGCACTCTTCGAGCCCATCACCCTGCGCGAAGTGACGATCCCGAACCGGGTCTGGATGCCGCCGATGTGCCAGTACTCGGCCGCACCCGACGGCCCCCTGGCCGGCGTCCCGGGCGACTGGCACTTCGCCCACTACGCCGCCCGCGCGACCGGCGGCACGGGTCTGATCATCGTCGAGGCGACCGGCGTGAGCCCCGAGGGCCGGATCTCGCCCTTCGACCTCGGCCTCTGGAACGACACCCAGATCGAGGCGTTCCGCCGGATCACGGGCTTCCTGACCTCGCAGGGGACCACGCCCGCAATTCAGCTGGCCCACGCGGGGCGCAAGGCTTCGACCGAACGGCCGTGGAAGGGAGGAGGACCGGTCGATCCCGACGCGCACGGATGGCAGCCGGTGGCACCGAGCGCGATCCCCTTCGCCGAGCGTCATCCGGTGCCGACTGAACTGACCATCGATCAGATCCAAGTGATCGTCCGGCAGTTCGCCGACGCCGCGCGCCGCGCGCTCGCCGCCGGATTCGAGATCGCCGAGGTGCACGGTGCCCACGGCTATCTGATCAACGAGTTCCTGTCGCCGTACTCCAACCGCCGCACCGACGCCTATGGCGGCTCGTGGGAGAACCGCATCCGCCTCGCCCTGGAGATCGTCGACGCGATCCGCGCGGTCTGGCCGGACGACAAGCCGCTCTTCATGCGGCTCTCCGCGACCGACTGGCTGGACGACGCGGGCTGGACGGCCGACGACACGGTCCGTTTCGCGCGGGTTCTGCACGAACACGGCGTCGATCTCCTCGATGTCTCCAGCGGAGGAAACTCGCCGGGCGCGAGCATCCCGACCGGTCCCGGCTACCAGGTTCCGTTCGCCGCACGGGTCAAGGCGGAGACACCCCTGCGGGTGGCCGCGGTCGGCCTGATCACCGAAATCGAGCAGGCCGAGAAGATCGTCTCGAACGACGAGGCCGACGCGGTTCTGCTGGGCCGCGAGCTCCTGCGCAATCCGTCCTGGGCACGGCAGGCGGCGAAGGAACTGGGCGGTGCAGTGCGGGTGCCGGACCAATACCTCAGGTCGGTATGAGTTGATCCGCCGGACTGGCGGTCCGATCGATTGATCGATCACCCCGGCACTGATCGTTTCGGCGGGACAGGGTGGGACAGAGCGCGGGCACGATCACTCAGCGATCGTGCGTGCGTGTCACTGCGCACCTGATCGTCGCCCATGCACATCTTCGATCACGCACGTTCAGCGCACATCCCCGATCACTCGACCGCACATCTCCGATCGTTCGACCCCATCTCTTTTCCCTCACGTGACCCCGCGCGCGGACAGCCGTACGCGACGCGCAGGCTCGGGATTGCCCCCATCCACCGCGTCCGGCCACTGCGTCACGTCCGGGGCACCAAGCCTCCGACTTCCCGCCGATAGGCCCCGTAGGCGGCCCGCAGGGCCGGTCCGGGCCAGTCGGCGGGGAGCAGATCCGCGGGTAGGACCGGGTCGGCGAGCAGATGCCGTACGACGGCCGCGAAGGCGGTGAAGCGATCGGATGGGCGGCCCGCTCGCGCGACGTGGGCCAGGAGGGACCGTGCGGTGCCTGCCCAGTCGTCAAGGGGCCACAGGCTCACCACCAGGTCGCTCACGGGTTGCTCGGGGCGCGCCGTGTAGTGCTGGGCGACCGCGGCGAGGTCGGCCGGCAGCGGGCGGAGCAGGTTGGCCGGGCGCAGCCACACACCCTCACGGAGTTCGGCCAGCCTCAGCGCGATCAGCCGGGCACGCAGATCGGCGCGCTCGGCGGGACCACGCCCGGTGGCGGTGATGACGGCCATCTCCCAGTCGCCATCCCACGCGCGCGTGCGGGGCTCCACGGCATCATCCTGGCGGCGCTGGCGTTCCAGCAGACGGTCGCTGAGCCCGTACACGGTTCCTGCGCGCCGTAGATCACCGGCCGCCACCATGCGGCTGAGAGCCGCCCTGAGCGTGGACCCGCCGACTCCGAACGGCGACACCGCGCTCACCAGATCCCGTACCGGCAGTTCGGGCGGATGCACTCCCAGGAGCAGACTCAGGACGACTGATCGGGCCGACAAAGGACGCAGTTCGACGCCGCGCTCGGTGGCGCGGACGGCTGGGTTCATGGGCGTGCCTGCGCATGCATGGGCGTACCCTACGCGGGAGCAGTGTTGCACTATTGCTGCACCCGTCGAAATAGTGCAACACTTCTGGTATGACCATCACTCCCGCGCACAACCCGGTCTCGGCCGATGGGCAGCACGCCACGCACGAGGTGATCAATCAGCCGCCTCCGCTCGCGCCCTACGACGCCTCCGACGACGTGGCTCTGCTGGAAGGGCTGCACAGGGAGGGCGCCGGGTGGGCCGAGGACGCCCTACGGCGGCTCGGACGACACGCCGGTGGGGTGGAGGCACAGGAGTGGGGCGAGCTGGCCAACCGGAATGAGCCCGTTCTGCACACTCACGATCGTTTCGGCCATCGGATCGACGAGGTGGAGTTCCATCCGAGCTGGCACGAATTGATGCGCGTCGCCGTGGAGGAGGGTCTCGCGGGCGCGCCCTGGGCCGACGACCGGTCCGGCGCGCATGTCGCCCGTACGGCCGGCGGTCTGGTCTGGGGGCACAGCGAGGCCGGGCACGGCTGTCCGACGTCGATGACCTATGCGGCCGTTCCCGCGCTGCGCCGCCAGCCGGATCTGGCGAAGGTGTACGAGCCCCTGCTGACCAGCCGGGTCTACGACCCCGGACTGCGGGTGCCGACCGAGAAGCGCGGGCTGCTCGCGGGCATGGGGATGACCGAGAAGCAGGGCGGTTCGGATGTTCGAATGAACACCACAATCGCGATTCCGACGTCCGAACAGGGCGTGTACACCCTGCGCGGGCACAAATGGTTCACCTCGGCGCCGATGTGCGATCTGTTCCTGGTGCTGGCCCAGGCACCGGAGGGACTGTCCTGTTTCCTGGTCCCCCGCGTGCTGCCCGACGGCACCCGCAATCCGTTCCGTATCCAGCGGCTCAAGGACAAGCTGGGCAACCGGTCGAACGCGTCGTCCGAGCCCGAGTTCGACGGAACGATCGCCTGGCTGATCGGATCTGAGGGCCAGGGCGTCAAAACGATCATTGAGATGGTCAACTGCACGCGCCTGGACTGTGTGATGGCCTCGGCGACACTGATGCGCAAGACCCTGGTCGAGGCCGGGCACCATGTCCGGCACCGCAGCGCCTTCCGTGCACCGCTGATCGATCAGCCGCTGATGCGCAATGTGCTCGCCGATCTGGCGCTGGAGTCGGAAGCCGCCACAACGCTCACGCTGCGGCTGGCGGGCGCGGCCGACCGCGCGGTGCAGGGCAACGAGACCGAGCGCGGTTTCCGGCGGCTCGCGACAGCCGTCGGCAAGTACTGGGTCACCAAGCGCGGCCCGGCGTTCACGGCGGAGGCCCTGGAGTGTCTCGGCGGCAACGGCTACGTCGAGGAGTCGGGGATGCCCCGGCACTACCGCGAAGCACCGCTGCTGTCGATCTGGGAGGGCTCCGGCAATGTCAACGCGCTCGATGTCCTGCGCGCCCTGGGCCGCGAACCCGGTACCGCCGACGCCCTCTTCACCGAACTCGCCCTCGCGCGCGGAGCCGACGCCCGCCTGGACGCTGCGGTGACCCGCCTCAAGGACCTTCTCCCCTCCGCCGCGCCGACGAACGCGCGCCGACTGGTCGAGCAGATGGCCCTGACCCTCCAGGCGTCCCTGCTCGTCCGCCACGCCCCGCCCGCCGTCGCGGACACCTTCTGCGCGACCCGGCTGGGCGGCGACTGGGGGCACTCCTTCGGCACGCTCCCGGACGCGGCGGACATCGACACGATCCTGGAACGGGCACTGCCGAGCGGCCGGTGAACGGTGATCGAGCACGAGGGCCGCGGGCTGAAGCGGCGGTCCTCGGTGACGGGTGGATGACCGAGATCATCGGCGCTCACGGTTGATCGTAGATGATCAACCGATCAATGCTCCCGGCTTCGGAGTAGCCGGGCTCGCCGGACCGGACCCGGCCCATTTCATGGCTGATCCAGGCCGAGCCTCCGCCATTCTGCGCTCGCATGCGGGTGTGCCTACGCTTCACTCCAGGAAAGATGCACGCGGACGAGCGGGTGCCGGACCTGCTGCGGCACTCGTGGGAAGGCGCAGAAAGGGCTACCTGCGCGCGGGCAGGTACCGAGCCGGGAACCGGACATCGGCGCCCACTGAACATCCCCACGCCTGAGCCGCGATGCCGCCGAGGGACGCCCACCTCCCCGCCGTGCTCCCGCACGCGCGCGACCCGCGATTCCCACCTCGCAAGGGCCCCGGGGCACGTCCACCCGCGCGCGGGTCCTCGTTCGCCGCCCAGCCGCCGCCGGTCGCGGCGGGAACGTCCACCCGCGCGCGGGTCCCCGATTTCGCGGTCTCCCGCCCGCACGTGTCGGAGATCCCATATCCTCCCGGCCGGATTCCGGTTCGTTGTCAGTGCCGTGGTGCAGACTCCAGATCGGAAGGGCAGTGTGACCGCTGCGCCCGGGGGAGGACGGGATGTTCACGGGGATCGACGACATCGACTGGGCATCGCTCACGCATGCGTACGGCAGCGCACGGGACGTGCCGCGACTACTGCGGGGACTCGCCTCTGACGACCCGGCCGAGCGGGAAACCGCGCTCGACGGGATGTACGGCGCGGTGCACCACCAGGGCAGCGTGTACGACTCGACGCTCGCGTGTGTTCCGTTTCTGCTCGCTCTGGCGGAGCGCGAGGAGGGCCGGGACCGGGCCGGGATCGTCGAGTTGCTGGTGAGCATCGGAGGCGGGGCGGACGACGCCGAGGATGGCTCGGACGGCACCGCGGGTGGTTCCCGGAGGGGCCGGGAGTTGCACGCGCGGGCGCAGGCCGCGGTGCGGGCGGGTGCGCCGGTGTTCGCGCGTCTCGCCGGGGACGCGGACGCGGGGGTGCGCCAGGTGGTGCCCCGCGCGGTGGTCCGCTTCCTGGACGAACCGGCGCGTGTGCTGGCCCTGTTGCGTGACCGGATCCAGCGCGAGCGCGAGGACCACGTCCTGATCGCGCTGGCCGAGGGGCTGGGGCTGTTCGCGCGCCGGCATCCCGCGTACTCCGGCCCGGCGCTGGACATCCTCGCCGTGCAGAGTGCGCCGCCCAATGGGCCGGCGTTGCGTCTCGCCGCGCTCGGGCAGCTCGCCACGGGCGCCCCGGACCGCCTCCCGGAGAACCTGGTCCCCATGGCCGTGGAGCTGCTCAGGGAGCGGTCGACGGTACGGCAGCTCGGGGAGCCGTGTCATGCGGTCACGGATACCCTGGCCCGGCATTTCCGGCGGCTTCGCCCGTCGGACGAGGAAGGCTCGCAGCTGCTGAGGACGCTCCACAGGGCGCTCGACGACCGCGTACCCGAGCGCATCGCGCTGCTGAACGGCCAGTTGACGAGCCCGAGCACCTCGGACCGCTGCAACGCGGTGTGGATGTCCTCGGGCCTGTTCCGGGAGTGGCGGGGCGACTACACCGGGCCCGTGGCACTGATCGGGCAGCAGCTGAGCGCGGAGGAGGGCGGATTGCGGGACGCGGCGGTGTCCGTCCTGGGTGACCTCTTCGAGTTGGCGTCCCCGGCCGCCGACGCCCTGCACGCTCTGTCGACGACACGCCCGGATCTGTGGATACGGCACTGGGAGCATGGCACACCCACCCTGGGCGGCCCTCTCAAGGCGCTCGCCAGAACCGGCGACCCGCGCGCGGCACCCCTGCTCGCCCAGGTCCTCGCAGGGCCCGTCGTCCCCGACGGCCTCGGCGCCGCGGTCGGGCTCCTCGGCCCGCACGCGGCCCCGCTGGCACCCGCGCTCCGGCGTGAACTCGCCGCCGTCACCCCCGGCTCCCCCACCGCGATCAGCCGCGCACTGCCCCTGCTCAAGACCCTGACCGATCTCGGTGACGAGGCCGCGGCGGCCGAAGCACTGCGGCTGCTGCGGAGCGGACCGGGTGAGGGGCTGAGCGGGCTGATCGCGCAGGCGGCCCTCCGCGCGGTGGGCGCGCTCGGCCCGGCCGCGCGTGAAGCGGCGCCCGTGCTGCGCGGCTACCTGGACAGCGGCTCCGCCACCGCCGCCGCGGGCGCCCTGTGGTCGATCGAGGGCGACGCGGAGGCCGTCCTCCCGGTACTGCTCGGCGAGCTGAAGGCCAAGGACCCCTATCGGCGTACGGCGGCTGCGGGCGAGGTGGCGAGCCTGGGACCGTCGGCCAGGCCCGCGCTCCGCGCGCTGAAGCGCATGGCGCGGTCGGGCACGGTCTGGGAGCGCACGGCGGCGGCGTACGCCCTCTGGCGCATCGACGCGCAGGCCCTGGAGCCGGTCCTGGCCGCACTCCGGTCCGCCTGGGCGGAGAGCCCGTACCCGCGCGTGCGGATCGCCGGGTATCTGCGCGAGATGGGGGCGGCAGCGGACCCCCTCCGGGACCTGCCGGAGGCCGAATTGAACGCGCGGCGACGCCATTTGGCCCAGCAGGGCGGCCATGGCAGTGATGACATACCCAAGGACGAGCGCCTGCTGAGAGTGTGCCGTGAGGTGGTGCGGGGCGGCCAGGGGGACGCCTGAGGCGGGTCTGACAGTTCCCGCCCGCTCCGCCGCGCCCTGCCCGAACCGGCCACGCGCTGGACACCCGGCATGGGCCATCGAGGGCCGAACACCGAGATCAGCAGCCGGCTGGCGGCGTACCCGCGCCCATGCGGCGCATACGGGACGCCACGGGACGTCACCCCATGTGCCGCCCCCACAGCGCGTCGAAGCGGGCCCAGTCCGCGTCCCACCGGTCCAGGCGACGCCGTTCCAGGCGCCCACGCACCGCGCTCCCGGCGACAAACGGAACGACGGCCGCGACAACGCCCGTCAGGCCGCCCACCAGGAACGAGCGCACCTTGGCCTCCGCGGCGGTGGCGGGCTCCGCGACCAGGCGTCCCGTGGGATCCGTCCACACAGTGGTCTCGCCGCCCTTACGACTGCCCGGTGCGACCCGGGCCTGTCCCGTGCGCGCAGAGCCGTCCGGGCCGGTCCAGGTCACCCGTGCCCACACCAGCTCTCCGACAGCCCTGGACGAAACCCCTGGAGCCGGTTCGGTCAACACGGCGGGGATCGGACGCCAGTCGACGCGTTCGCGCGCGAGGGCGTCCCCGACCGAGCGGGCCGTCACCAGCCCGGCGAGCGCGGCGACCAGGACGGCGAGCGTCCAGGTGGCCAGCAGGACCCATGCGTCCACCGCGTCCGACCGCCGTCTGAGCGGATTGCTCCGCCAGCGCCACAGCCACACCGTCCGACCCCGGATCGCCATCGAAGGCTTCCTCCTCGTCCCCGCACGCGGCGGGCGGTCGGGCCCACGGGAGCCCGAGCACCGCACCGGTATCTCGTCCCCCCGCGCGCGGGCGCCCGTCCTCTCCAGCCCCCTTCGGGGCCTTCGTCGTCCTCGTCCCGGCACACGCGCGGGCGCCCGGCCGTCATCCTCCGCACCGCCGGTGCCCGGTACCTGGCCCCTGCACGCACGCGGGCGCCCATCGTCGGGCAACAAGACCGTGTGTCCTGGTCGGCCCGCCCCCGCACGCACGCGGGCGCCCGCCGCACTGGCCCCACCGTCCTGCCGTACGAGACCTCGTCCCCCGCGCACGCGGGTGCCCGGCGAGTGCGCTGTGCCCGCGCTCGCCTCCGCCCGCCCGCGCCCGGTGCCGTGGCCCTCCATCCATACGGACATCGTCGGCCCGGCGCTCAGGCGTGGATCGTGACCTGGCGCGTTCCGTGCGGTCGGCCGGTGGCCGGACAGCTCGGTTCCGGGCCATGGCGCCCACTCCCCTCGCACCACGACCCGACGGCTCTGACCTGCGCGGACGGCGCTCACGGAGGAGACTGTCAGTGCCAGGGTGCAGACTGGCCGGTGTCTGGGACAACGACGTCGCGGAGGTGACCGGCATGACCGAAGCACTACTCGCCGTGGGGACGCGCAAGGGCCTGTTCATCGGGCGGCGGCGCGGCGGTACGTGGGAGTTCGACGAGAGCCCGTACTTCAACGCGCAGGCCGTGTACTCGGTCGCCGTCGACACGCGTAGCGGCACCCCGCGGCTGCTGGCAGGGGGCGACAGCGCGCACTGGGGGCCGTCGGTGTTCCACTCCGACGACCTGGGCCGGACCTGGACCGAACCGGCCCGCCCGGCGGTGAGGTTCCCCAAGGACACGGAGGCGTCGCTGGAGCGGGTGTGGCAGTTGCACCCGGCGGCGGCCGAGCCGGACGTGGTGTACGCGGGCACGGAACCGGCGGCGCTGTACCGCTCGGAGGACCGCGGGGAGACGTTCGACCTGGTCCGGCCGCTGTGGGAGCACCCCACGCGCGCGAAGTGGGTGCCGGGCGGCGGTGGCGAGGGGCTGCACACAGTGATCACCGACGCGCGGGACCCGGGGACCGTGACAGTGGCGGTGTCCACGGCCGGGGTGTTCCGCACCACGGACGGCGGCGAGAGCTGGGCGCCCTCCAACTCGGGCGTGTCGGCGGTGTTCCTGCCGGATCCGAACCCGGAGTTCGGCCAGTGCGTGCACAAGATCGCGAAGGATGCCGTGGACCCCGACCGGATGTACCTCCAGAACCACTGGGGTGTCTACCGCACGGACGACGCGGGCGCGCACTGGACCGACATCGGCGAGGGCCTGCCGTCCACCTTCGGCTTCGCCGCCGCCACACATCCCACGCGCGGGGACACGGCGTACGTCTTCCCGATCAACGCGGACGCGGACCGGGTGCCGGCCGACCGTCGCTGCCGGGTGTACCGCACCGGGGACGCCGGGCGGAGCTGGGAGGCGCTGACGGCGGGGCTGCCGCAGGAGGACCACTACGGCACGGTGCTGCGCGACGCCCTGTGCACGGACGACGACGACCCGGCGGGCGTGTACTTCGGCAACCGCAACGGCGAGGTGTTCGCGTCGCCCGACGACGGCGACAGCTGGCGGCAGTTGGCCTCCCACCTGCCCGATGTGCTGTGCGTACGCGCGGCCGTCGTGGCCTGACACGGGAGGGTGGCGGAGCGCGTGGCGTTCGGGCGTTGGCCATCGGTTGATCACCGTGCCGTGTACGGCAGTAGGGTGACACCGTGGCACCACGACCCTTGCATGAAATCGTCGAAGCAGGATGGGCGAAGGCCCTGGAACCGGTCGCCGGACGGATCGCCGGTATGGGCGACTTCCTCCGCGCGGAGATCACCGCCGGGCGGACATATCTGCCGGCCGGACCGAACGTTCTGCGCGCCTTCCAGCAGCCCTTCGACGACGTCCGCGTGCTGATCGTCGGACAGGATCCGTATCCGACCCCCGGGCACGCGGTGGGGCTGTCGTTCTCGGTGGCTCCGGAGGTACGGCCGCTGCCCGGCAGTCTGATCAACATCTACCGCGAGTTGAACACGGACCTGGGGCTGCCCCAGCCGTCCAACGGGGATCTCACGCCCTGGACCCAGCAGGGCGTCCTGCTCCTGAACAGAGCGCTGACCACCGCCCCGCGCAAGCCGGGCGCGCACCGCGGTCAGGGCTGGGAGGAGGTCACCGAGCAGGCGATCCGCGCGCTGGCCGCGCGGGGCAAGCCCCTGGTGTCGATCCTGTGGGGCCGGGACGCGCGCAATCTGCGCCCGCTGCTCGGCGCACTGCCCGCGGTGGAGTCGGCGCATCCGTCGCCGATGTCCGCCGACCGCGGCTTCTTCGGTTCGCGTCCCTTCAGCCGTGCCAACGACATGCTGATCTCCCAGGGCGGCCAGCCGGTCGACTGGCGCCTGCCGTGACCGGGGGCGGGGACAGGTCCAGGGACACCGCGGGCGTCCTCGCCGTCGACTCGGGCGGCTCGGGCCTGCGGGTCGTCGTCGGTACGGCGGCCCGGGGAGCCCTCGCCCAGCGCGCGTCCACCGAGCCCGTCCGCACCGGCCCGCGCGGTATCGACCCGGACCATCTGCTGGGCCAACTGGTGCCGATGGTCCGCTCCCTGGCCGACGAAACGGGCTTCACCGCGCTGCGCACGGCCGCGATCGGCGCCGCCGGGCTCGGCACCCTCGGGAACGCGCTGCGGGCCGAACTGCCGGGAGCGCTGCACCGCGCGTTCGGCACGGACACGGTCGCGCTGGCCGCCGACGCGGTCACCGGGTACATCGGCGCGCTCGGGGAGCGGCCGGGCGTGGTGGTGGCCGCCGGGACCGGTCTGATCGCCGTAGGCATGGATCTGTCGCGGTGGCGGCGGGCCGACGGGTGGGGGCATCTGCTGGGCGACTCCGGTGGTGGGGCCTGGATCGGCCGGGCCGGGCTCCAGGCGGCCCTGCGCGCGTACGACGGACGGCCCGGCGGTTCGGAACGGCTGATGGCGCGCGCGGAGGCGGAGTTCGGGCCGCTGGCGGGGCTCCCGGGGCAGGTGTACCCGCGGCCCGACCGGCCCGCCGTACTGGCCTCCTTCGCGCCCCAGGTCGCCGCCTGCGCGGACGAGGACCCGATGGCTGCGGAGATCCTGCGGGCCGCGGCCGGGCACATGGCCGACGCGGCGGCGGCCGTCTGCCCCGGCACGGACGACGCCCGAGTGGCGCTCACCGGTGGCCTGTTCAAGATGGGTCCGCCGCTGTTACGGCCCCTAGAGGCCGCGTTGGCGGAGCGACTGCCGCACGCCCCGCTCACGCGCGCGGAGGGCGACCCGCTGCACGGCGCCCTGCACCTCGCGACCCGACTGGCCAGCGGCACGCTGGCCTTGCCCTACGACGAGAACATGCTGTCGGTGACACGCACGCCCGCCCGAGCCGCTGACGCCCAGTTCTGATCCGTACGTAACTCATCAGACAAAACCGGACGGATACCGCTCACCTGCACCCTCCCCGAACAGGGGAGCCCAGGAAGCCAGTAACATGCGGCGCCATGAGTTCCTCCACTGGGCCCGCACCCGGCCTACCCGTACGAATGCCGCGCCCCCGCCAGCCCGGACGGCACCGCCGCCCCGAGCCGCTCGCGGCTCCCGAGGGCGCGCCCGCCCTCGTTCTCGCGGTTCCCGGGACACCCAGTGCCGCCACCCGCGGGCTCGCCGAGGAAATCGTGAGCATCGCGCGCTCGGAGCTGCCCGGTCTGGACGCCCGCATCGGCTACCTGGACGGCGACGACGCGGAGTTCCCGTCGCTGCGGGCCGTACTGGCGCATGCCGCCGCGGAGCGCGCCGCGCGCTACGAGCAGGCCCTGGCGGCCGGCCTGGAGGTCAAGGAGCCCGAGGGGGCCGTAGCGGTCGTCGTACCGCTTCTGGCCGGTCCGGACAACGCGCTGCTGCGCCAGGTCCGGCAGGCCGTCATGGACAGCAAGGTCGCCGCGGAGCTGACCGATGTGCTGGGCCCGCACCCGCTGCTCGCCGAGGCGTTGCACGTACGGCTGTCGGAGGCCGGTCTGGCCCGCGCCGACCGCGCCCGGCTGTTCACGGTGGCCACCGCGGCGGACGGCATCATCCTGGCGTCCGTGGGCGGCGAGGAGGCCGTGCAGGCGGCCGGGATCACGGGCATGCTGCTGGCCGCGCGGCTCGCCGTGCCGGTGATGGCCGCCGCTCTCGACGAGGAGGGCTCGATCGCGGCAATCGCCGAGCAGTTGCGCACCTCGGGCTCGCAGCAACTCGCGCTGGCGCCGTACCTGATCGGCCCGGAGATCGACGCCACGCTGATCCAGGCCGCCGCGGAGGAGGCGGGGTGCGCCGCCGCCGAGGCGCTCGGCCCCTACCCGGCGATCGGCAAGCTGGCGCTGGCCAAGTACACGACGGCGCTGGGTATCGCGCCGCAGCAGTCGCAGGGGGCACCGGTGCGGTGAGCGCGCCCCGCACGACCGTGCTCGCGCTCATGCCCGTGCCGGGTGTCACTGGAGACGGTGATTCGGCGTGTCGGCGGCGGCGGTCGGCCGTGCAGGGATGTTGATCGGGCTCGCTCCTTGTGTGGGGCGGGCCCTTTGGCGTCTTCGGGGTCGGTCAGTTGGGGGTGGTGCGCTCGTGGGTCGTGTCGGCGTGTCGGTGCGGGTCGGCGCGTTGCGAGTGGTGGTGCTTTGGGTGCGTGGCGCGCCTATGTGTCGGGCATACGGGGGCGCTTGGCGGTCGCTCGGGCGTGTCGCGGTGTCGTTCGGTGGGTTCGAGGGTGCCCGGGTGTCGCGTGGAGGAGGGTCAGGCCGGGCCTGAAGCGTGCACATGGGGAGGGCCTCGCCTGCCGAGGCCACGGTGGGGCCGGGCGGGCGGACGGGGGGCGACTGAGCAGAGCCGGTGGGTGTCTAGTCGAAGATCACGCAGGACGCGGCGGGGACCCGGATGGAGCCCGCGCGGCTCGGGACGCCGGTGGACGGGTCCAGAACGAACCAGGTCACGTCGCCGGAACGCTCATTGGCGACGTACAGGAAGCCCCCGGACTCGTTGATCGCGCGCGGCCAGTGGCCCCCGCAGGGGATTGTCCCGACCAGCTTCAGTTCGTCCTCGTCGACGGCCAGCACGGACAGGACGTCCGCCCCGCGCGTGGCGGCCCATACGAACCGCCCTTCCGGCGCGGCGACGATCCCGGAGGGGTAGGCGTCGCCGTCCGGTGTGCCGGGCAGCAGCGGGGCCTCGGAGAGGGGCTTGAGCGAGCCGTCAGCGGCGTTCCAGCGGCAGACGGTGACGGTGGGGGCCAGCTCGTTCACGATGTACGCATGCGTGCCACCGGGGTGGAAGGCCAGGTGGCGCGGGCCGGAACCGGGGCGGAGCGCGATCTCGCGGTGCAGGGCGAGACGGCCGTCGGTAAGTGTGCACACCCGGACGGAGTCGGTCCCGAGGTCGACACTGACGGCCCAGCGGCCACTGGGGTCGGGCTGCACCTGGTGGGCGTGCGGCGCCTGCTGGCGGGGCGTGTACGGGCCCGCGCCGGAGTGCGTGAACACATCGGACGCGGCCGGAGCGAGCGTGCCGTCCGGACGGACCGGCACCGCGCTGACGCTGCCGGAGCCGTAGTTGGCGGTCAGCACGTGGCCCGCGTGCACGGTGAGGTGGGTGGGCCCACTGCCTCCGACGGGAACGGGCGGTCCGGCCAGCTCCGGGGTGTCGCCGTCGACGCGGTACGCGGCCACGGCGCCCTCGGCCGTCTCGCTGACGGCATAGAGCATGTCGCCGGTGGGCGCGAGAGCGAGGAACGACGGGTCGGCGACACCGTCCACGCCACTGAGCACCGTCAGCGCTCCGTCGCGCGGATCCACGGCCGCTGTCACCACGCCGGGTCCGCCGGCCGCCGTGAACGTCCCGATGAACGCCCGCTTCCCTCTGCCGCCGTGTGTCACCGCTGTCCCCTCTCGGTGGCTGTGCCGTCCGGGGTGACGGTAGCAGTCGATCTCCTGCGGTCTAGACCAAGGGCCTGATGATTGGCGCGGGGCTGCTCGTCCCGGGCTGGGGAACATCCGCCGGGGAGCAGGGCGGCCCTGTCGGCCGATGTGGTGCTTCGGCATGCCCGGCTCTGCGGGGGATGTGTTCACCCTGGATTTGTGCGCACTGGTTCTGGTCGCACTGATTCTGCCTGTGAGGGTTCTGCCCGTTGCAGTTCTGTCCGGCCTCGTTTTGATTGCTCTCGGTCTGATTGACCTTCTGATTGACCTTGTTCGTTTCACGCTCAGCGTTCGGCCTGATCCTGATCATTCGCCCTGATCGTTCGCCTCGGTCCTTCGGCAGAACGATCGAGCCGTTCGGTTCGGTTCAATCTGAGCGTTCGATCAGGTGCCGACCAGAGGCGAACCGGAGGGCGCGCGCAAGGGCGCGGCGAGTTCCGCCAGTGCGCGTTCCAGCCCGTGCAGGTGTGCGAGGGCGGGGGCGTCCACGTGCGGCTCGGGCACGTGCGTGAACCGTTCCTCCGGCCCACCGGTCAGCGCCTCCACGGCGGCCTCCACCCGCCAGCACGCGGCTGCCAGGCGGGCGTCGTGCGATGCCTCCGGGTCCGCCGCGACGGCGACGAGGCCACGGATCTCGCGCGCACAGTCGTCGAGCAGGTCGATCACCCGGCGGGCCCGTCGCTTGCGGCTGCGCATGGGGTTCAGCGGGTGCACGAGCGGGGCGAGGGCGAGCCGGACACGCCCCAGGAACTGTTCCAGCTCCGCCACGCGCGGCGCCGGATCGGCGTCCGGGTCGCCGGCGAGCCGTGCGGCGGCCTGCGCCGTCGAGGCGTGCACGGAGCGCAGGGCGCGCTGGATCCACGCGTCCGTGACGGCGTGCGTGGTCACCGGGAGAACGAACAGCACGGCGAGAACGGCCCCCAGCGCGCCCACACCCGTCTCGACCAGCCGCAGGGCCAGGAGAGCGGGATCGAGAATGCCGAGCAGACCGTAGAGCAGTGAGGCGAGCAGCGTCACCGAGAGCACCATCCAGGTGTACGAAACGGCGGCCGTGTAGAAGATTCCGAACACGCATACGGTGAGCAGAACGGCCGTAGGCACCGGCTCCGTGTGGAGCGGGAGAGCGATCAGCAGGCCGAGTCCGATCCCGAGAACCGTGCCGAGGACGCGCCGGAATCCGCGGACCAGCGTCTCGCCGCGCGAGGTGGTGTTCACGAAGACCCACCAGGTGGCGCCGACCGCCCAGTACCAGCGCTCCCCCGACACCAGTTGCCCCACGACCAGGGCGAAGCTGGCGCCGAGCGTCGCCTGGACTGCCTGGCGGGTGGTGATCCGGCCGAGTCCGGTCCCGTCGAGCGGCGCGGGTGCGGGGACCGGTGGGAGGCGGCGCTCGTAGCACCAAAGGCCGAAGCGAACAGCCACCGCGACCAGTACGGACAGGAGCATTGCGGTGTACAGCTCCGGCAACTGACCAGGGGTGGTGTGCAGGAATTGGGCGATGAAGTAGGTCATGAAGGCGAACACGCCGAGGCTGTGCCCGCGCGGGCCCCAGCGACGGGCGTAGACGCCGGCACCGACCATCGCGAGGAAGACGAGATCGCGCGCCACGGGCCGGTCGTGCAGCACGGCCGCCACGGCGAGCACAGGCAGCCCGATGACCGGGAGCAGCGCGGTTGTGATCGATTGATCGCGCACGGTGGAGTCCGTGACGGTGAAGAGGGCGAGCAGCGCGGCAAGCCCCCCGGTAACGGCTCCGACCAGGGAGTTTCCGGCAAGTCCGCTGACGACGACCGCCAGACCGATGCCGAGCACCGCCCGTAGGGCGAAGCGCATCCGTATCCGCCCTGGATCCGGTGCCACGAACACCGTCTTCAGCACTGCCACCTACCCTTGGCCGACTTGATCGAGCGAGCACATCGCATAAGCGCTTCGCATGAGCGCGCAGAACGAACACGCGGAACGAACAACAACGGAACCCGGATCACCAGTGCGCCCGTCCGGCCCGTGGCGAACAGTCGCGCATGACAAAGGCGCCGCGGAGGTACGCAGCGCCATCGACCTCACCATGAGAACATCTCGCACATCAGTGGCTCAATCGACATCCTGATGACTGAGCCATTGGTCCAAGATTCTGCGCCTAAGCCCGTCCAGAAGCAGACCAACGGTCCATGCTCGAGGGCGGGGCGTACGGATCGACCGAGCTGCCGTTGGCGGATTCAGCGGAGATCGACAAGGAGGATCGGTGTCATGACCGTGGACGAACTGGACACCCGCATTCTGCGGCTACTACTGGAGCAACCGCGTACGAGCGTGCGCGAGTACGCCCGGATCCTCGGTGTCGCCCGCGGCACGCTTCAGGCCCGCCTGGACCGGCTCGAACGGGATGGAGTGATCACCAGCACCGGTCCGGCCCTGTCCCCGTCCGCGCTCGGTCACCCGGTGCTCGCGTTTGTGCACATCGAGGTCACTCAGGGTCATCTGGACGACGTGGGGGAAGCTCTGGCGGCGGTCCCGGAGATCGTGGAGGCACATTCGATCACGGGTGGCGGGGATCTGCTGACCCGGGTCGTGGCGCGGGACAACGCCCACCTGGAGGACGTCATCCAGAAGCTGATCAGTCTCCCCGGGGTCGTCCGGACCCGCTCTGAGGTGGCCTTGCGCGAACGAGTGCCGCATCGGCTTCTGCCCTTGGTCGAATCAATCGGCCGCTCGGTGCGCAAATGATCGACTGAGCACAGTGCGGGCTGGCCTGATCGATCTGGAAACGATCACCCGATGGCCGACCGGTCACTCCTTCTTGGCATGCTGGTCGTATGAGCACCCTCTCCGGCTTCTCGGTCGTCTTCGATCTCGACGGAACGCTCGTGGACAGCGAGCCGAACTACTACGAGGCCGGCCGACAGGTGCTTGC
This sequence comes from Streptomyces sp. NPDC004610, assembly GCF_040609715.1. Taxonomy (NCBI): domain Bacteria; kingdom Bacillati; phylum Actinomycetota; class Actinomycetes; order Kitasatosporales; family Streptomycetaceae; genus Streptomyces; species Streptomyces sp. NPDC004610. Next base: position 125,655 of record NZ_JBEXLA010000003.1, on the reverse strand, counting down.
CGCCCACGGCGTACCTGCCTTCTCCTGGGCAGAACACGAGGAGTACGTCGGTATCAGCACCCTGGAGACGGTCACCGACTGGAAGCGGCGGTACGGGCTCACAGCGTCGGTCGACGAACTGCTCGCCGAGAAGAACCGCATCTATCTGGACCTCGCTCGGACCTCTACGCGCGCGTACCCCGAGATGCGCGAGTTCGTGGGGCTGCTGGCCGCTGAAGGAGTTCCCATGGCGGTGGCGTCCGGCTCGTCGATCGAGGCGATCAAGGCAGTGCTGGCCGGCACCGGCCTGGACGCTCATCTGCACACCCTGGTGTCCGCCGACGAGGTCGACCACGGCAAGCCCGCACCGGATGTCTTTCTGGAGGCCGCACGCCGACTGGGCAGGGACCCCGCCGACTGCGTGGTGGTGGAGGACGCCGCCCCCGGAGCGGTCGCCGCGCATGCCGCCGGGATGCACTGCATCGCCATTCCGTATGTCGCCGCCCAGGCGGATGCCCCGGAGTTCGCGACGGCCGGGCTGCTGGTGCGGGGCGGTCAGACGGAGTTCACTGCGCGGGACGCGTACGGGTGGCTTGTGGGGTCGGTGCTGGGGTCGTGAGCGGCTGGCTGACTGGTCCTCTCGCGCCGGGCGCGACCTGCGCGATCAATGGGCGGGCTGGTGTTCGTTTCCGGGGTTGATGTCCCTTTCTGGGACTGATGGGGGTTTCCCAGTCGATGTTCGTTTCCGGCCCCATGTTCGTTTTCCGACCCGGCCTGGCCTCGTGATGCTCGTCTGGGCGTGGGCGGTGTGAGGGCGCTCCGTCAGACGCCTGCCTGCCCGGCGTCGGCAGGAATCAGGAATGGCGGCGGGGGCGTCCGCGCTTTGCTCCAGTGGTCGAACCACCCCGCGTTCGGGCAGTTGTCGGCTTCTTTCCGCCAGCGGGCTTCTTGTTCGCCGCTGCCTTGCGCTGTCCCGCTCCGCCGCCTTCGGTGCGCTTCTCCTTGGGCTGTGGTTCGGGCTTGGATCGACCGCGGGTGCTGTTGACCGTCCGGCCGCGCACGATGCCGATGAAGTCCTCGACCAGCTCCGTCGTGGAGTCTTCGCGCCAAGAGAGGGCGACGCTGGACTGGGGGGCGTCGAGGAGCGGGCGGTAGGTGAGGTCCTTGCGGTGGTGGAGCCGGGCGAGCGACTGCGGAACGATCAGGACACCCACGCCCGCCGCCACCAGCTCCATGGCGTCTTCCGTGGCGGCGGGGCGTTCGATCGCGGGCTTGCCGGGCAGCGCGGCCCAGTCGAGGACGTCGTCCAAGGGGTGGAACACCACGTCATCGGTGAGATCGTCGACCGAGACTTCGTCGACTGCCGTGATCAAGTGATCTTTCGGCGCCACGACGACCGTTGTTTCGGTGTAGAGCGGAATAGCGCTGAAGATCGTTCGATCAACCGGCAACCGAACGATCCCGGCGTCCGCCTGGCCGTCGCGCAGCATGGCGAAGGCTTCAGCGGCTGGCGCGGCGAGCAGGGTCAGAGGCGTGTCGGGCAGCCGGTCGTTCCAGATCCGCACCCACTTGCCGGGCGTCGCCCCGGGGACGTAAGCGAGCCGGAACGCGGAGGGGGTCTCGGAGCCTGTCACCTCGCCAGGCTACCGGCCGTGACCAGATGTCTCGTGTCCGGCGGATAGTCTGGACAGCATGAAGTCGCACCAGACCGCCCAGACGATGAAGCCCGCGACCGCGGCGAAGAAGTTGGGTGTGTATCTCCCGGCCACCCCCACCGAGTTCCAGCAGGGCGAGGTCTCGCGCGCCGAGCTGAACCAACTCCAGGCCGATCCGCCCGAGTGGCTGCGCGACCTGCGACGCGACGGCCCGCACCCGCGTCCGGTGGTCGCGGCCAAGCTCGGTGTGTCGATCGCAGGTCTTGCGCGGGGTGGTGTGACCGAAGCGCTCACGAGTGAACAGATCGAAACACTCAAGCAGGAACGGCCGGCGTGGCTGGAAAAGGAACAGGAGACGCAGGCAGAGGTGCGCAAGGAGGCAGCCCGTCTCAAGCAGCGGGACGCCGAGCGGGCGGAGGCGCCCGGCCCGCACGACTGACGCCGCCCGGGATCGGTGCGCGGCGGGCGCCTGAGAACCAATCGCCGCGCGGTTGATCACTTCCGGGGCGGGCACCGCGCGGCGCCCGATTCACTCACCGCGGTGACGGGGGCACGGTCGGGGCGTGCCAGGCCCGGAGCCCTCACTGTCACTGGCCGAAGAAATCCGGCCCGTGACATCCGTCGTCGGCGGGCGTGGCGGAAGGCAGAGCTGAGGCGTGTGGTGAGGACTGGGGCGATCACCGCCGAGCGGACGGTACTCATCCGTGGCCTTCGCCGTGGCTGTCGTCTGTGCGGCGGCCCTGGCCACGGCGGCGACCCTGCGCGGCACCGTGCTCTCCCCCGGCATCAGGCCGTACTGTTGACGAGCAGGCGGTGTACGACAACGAAGTCTTGGTCGATCCGCGGGACACCGCCGTCACCCGTGATCTGCTCGCCGGCCTGCCGGTACCGGAGGCGGCGGTGACGTCCAACATCAAGCTGGTGCTGCCGTCGGCGGCGCTCAGGGCGCTGACCCATCAGCAGATCCAGGCACTCGTCGGCTATCTGAACGGTGACCGTGACACGCTGGTCCTCACCGTGGACATCAGTGCGGTGCTGGCCAATGTCGAGGACCTGTCCCACATCTACTTCGGGGACCTGGTCGCTGGGCTTCAGGGGCAGGACGAGCCGGATTTCGACAGGCTCACGGCCGAGTTGTCGGTGGCTCTGGGTGAGCTGGTCGACGGACGGGCGCCCCCAGCGGACTTCCCGTGGTGCCGCTCTCCGCGGAGCAGGCCGACGAGGCCGCCCAGGCAGTGCTGCAGACGATGCCTGCCCAGCGACGGGAGGCTGTCCGGCCCGAGGTCGAGGTCGCTCTGGCCAACGGTGACATCGGCACCGCACTCGCGGTGGTGGCACCCGAGGTCCTGGCCGGACGGACCGGCGACGCAGTGATCGATCTGCGCGGCACTGCGGGTGACACGCAAAGAGATCTCACTCGATACCTGAAACGAACAAGAACAATCTGAACGCCATGCACGAAGTCCGGTCGTACTCGCGGCTCAGGCTGGGGCTCGTCGAAGGACTGGCCGGTGCACTGCTCATCGATTCGCTGGCGGTGCTGTGGCTCCGGGGACCGGCGGCGTCCGGGCCCGCTTGATGACGCTGGGCCGACCGCTTGCTGCGGGCGGCACGCTGTCCGCGCTCGTGATCGTTCTTGTACGAATGCCCTGCAATGATCGGTTGATCAACTCTCCGGCTACCTGGCCGCCGAGTGCCGCACGTCTGGTCTGGGACGTACAGCGTGCGGCGTTCGACCGGTTCACGGAGACGGGGCTGTGGACGGCTGCCGTACCAGTGGCCATGGGGGTGCTCCTCACCGGAGTCGGCTGACTGCTCATCGCCCGCCCGCGAATGTCCGAGGTGCTGTCACAGGTCCGGCCGCGCACCGTGGCGGCGACGGCGACCGTGATGGCCGTAGCGGGTGCCGTACGGTGCCGGTCGCCGTGAGCCCTTCGGCGGAGCGCAAGCGTCAGGGCAGCGAGGAGTTGCGCGATCGGCCGCACGACGAAATCGCCTATGCGACGTCCCACAATGCGATGTCGACAACCGCTGATCGATTCACCGGTCCTCTCCAGGACCCGAACATCACGGCGCAACTTAATGACGGTGTGCGGGCGCTAAAGATCGACACCTACCGGTGGGAGCGGTCCGAGCAGATCGCGGAGCGGCTTGAGCAGTCGGACTTCATGGCCGAGCAGCGCGCACTGATCACCTGTGCTGTAGACACGTTCAATCCGCCTGGGGAGGGCCTCTGGCTGTGCTACTCCGTGTGCCGTCCCGGGGCGCTTCCCTTGGTACCGACCTTGCGGGAGATCGGTGCCTGGATGCGTGATCATCCGAATGATGTCGTCACCCTGATCATTCAGGATGCGATCACGGGTGACGAGACCGTGCAGGCCATCAAGGAAGCCGGGCTGCAGGATCTCGTGCATACGCCCCGTCCTGACCCCGAGATGTCCTGTGCGCCGCATCGCGGGGGCGCGGACAAGCGGTTGTTCCTGTTGAATCACTTCGTCACCATCGATGGTGGGAGTCGGCCGGACGCGGGAGAGGTGAACGCTGGTCAGTTCGTGATCGGTCGTGCACTCGCGTGTGAGCGTGAGCGGGGCCGACCGGTGAACTTCGTCGCGGTGGACTACGCGACGCTCGGCGACGCCCAGGGCGGGGTGGCGGCGCTCAACGAGCGAGACGGCGACGACAAGGCTTCGATCACAGAGTGATCATGTGATCGACCGTTCGACGCCTACGCCACCGTGTCGACCTCCAGCGGTTCTTTGAACTGTGTGCGGTGCAACTCCGCGTATCGTCCATCCGCTGAGATCAGTTGCTCGTGTGTGCCGCGCTCGACAATCCGGCCGTCCTCGACGACCAGGATCAGATCCGCCGCCCGTACGGTGGAGAGGCGGTGGGCGATCACCACGGCCGTGCGTCCCTCCAGTGCCTCTGTGAGTGCTTCCTGGACCGCTGCCTCCGAGGTGTTGTCCAGGTGAGCCGTGGCCTCGTCCAGGATGACCACGCGCTGCCGGGCCAGTAGCAAGCGCGCGATGGTCATGCGCTGGCGTTCGCCGCCGGAGAGTCGGTAGCCGCGTTCACCGACGACCGTGTCGAGGCCGTCGGGCAGCGAGCGTACGAGGGTGTCGAGGCGGGCGCGGCCCAGTACGTCCCACAGTTCGTCCTCGGTGGCGCCGGGGCGGGCGAGCAGGAGGTTGGCGCGGACGGTGTCGTGGAAGAGGTGGCCGTCCTGGGTGACCATGCCGAGCGTTTCGCGCAGGGAGCCGGCGCTCAGGTCACGGACGTCGACGCCTCCGATGCGGACGGCACCCTCGTCGGTGTCGTACAGGCGAGGGAGCAGTGCGGCGATGGTCGACTTTCCGGCGCCGGATGAGCCGACGAGGGCGACGGTCCAGCCGGGTTCGGCGCGGAAGGAGACGCCGTGCAGGACTTCGGCGCCGCCGCGGGTGTCGAGGGAGGCCACTTCTTCCAGGGAGGCGAGGGAGACCTTGTCGGCGGCCGGATAGGCGAAACGAACATCGTCGAACTCCACCGACACCGGTCCGTCCGGAACCGCGCGCGGATCGGTTGTTTCTTCGATCAGCGGTTTCAGATCAAGTACCTCGAAAACGCGCTCGAAGCTCACCAATGCGCTCATGATCTCGACGCGCGCTCCGGCGAGAGCGGTCAAGGGTGCGTAGAGGCGGGTCAGGAGGAGGGCAAGGGCGACGATGGAACCCGCGTCCAGTGTGCCCCGCAGGGCGAACCAGCCGCCCAGGCCGTAGACGAGGGCGAGCGCGAGGGCCGAGACCAAGGTCAGGGCGGTGATGAACGCGGACTGCGCCATGGCGGTCCGTACGCCGATGTCCCGGACCCGGCGGGCGCGTACGGCGAACTCCGTCGACTCCTCCTCGGGGCGTCCGAACAGTTTGACCAGGGTGGCGCCGGGCGCGGAGAAACGTTCGGTCATCCGGGTTCCCATGGACGCGTTGAGGTCGGCCGCCTCGCGCTGGAGCCGGGCCATGCGCCTGCCCATCCGCCGGGCGGGCACCACGAACACCGGGAGCAGTACCAGCGCGAGGAGAGTGATCTGCCACGAGAGGGTGAGCATCACGGCGAGGGTGAGCAGAACGGTCACGATGTTGCTCACGACTCCGGAGAGCGTGTTGCTGAAGGCCCGCTGTGCACCGATCACATCGTTGTTCAGCCGACTGACCAGCGCGCCGGTGCGCGTGCGGGTGAAGAACGCGACCGGCATGCGCTGCACATGGTCGAAGACGGCGGTGCGCAGGTCGAGGATGAGTCCTTCGCCCAGCGTGGCGGACAACCAGCGGCCCAGCAGTCCGAGCGCGGCCTCGGTCACGGCGATGAGCGCGATGAGCAGGGCCAGGTGCACGACGGTGTCGGCCTCGCCGCCGGAGACGATCGTGTCGACCACTCGCCCGGCCAGGACGGGGGTGGCCACGGCGAGGAGCGCTGTGGCCACCCCGAGCAGGACGAACTGGGTGATCCGGCGGCGGTGTGGACGGGCGAAGACGGCGACCCGGGCGAGGGTGGCGCGGGCGAGGGGCCGGCGCCCCTGCTGGGCGTTCATGACGCTCTGCAACTGGGACCAGGCGGTGGTTTCCATGCTCATGCCGTGGACGGTAGAACCTCAATCATCCTTGAGGTCAAGTGGGCACGGCGGAGAACCGTAAGGAGGTGGAAGGCGGGGGCCTTGAGAAGCCTTCAAGCGATGCGAGAGCGATCATCTGCTGTTTGTTTGGCTGTTCAGATGTTCGTTCGCGCATGCTCGGGTTGGCTTCCGCAGGTCGTTCGCTATCCCCGCGTGCTCGATGCCCTCACCTTCAGCTTCGGAAGGATCGAGAGGTGGTGGGGCGGGCGCTCCGGATCGACCAGACGGCGTACGAGCAGGTCGACGGCGGCGGCTCCCACGGCGTGTTTTGGCGGGGCGACGGCGCTCAGCGGGACGTCGGCGAGTGCGGCCACCTCGTCGTCGTAGGCCACCATCATGGACAGGTCCGGGATCTCCACCCCGCGCGCCCGAAGGCGCTGGAGGATGACGATCGCGTCATGGTCGTTGTGCACGAACAGGGCGCCCATCTCGCCGTCCAGTGCCTTTTCCACGAAGTCCGCGAGCATGCGTTCGCGTTCGGCGGGTTTGCTACTCGGCGACGGCAGCCGGTAGACCGTCGCGTCGTCGGGGATCCAGCCGATGGCGGTGAGTCCTTCGAGGTAGCCCTTGAGGATCAATTTGCCGTGCGGGGTGTCGTCGCCGAGCACCAGGGCGATCACTTCAGGGCGGCCCTCGGCGAGGTGCCGGACGGCGATGCGTGCGGCGTGGGCGTGATCGGTGACGACGCGATCGGCTTCCCATGTGTCGTCGTCCGCGTGGCGTTCGATCAGTACGCAGGGGATGTCGAGACCGGTCAGCCAGCTCTCCGCGGTGACCGGGCCGCAGGGGGTGATCAGCAGCCCGTTGATGCCGTCCTCCAGCATGCGGCGGGCCTGGGAGCGCTCGTGCTCCGCGTTGTGCTGCGAGATGCCGAGCACGAGGCGGATCCCGCGCTCGGCGGCGGCTTCACGTGCGCCCTTGATGATCTCGGGGTAGTGGTGGTCGGCGGCCGGGACCACCAGGCCGATGACGAGCTCACGGCCGCCGGCGGCCTGGACCAGCGCCGATGTGTCGGATACGACGGTCGTGCGCCGCCCTCGGGGCTCGGACAGGACGGCGCCGCCGTGGACCCGGGTGAGCAGTCCGCGTTTCGACAGTGCCTCGACATCGCGGCGGATGGTGATCGCGGCGACCCCTAGTTCGTGGGCCATCTCCGTGACCCGCATGGTGCCTCGCTCATGCAGCCATTCGAGAATTTCCTGGTGCCTCTCTTCGGCATGCATGTATCCGGGCTCCTTCGCCTTGTCCATCGGATGGAGCAGCGAGCTTAGTGCCCGAATGATCGGAGATGAACGTTTCTGCGCAAATAATCAAACGTTCATCACTCCATGTGATGCTCTATGGGGATCCGCCTCAGCGTGCGCCGGTCCAGTTGTGGGCGACGTCCACCACGATCCGGTCGTTGAGCACCTGGACACGGAACGGCAGCCGTGCCCTTACGCCGAGGCCGAGTTGGGTGTCCCCCTCGAAGCTCCCGGCGAAGCGGGTGTCCTTGAAGGTGGGGTAGCCGGTGAGGTTCACACCGGGCAGCGGCTGGGCGACACGCCCGGGGTACGTGGGGCTGCCGGTTTGAGGGTCGTAGGAGGGTGCGCCCACTCGGACCTCGATCACGGCGCCACCGCCGACGGCGATCGGGCGGCCCGTTCCGTCCTGGTAGAGCCGGTCCACGTAGCGGACGGAGTAGCCGAGGCCTGCGCCCGCACCTGGGGCGTCGACGACCATGCGGTCGTAGCAGTCGTGGGTGCCGGTTCTGACGTTCGTCAGCGACGCGGTGGTGGTGGCGGTACCGGTCTTGTCGGAGCTGCCCCAGCCGGTGGAGCACGCGGTCTGTGTGGACGGTGTGGAGGCTCCGGCCGCGGCGGCCGGCGTGGCCGCCACGACAGAGGCGGCGCCCATGAGCGCGAGCGCGGCCAGCACAGTTCTCTTCGTACGTGCCATGACATCCCCCTAGGGAGGGCGATATTGGGATGTGTACTTGGACACCCGGTATCGCCGAATGGTTGTGCCTCGTACACACTGCGCGCGAAACGAACACCGGCAAGGTGTTCAGTGGCCACGGAACGCCTCCTCCAGCCACCAGGCGCCCCGGTCGCGGGTCACCTTCGCGTCGATGAGGAGGGGTGAGGACCGCGGCCCGGTGAGCCAGTTCCCCACGCCCTTGAGATCGTCGAGCATGCGGACTGTGAGCGTGTCGAAGCCATGGCCCCGGGCCACCGCGGCGATGTCGGTCGGCGGGAACTCGACCGTTTCCAGGGGGAATCCATGGGGTCCGAAGTGGTGGACCTCCGCGCCGTAGGCGTCGTCGTTGTAGACGATCACCACCATGGGGAGTCCCAGGCGGCGTACGGTATCGAACTCGGCGGCGCCCATGAGTGCCCCGCCGTCCCCGAGGGCCGCCACCGGAAGGCGGTCGGGGCGGGCCAGCACAGCACCGATGGTGGTGGCGAGGCCGAGGCCGATCGACTGGAATGCCTGGGTGAAGCAGAAGCCGTTCTCGTCCGGCACTGAGAGGTACATGCTCGGATAGCCCATGAAGTTGCCCGAGTCCACACCGATCACCCGATCAGCCGGGAGCAGATCGTCCAGAGCGATACTGAGCGTTCTGGGATCGATCCGATCGTCGGTGCTCGTGTCGTCGTACGGCACATCGCGCCAGCGGACGCGGGACGCGATGGAGTCGCCGACGGCCGTGGTCCGGTAGCCCTGCCGGGATGCGGCGTCTGGTTCCAGTAGGCGGTGCGCGGTGAGTTCTACATCGCCGGTGACGCCCAGATTGATCGTCCTGTGCCGACCGAGCGCGGAACGATCGTCATCGACCTGAACGACGTTCGTCTGCGCACCGATCAGCGTGCCGTGGCGCATGGTCCACATGTTCAGCGCACAGCCCCAGCCGACGATCAGATCGGCGCCCTGGATGAGTTCGGCTGTGACAGGCGATGCGAAGCCGCCGGAGACGTCCAGGGACCAGGGGTTGCCGTGGAAGAGGCCGCGGGCGACGGCCGATGTGGCGAGCAGGGCACCGTACCGGTCGGCGAGGCCCACCAGGGCGTCCCGGGCGCCGGCGCCGCGTGCGCCTCTTCCCGCCACGAAGACCGGACGCTGGGACTGAGCAAGGAGTTCGGTCAGCGAGGTGATGTCCGTGTCCGTGGGGGCGATCGGGTCACGGGTGGGCAGTGGGGTGGTCCGGTGCAGGGCCGTGTCCGGGGCGTCCAGGGGCTGGATCTGGAGGGGCAGTTGGAGCAGGACGGTTGTTCGTTCGATCACGGCGGTACGGATCGCTGTGCGGGTCTGCGCCACAGCATCGTCCGCCGAAGTGATCCGGGTCGTGGTCGCACCCACCGCGCGGGCCAGGGCCTCCTGGTCGACGTAGAAGTTCGAACGGGGTTCGGTCGCCTCCGGGGCCAGCACGATCAACGGAGTACGGCTCTTGGCCGCTTCGGCGATCCCGGTCAGGGCATTGGTCAGACCCGGTCCCTGGTGGACGGTCAGCGCCGCGACACGGCCGCTCATGCGCGCGTACGCGTCGGCCATGGTCGCGGCGCCGCCCTCGTGGCGGGCCGCGACGAAGCGGGCGCCGGCCGCGATCAGGGCGTTGGTGACATGGAAGTTGCCGGAGCCGACGACGCCGAATACATGGTCCACACCGGCTGCGGCGAGGGTGCGGCCCACTGCCTCCGCGACCTTCACCAGCCCTCCACCAGGGCCAGTACGCGCGCGGGGGCGCCGGAACCGGTGACGATGGGCAGGGGTCCGGCGATGACGACGGAGCCGGTCGGTGGCAGTGTGGCCAGGTTTCGCAGCTGGGTCAGTCCGTACTTGTCACTGCCCATGAGGTAGGAGTGGCAGGGGAAGGCGGGGTCGAAGGAGTGGGCCCGTCCGGCGTCGGTGCCGACGGATTCCACGCCGAGGCCGATCACCGGCGACTCCTGGGCCACCCAGCGGGCGCACTCCGCGGACAGGCCGGGGGTGTGGGGGCCGTTCTCGTCCGCATTCAAAAAAGACTCCTGCGTGTCCGAACGATCATCCCAGCCTGTTCGAAGCAGCAGCCAGCCTCCTCGGGGCAGCGGTCCATGGTCCGCCTCCCACGCCTTCACATGGTCGACCTCAACAAGGAAGTCGGGATCCTCCGCGGCCTCGGCGGTGAAGTCGAGCACGACGGCGGGGGCGATCAGCCTGCTCGCGGGAACAGAAGCGACGTCGTGGAGATCCTTGCCGGTGACCCAGTGGTTCGGGGCGTCGAAGTGGGTGCCGGTGTGTTCACCGGTGCGGAAGTTGTTCCAGTACCAGGCCGGGCCTCGGTCGTCGTAGCGGCTGATCTCCTCCAGTTCGAACCTCGCGGTCTGACCGAATTCCGGGGGCAGTTGGATGATCGGGGTCGAGGACGAGAGCGGCGAGGTGAGATCGACGATCCGGATCGATCCACTGGTCAGTCCGGAGACGAGCGAGGCGAGGACGGACGGATCGGGCATGCGGTACCTCCCTGGACGGCGAACCTGCGACCGTCAGGATCGCAGCAGGGTGGCGGTGCTGGTCAGAGGCGGACTGCGGGGCGTTTCGTTTCTTCGGTGGGTGGACGATTGATCGGTCCGGGCGTCAGATCACTCCATCGGTACGCATGCGCTCGATCGCGGCGGTGTCGTAGCCGAGGCCGGTGAGGATCCGGTCGGTGTGTTCGCCCACGCCCGGTATGGCGTCCATGCGCGGGCGCGTGCCGGTCAGGTCGACCGGGGGCAGGAGGGCGGGGACGGGGGTGCCGTCGGGGAGGGGTACGTCGCGCCAGCGGTCCCGGGCCGCGAGCACCGGGTGGGCCAGGAAGTCCATGACGTCGTTCACGCCGGCGTTTGCGATGCCGGAGGCGTCCAGCAGGTGCATCGCCTCGGTGCTCGTCAGCTGATCGAATCGCTCGGCGATGATCGTGTTCAGTTCGGTGCGGTGGGACACACGATCGGAGCCGGTGGCGAAACGCTCGTCATGGACGAGTTCCGGGCGCAGGAGGAATCGCTCGCACAGCGAGGTCCATTCACGTTCGTTCTGGATGGAGAGCAGTACGTCGTTGCCGTCGGCGCTGGTGAAGGTGCCGTAGGGGGCGATCGTGGCGTGCTGGGTGCCGATGCGTGGCGGTTGGGTGCCGCCGAAGCGGGTGTAGTAGGCGGGCTGGCCCATCCATTCGGCGAGCGCTTCGAACAAAGACACCTCGACCGCCCGTGCCACGCCGGTGGTGGCTCGGGTGAACAGGGCGGTGAGGATGCCTGAGTAGGCGTACATTCCGGCGGCGATGTCAGCGACCGAGATTCCCACGCGGGCGGGACCGTGTTCGTTTCCGGTGAGCGAGACCAGGCCCGTCTGGCACTGGATGAGCAGGTCGTACGCCTTGCGGTGGGCCCATGGTCCGGTGGAGCCGTAGCCGGTGATCGTGCAGGTGATCAGGGAGGGGAGGCGTTCGGCGAGCGAGGGCGCGTCCAGGCCGAGGCGGGCGGCGGCTCCCGGGGCCAGGTTCTGGACGAACACGTCGGCTCCGGCGAGGAGGCGTTCCAGTACTTCGCGGCCCCGGTCCGACTTGAGGTCGAGTGTGATCGATTCCTTGGAGCGGTTCAGCCAGACGAAGTAGCTCGACTCGCCGTGAACGGTGGTGTCGTAGCGGCGGGCGAAGTCCCCCTCGCCCGGTCGTTCGATCTTGATCACTTGAGCACCGAGGTCGGCCAGTTGGCGGGTGGCGTAGGGGGCGGCCGCCGCCTGTTCGACGGAGACGACGGTGATGCCGGAGAGGGGGAGGTCACGGGCTGGGATGGTCATACGGGCCTCCGGGAGCGCTGGGGTGCGAGTGCGAGTGCCATCATCCGTGCTCCACGCGCCGTAGGGGCCATGACCATTCCCACCGCTCCTGGTAAGTGCCGGGCGTCGCGACGCTGTGGAGGTCCATCAGAAGCGCCCTGCCGGCGGACCCCGTACACGAGGTGCATCACCCGATCGCCCTGGATGATCACGTGCAGGTCGTCTGGGAGTTGTTCGGTGTCGGAGGAGCCGAAGGAGCGCTTGTCGGAGCCGCGGACGACCGGGGTGACGTCCATGGCCACCTCGTCCACCAAGCCGGGGGCGAGGCGCTGGCCCGCCGACGTCACCGGCCGCCACGCTGACGATGCGTCCGTCGTCGAGGTCCTTGGCCTTCTCGATCGCACGGGGCACGCCGTCTACGAAGTGGTACGGCGCGTTGGGGTGCCAGCCCTCGGGCCTCGGTCGGTGGGACACGACGACCAGATGGTCCCCGGTCGGCCGCCTACCCTCCCCGCCATTGGTGATGTCGAACAGACGACGCCCGATGACGAGGACCCAACGCTGTCCAGCATCCGCCCTACCGTGGTCGGCCGAGGCGCCGTCTACGCGCCCGCGTGCAGCTGTGTTGTCGCCGCTCACAGGGTCGGTGTGTCGGGGTAGCGGGCACGTTCCGCGCCTACGGCCATGTGGAAGGCTTGGGCGGGGGTTGTCGGCGTGTCGTAGCTCAGGAGGGAGGTGTAGAAGGCGGTGACGATAGGGGCGGACGCCTAGTCGTCGGCGGTTCACAGGGTGCCGACGACATGTTTGTGTCCGGCGATGAGGAAGCTGTCCGTGAGGTGGACGGACTCGTCGGCGAGAGCCCGGTGGGCCTGGGTCGTCTCACATACCGACAGATCGGCAAGCCAGGCGTCGCGCAGATGGAGCGGGGCGATGTCGGGGAGACTGCGGGGATGTTCGAGGTGGTCATGGAGCAGCATGCGGCTTCCGTCGAGCGCGTCCGTGTCGCTGATCGTTTGGCGACCGAAGTGAAGCCAGAGGTGATCGGACAGCGCGGCGAGCACGGTGCGTCGCACCGCCTTGTCGGAGGTCAGAACGCGGCTGCCGGGGCGGTGCCTAGTGAGGGGCGTGGTTTCGGCGGTCACGCCGGGGAGGTCGGGGAGGTTCGGTGTGGTCGGCAGGACGGCCAAGACTGGCGGGGCGAGGGCGATACAGAGCCAGGCGTACGGACTCGATCTCGATGCCGCGTGGCCCAGGCTGCGGCTGAACATTCCCAACACCGCCCGCGCGGAGCTGCGCGCCGCCCGCGACGTACGGTGCCGCCGCTCGACTGACCGCCTGGACCGTGACCTATCTACTCCTCGTCTGTTGGTGGTTGCCCCCCGCCGTCCTGCCCGCCTTGGCAGCGGCTCTGATCGGCGTCCGGCGTGGGCGGGCTGGCATGGATGCGTTCGCGGAATCAGTGGATCTCTGCGCGCATGAGCTGGCGGGCCAGATCGGCATCTCCGCGGCACGGCCGCTGATGCCGAAAGCGGGGGATCGGGTGACGCGGGCGCTGCGGAAGGGGGTGTGATGCTTCGGGAGGGACCGCGCACGGGGCGCGGGGTATGGGATGAGTTTCGGGATCGAAGCTGATCGGATGATCACGGGCAAGGTGATCGAGCAAACGGTCGTCCGTGTGCGCTGACGTCGTGTGGGCACATCGGGCCCGTTGGGCAGACCGACAGCCGAGTTGGCCCACTCGCAGGCGCGGCTCAGCTCGGTGTCCGCCAGTACTGCCGTTTCCCGTCGTCCCGTACGACCACGCCGAGGCGGAGCAGTTCAAGGCGGAGTTCGCGGGCGTCCTTGGTGTCGTCGCTCTTGCGTGTCGCTGCGCGGGCGACCAGGAGGGCGTCCGCGCCGGCGGGGAGGCCGGGAGTGCCGGGGACCCAGCGGCGGAAGGCGTCCCGGTACGGGTCTGTGTCGGCCCAGGTGTAGCCGTGTGCGGTGAAGGTGTCGGCCACCTGTTGCCAGCGGAGGCCGCTGTGTTCCCGAGCGATCTCCATTCCGTTCGGGGCGAGCAGGACCAAGTGCTTGCCGTCCCGTACGGCCATGCCGATCCGGTCGCGGGTGAACGTATCGGTGGTTTCCCGGATGTTGAAGGTCACGCGGCTGCGGGAGATGTGGACGGTCAGGGACTCGTGCAAGCCGATGACACCGACCAGGAGGCCGAGTGCCGCACCGACGGCGATGGCTCCGAGGGTGAGGCCCGGTTCCGGGATCGAGGTGAGGAGTTCGGCCGGGCTCTTCAGTGGTGCCCAGCGCAGGGTGGTGAGCCAGTCGGCGAGCAGGGTGATCAACCAGCCACCGACTGCTCCGCACGCGATGCAGACGAGCACGATGGCCCAGGGCGACTCCGCGATGACGGTTGTGATGCCGTCGTCCGTGCCGGGCTTCGTGTCTCTTTCCGTGTCTGTTTCGGGTTTCTTGTTCTGTTCGCGCTTGGCGATGTTCATCTGCCCCGTCCCCCCGGCTGTGCGTATCGCTGCTGCATGTCCGGTCGAGTCTGGGCGCTGGAGTCCGGGGTGTCGTCGGCCGATGGTCTACCCGGCCTCAACTTTGGTCGCGGCGAGCCGTTCAGTCGATTCGGAGGATCAGGCGATCAGGGGAGGCTGATCGTGTGCCGGGGCGGTGCCAGAGGCCCGGCGCGGGTGGGTTGTTCGTTTGGACAGATCGCGGTGTTCACTTGGGCCGCTCACAGCGACGGCGGCTTTGGTCGGCGCGGCCTGCACTAATGTTGCGCGCATGACGCGACGACTCGCCGAGGTGGCCAGGAAAGTAGGGGTCAGCGAGGCCACGGTCAGCCGAGTGCTGAACGGGAAACCGGGAGTCTCCGAGACCACCCGGCAGTCGGTGCTCTCCGCTCTCGATGTGCTCGGATATGAACGACCCACCCAGTTGCGCGGTGAACGCGCCCGTCTGGTCGGTCTGGTCCTGCCCGAGTTGCAGAATCCGATCTTCCCCGCGCTTGCCGAGGTGATCGGTGGATCGCTGGCGCAGCAGGGGCTGACGCCGGTCCTGTGCACCCAGACCAAGGGCGGTGTCTCCGAGGCGGACTATGTGGAGTTGCTGCTTCAGCAGCAGGTCTCTGGGGTGGTGTTCGCCGGCGGGTTGTTCGCGCAGGCGGAGGCTCCTCACGATCACTACAAACTGCTCGCCGAGAGAATGATCCCGGTCGTGCTGGTGAACGCAGCGATCATCGATCTTGGTTTCCCCTGTGTGGCCTGCGACGACGCCGTGGCGGTTGACCAGGCGTGGCGGCACTTGGAATCGCTCGGTCATGAGCGGATCGGATTGGTCTTGGGCCCGATCGATCATGTGCCGTCGCAGCGCAAACTCGCGGCGGCCGAGGAGGCCGCGCGGCAGTCGGGACGGGAGCTGCCCGGGGAGCATGTCGAGCGGACGATGTTCTCTCTGGAGGGCGGCCAGGCCGCAGCAGCTCGGCTGCTGGACCAGGGCGTCACGGGGATCATCTGCGCGAGCGATCCGCTGGCGCTGGGTGCGGTACGGGCCGCGCGGCGGCGCGGACTCTCGGTGCCGGGCGAGGTCTCGGTGGTCGGATACGACGACTCGGCGTTCATGAGTTGCACCGAGCCGCCTCTGACAACGGTTCGCCAGCCGATCGAGGCGATGGGGCGGGCTGCGGTCGAGTTGCTGAGTACGCAGATCCAGGGCGGCGATGTACCGCCGGGCGAGTTGCTCTTCGAGCCGGAGCTGGTGGTACGGGGCTCGACGGGACAGGCGCCCGGCTGAGGTGTTCGGAGCGCGGGGCAAGAGACCGTCGTACAGGGGAGGGCTTGCGGCACCGGCGGTCGGCATCGTCACAATGGCCGGGTTCGTAGGCGCGTCGCGTCCGGGGTACCGGTCGGTCGATCGCTGCGATCCCTATCTGTGGGGCGGCCGAGTGAGGCCGCAGGCAGGCACGAGGGGCGGTCGGCGTCGATCTGGTGTATGCCGTGCAGCACCCTCGGAAGGGCTCAGGCTGTGGCTGGCGCTGCGGCAGTGCCCGGTCGGAATGCCCCGGCTGGCGCATGCCGGGGGGTGCGGGCAGCGTTGATGTGGAGATGCATCGACGCTGAGCGAGGTGGCGTGGTCATGGATTCCTCTGAACCGGTCGGTCGGGTGGTCGTGGGGGTGGACGGGTCACCGACGTCGCATGCCGCGCTGCGCTGGGCGGCCCGGTACGCGCGGACGACCGGGGCGATCGTGGAGGCCGTGTACGCCTGGGACACGCCGTCGTCGTCGGGCTGGACCGGGCCCGCGATCGATCCGGAATTCGATCTCGAACAGGCCCATGAGCGGTTCACGCAGGAACTGCACAGTGTGTTCGCTGACGATCACCCGGCCGGACTACGGGAGCTTCTCGTGGAGGGTGATCCCTCCGAGGTGCTCATTCGCGCCTCGCAGGGGGCTGATCTGCTGGTGGTGGGGCGCAGGGGCATGGGCGGTTTCGCGCGGGCGATGCTGGGATCGGTCAGTCAGCGGTGCGCGCAGCACGCGGCCTGTCCTGTGGTGATCGTGCGGCCCGACCAGGAGTAGGACGTCGCCCGCAGGCATCCGGGCTTGGGGGCGGGACAGGAAGGTGCGAGGCCATCGCGTCTGGGGACGCGGGTGGGCGTGGCCGTACGGCTCAGGGTGCGGCGGGTTCGATCGTGACCTTCAGGTGCTTCATGAGCGGTTGATCGCTCTGTGCGCTGTAGTCGTCGATCGCCACCAGAACGTTCATCTCCGGCATGTACCCGGCCGCGCAGCCGCGCGGGATGTCGTACGGGATCGCCAGGTAGTCGCGGAGGTGGCGGTGGCTGCCGTTCTTCGCGGTGCTGGTGATGTCGACCGGGTCGAACTCGGCGAGGCCGCGTTCGCGCATGTCGTCCTTGTTCATGAAGACAAGGGTGCGCAGGTTCTTGACTCCGCGGTATCGATCGTTTGCGGAGTAGATGGTCGTGTTCCATTGATCGTGTGATCGCATGGTGCTGAGGGACAGTGTTCCGGGTGCCGGGACGATGTCGGGCAGGGGCGCGGTGGAGAACTCGGCGTGTCCCGAGGGGGTGCGGAAGACCAGTTCGCGGGCCGGTTGTTTGATCCGGAAGCCGAGCGGGAGGCGGACGCGGCGGTTGAAGTCCTCGAAGCCGTCGAGGACCTGGGCCATGGTGTCGCGGATCCGGTCGTAGTCCTCGATGTACCACTCCCAGGGCGTCGTACTGTCCGGGAGGGCGGCGCGGGCCATGCCGGCGATGATCGCGGGCTCGGAGAGCAGGTGCTTCGAGGCGGGCCGCTTCATGCCGACCGAGAGATGCACCATGCTCATCGAGTCCTCGACCGAGGTGCTCTGGACGCCTCGGCGCTGCTGATCCTTCTCGGTGCGGCCCAGGCACGGCAGGATCAGCGCCTGCCTGCCGTGAACCAGGTGGCTGCGGTTGAGCTTGGTGCTGATCTGAACGGTCAGTTCGCACTTGCGCAGGGCCGCGTACGTGTACGGCGTGTCGGGTGCGGCGAGGGCGAAGTTGCCGCCCATGCCGAAGAACACCTTCACGTCGCCCTGGTGCATGGCCTGGACCGTGCGGACCGTGTCCAGGCCGTGTGCGCGGGGCGGATCGATGTGACACACCTCGGCCAGCCGGTCCAGGAAGGCGTCGCCGGGCCGGTGATCGACTCCGCAGGTGCGGTTGCCCTGGACGTTGCTGTGGCCGCGGATGGGGCAGGGACCGGCGCCCTCCCGGCCTAGGTTGCCGCGCAGCAGAAGGAGGTTGACGATCTCCCGAACGGTGTCGACGCCGTGTTCGTGCTGACTGATGCCCAGACACCAGCTAATGATCGAACGATCAGCGTCCCGGTAGACGCGCGCCGCTTCGAGGACGCGGTCGCGGCCCAGGCCGGACTGGTGCTCGATCTGCTCCCAGGGGGTTTCCTCGCACAGCGAGCGGTAGGTGTCGAAGCCGCTGGTGTGCGGTCGATGAACTCCTGGTCGAGCGCCTTCGCGTCGGTCTTGGCCTGTTCAAGTACCGCCTTGGCGATACCGCGGATCAGGGCCATGTCGCCGCCGATGCGCGGTTGCAGGTTCAGGGTGCTGGTGCGGGTGGAGCGGAAGGTGGCCATGTCCATGAACTCGTGCGGGACGATCGTCCGGGTGGCCGCCGCCTCCACCAGGGGGTTGATGTGCACGATCTGCGCGCCACGCCGATACGCCTCGGCGAGCGCGGTGAGCATTCTGGGCGCGTTGGAGGCCGCGTTCACGCCCATGATGAACAGGGCCTCGGTGGCTTCCCAGTCCTTGAGGTCGACGGTGCCCTTGCCTGTGCCCAGGGACGCGGTGAGAGCGCGACCGCTGGCCTCGTGGCACATGTTCGAGCAGTCGGGGAGGTTGTTCGTGCCCAGTTCTCGGGCCATGAGCTGGTAGAGGAAGGTGGCCTCGTTGCCGAGCCGACCGGAGGTGTAGAACGACGCCTGGTGGGGGTTGTCCAAGGTGCGCAATGTTCGTCCGATCAGATCGAACGCGTTCTGCCAGCTGATCGGGACGTAGTGATCGGTGGCCGGGTCGTACACCATGGGCTCGGTCAGGCGCCCCTGGTCCTCCAGGTCGAAGTCGGTCCACCCGGAGAGTTCACCGACGGAGTGCGCGGCGAAGAACACGCGGTTCACGCGCTTGGGGGTCATCTCCCAGGTGACGTGCTTGATGCCGTTCTCGCAGATGTCCAGGTGCAGGCCCTTGGTGTCATCGGGCCAGGCACAGCCGGGGCAGTCGAAGCCGCCGCTCTCGTGGTTCATCCGAGTGCCGGTCCGGATGCCGCGCGCGGGGCAGAACCGCTCTGTTCGTGTTCGGTTCCGGGGCCGTCCTGATCGTCTTGTGGAGCGTTCACTCACACTCACCCTTTCACCGCCGTCCGGACATCCGCCCTCCTCAGCAACCCCGACGCGCTACCGGCGGCCCAGGGCTTCCACGATTCCACAGGGGTCCAGGGGACGCGATTCGGCACAGGGAGGGTGTACGGGGCCTGCGCCGGGGACAGGTGGCGTCCGCCGACCGGGGCGGGGCGGGGCGCAGGGCAGCCGTGGGGCCCGGGTCCCCTTGTTGGCGGCCCCCTTCGGAGCGTGAGGCAGCCCACGCCTGCCGGAGTGGCCCCGGTTCTGCCCTGTCAGGTAGACCCGTGACGTGCTCTTCCGTCAACTCGAATACCTTGTGGCGCTCTCCCGCGAGCGTCACTTCGCCCGTGCCGCCGAACTGTGCCATGTCTCCCAGCCCGCGCTGTCCGAGGCGGTCCGCAAACTGGAGGACTAGCTGGGTGTGCCGCTGGTCGGACGGGGCCGCAAGTACGAGGGGCTCACCGCCGAGAGTGAGCGGATCGTCGTCTGGGCCCAGCGGATCCTGGCCGACCGGAACGCCCTCAGGGACGAGGTGGACGCGCTGCGCACGGGCCTGGGCGGGCGGCTGCGGATCGGTTCCGTACCGACGGCGTCCGGGTCGGTGTCGCTGCTGACCGGGCCCTTCTGCGTGGCGCATCCGCTGGTGACCGTGGAGGTCAGCGCGGATATGCAGGCGCGGGACATTCTCCGGCAGCTGCGTGATTTCGAGCTGGAGGCGGGGCTGACGTATCTGCCGGAGGGCTTCCGAGAGGTTCCGCTGTACGACGAGCGGTATGTGCTGCTCACCGCTGGCTCCGACGGGGTGGGGCAGCGGCCGACCGTCACCTGGGCGGAGGCGTCCCGGTTGCCGCTGTGTCTGCTGACCGGTGCGATGCAGGGCCGCCGGACGGTGGACGGGCTGTTCGCCGAGGCCGGGCTGCGGCCGGAGCCGCGGGTCGAGACGGACTCGGCCGGGACGCTGTTCGCGCATGTCCGAACGGGTCAGTGGGCGAGTGTCGTGCCGCACGCGTGGCTGTATGGGTGCGGTGTGCCGCACGGCATGCGAGCGGTGCCGCTGGTCGAGCCCGCGCGGACGGTGCCCGTGGGGTTGGTCACCGTGGCGCGCGGGCTCGAGTCGGTGATGGCCCGCGCCCTCACCGATCTCGCACGCGAGATCGATGTGGCGGAAGCGCTGGAGCGGTTGCCGGGAGCGCGATGAAGTGATCAAACGTGCGTGTGGCGGGATCGAACGGTCAGTTGATCGTTCGATCGCGCTTGCTCACGCCTCCGCGCCGACCGACCGGACGGCATCGGGCGCCTCCACCCGTTCCAGCCGCTCCACCCTTTCCAGCCGCACCAGGACCGCCTTGGATGTCGGCGTGTTGCTGATGTCGGCCACGCTGTCGAGGGGGACGAGGACGTTGGTCTCCGGGTAGTAGGAGGCGGCGGAGCCGGGGGTGGTCGGGTAGGCGACCACGCGGAAGTCCTCCGCCCGGCGTTCGCGGCCGTCGTGCCACCGGCTCACCAGGTCGACCGGATCGCGGTCGGCGAGGCCGAGCCGGTCCAGGTCGGCGGGGTTGACGAGGACGACCTTGCGCGCGTGGTGGATGCCCCGGTAAACGGTCGTTCATGGCGTACGGGATGGTGTTCCACTGGTCGTGCGAGCGCAGCGTCTGGAGCAGCAGATGGCCGTCGGGAACGCTCGGCATGGTGAAGTCGTTGCAGGTGAAGACGGCTTTTCCGCTGGGGGTGCGGAAGATGCCCTCGTTGACGGGGTTGGGGAGGCGGAAGCCGCCGGGGCGGGCGGCGCGCGTTGAAGTCCTCGAAGCCGGGGACGACGCGGGAGATGCGGTCGCGGATGGTGGCGTAGTCGGCCTCGGAGTCCTCCCAGGGGATGTCGGGTGTCCGGCCGAGGACTCGGCAGGCGAGGCGGGCGATGATGGCCACCTCGCTGAGCAGGTGCGGGGAGGCCGGGGCGAGCCGCCCGCGGGAGGCGTGCACCTCGCTCACGGAGTCCTCCACGGTGAAGAACTGGAGGCCGCCGGCCTGGACGTCGCGGTCGCTGCGGCCGAGGGTGGGCAGGATCAGCGCGGTGTCGCCGCACACCGTGTGGGAGCGGTTGAGCTTGGTGGAGATGTGCGCGGTGAGGCGGCAGCCGCGCGGGGCGCTCTCGGTGACCTCGCCGTCGGGGGTGGCGCGGACGAAGTTGCCGGCGACGCCGAGGAAGAGCTTGGCGGCGCCGTCGCGCATGGCACGGATGCCGTCGACGGAGTCGAGCCCGTGCCGGGTGGGCGGGGCGAAGCCGAACTCGCGGCCGAGCGCGTCGAGGAACGGCTGGGGCATGCGTTCCCACACGCCCATGGTGCGGTCGCCCTGGACGTTGCTGTGGCCGCGCACCGGGCAGACGCCGGCGCCGGGTTTGCCGATGTTGCCGCGCAGCATCAGAAAGTTGACGACTTCGCGGATCGTGGGCACACCGTGTTTGTGCTGGGTCAGGCCCATGGCCCAGCACACGATCACACCGCGGCTGTTCAGGACCATTTCATGCACCCGCTCGATCTGGGCGCGATCGAGTCCGGTCGCCTCGGTGACGGCGTCCCAGGAGACCTTGCGGGTCTGTTCGGCGAACTCGGTGAAGCCGATCGTGGAGGTGTCGATGAAGCGATGGTCGAGGACCGTGCCGGGGGCGGTGTCCTCGGCTTCCAGGAGCAGCAGGTTGAGCGCCTGGAACAGGGCGAGGTCGCCGCCAGGGCGGATCTGGAGGAACTCGTCGGCGATCCTCGTACCGCGGCCGATCACCCCGCGTGGCTTCTGGGGGTGCTTGAAGCGGATCAGTCCGGCCTCGGGAAGGGGGTTCACGGCGACGATCCGGCCGCCGTTGCGCTTGGTCTCCTCCAGCGCGGTCAGCATGCGCGGATGGTTGGTGCCGGGGTTCTGGCCCACGACGAGGATCAGGTCGCGGTGGTGGATGTCGTCCAGGGAGACGCTGCCCTTGCCGATGCCCAGGGTCTGAGTGAGCGTGCTGCCGCTGGACTCGTGGCACATGTTCGAACAGTCGGGGAAGTTGTTCGTTCCATAGGCACGAACGAACAATTGGCGCAGGAACGCAGCCTCGTTGTTCAGTCGGCCGGAGGTGTAGAAGAGCGCTTCGTCCGGAGAGTCCAGGCGGTGCAGTTCGACGGCGAGCACGTCGAGGGCCTCGTCCCAGCGATCGGTTCGTAGTGCGTTCCGCCTGATCGTTTGATCATGGGTTCGGTGAGTCGGCCACGCTGGTTGAGCCAGTAGTCGGACTTCGTGTCCAATGCGGCGATCGAATGCTCACGGAAGAAGTCGGCGGTGATCCGCCGGGAGGTCGCCTCGTCGGCGATGTGCTTGGCGCCGTTCTCGCAGTACTCGTTCAGGTGCCGCTTGCCCGGCGCGGCTTCGGGCCAGGCGCAGCCGGGGCAGTCTAATCCCTTGGCCTGGTTGATGTTCAGCAGGGTGAGAGCGGTCCGTCGCAGGGAGGTCTGTTTCAGTGAGTACTCCAGCGCGTGGGCGACCGCCGGTACTCCTGTCGCCCATTGTTTGGGCGGGGTGACCGACAGTTCGTCGTCCGGGTCCTCGATGCCGCTCATCGCATTCCTCTTCCTGCCGCCGCCGGAATGTCCCGACGAGGAAGCATCCAGCGATTTTCGAGGGCGCGTCAAAGAGGTCCCGTCTATGGCGTGACAAGCGGCGCCGATCTTGTCGATCGCACGCCTCCTAGCTGCGCCGACTCCGGTTCGGGCGGCAGATGTGGGGAAAGCCTTCGGACTGGTTTGACGCACATGGTGAAATGCGGCGGAGCGGCGGTCCTCAGGCGCTCACGATGCCGACGACCAGATTGATGGCGGTGGCCAGGATGCTGGTGCCGAAGACATACGACAGCAGAGCGTGCCGCAGTACGATCGCGCGGATGCGGGAGCTGGACACATCGGTGTCGGAGACCTGATAGGTCATGCCGAGGTTGTAGCTGAAATAGAAGAAATCGCGGTACGCGGGCGGCTCGTCGGAGTTGAAGTCGATTCCGCCGCCGTTCTCGTAGTACAGGCTCGCGTAGCGGGTGGCGTACATCAGATGCAGGGCTGCCCAGGCCAGAAAGGCACCGAAGAGGGCTGCGGCGGCGGCGAGTGTGCCGTTGCCGGTTGTGGAGTCGCCGCGCACCAGGAGCAGCACGATGGCGATGAGTCCGCACAGCGCCAGCCCACCGACGAGGATCTCCTCGACCACGGGCCGGAAGTCCTCCCGGCGGGCGTTGCGATGGGTGGCCTCGGCGTCCATCGGCCACAGCACCGCCCAGCCCGACACGACGAAGAACAGTTCCACGGCGGCAATGCCCGCCATCACGCCCAGGGCCGGGTCCGTGGCCACTCCGGCCGCGATCCCGGCGGTGGTGCCGAGCACGATCGCGGCGGAGAGCCGTGGGACGGCGTCCAGGGGCAGTGCAACTCTCATGGGCCAGGACGTTAGTCCCCTCCTCGGTGATTCGATCGTCACCGCGCTGTTCGTTCGATCATGGCCGGGGTGTCCGCCGTGCCGCCGGTGCGGCTTTCGGGGGGGCTCGGGCGGCGTTCCCGTTTCGGTTCGGGAGGCGTTCCCTTTCGACTCGGGCGGCGTTCCCGTTTCGGTCCGGGAGGCGTTCCCTTCTCGGCTTGGGCGGCGTTCCCGTCTCGGCTCGGGCGGCGGAGGGGCGTGATCGTCCGTCATCTGGAGCGACGAGGGGGCGGTGAGGTGCCTGAGTCGTAGGGGCCGGTTCAGGGCGGCGGCGCGTACCCGTTTACCCACGTACCAGTGCGGTGAGGAAATCGGCCGCGAGGGCGTCGTCTGCGGCCATCCGCTCGATCACCATCGCGGGCAGGGATCCTTCGGCAGAATGCCGGTGGGACGGTGCGGGTCGGTGCTGCCGGCCGAGACATCGACCCTGTTTCCGTGAACCATCCGCTCCCCCGACCCGACCCACCCGCTCCCCCGACCGCCCAGACCTCTCCTCCCCCTACCGGCCCACGCCCTCCGCCGCAGCCTTCAGGTCACCCAGCCACGCCTCCAGCCCCTTCCCGAGATACTCCGTCGAGAGCGGTACGTCCGCCTCGACCTGCTCCCCGGTCCAGGTCTCCTCGGTGTGCACCAGCACCCCGCCCTTCACTTTCGTGAACGTCCACAGATGGACACCCCGGTCGATGGTCAGCCCCTCGCCGATCGCCGGCCCGGTCCACAGGACGCACTTCTTCTCCTTGAGCTGCTGCACGGTCGAGGTGATGCCGAGGGTGGTCGCGGGTGTGGTGGGGGTGGCCGGGACCGGGGTCGTCCAGTGGAATCGCGAACCCTTGCGCAGCTTCCCGGAGTCCAGCCGCTCCGCGGAGAGGACGGGCGGCTGCCAGGACGGCCAGTTCTCGATGTCGGTCTGGAGCTTCCAGATGGTGCTGAGCGGCGCGTCTATGACGATGTCGGTCTCGTAACGGATCTTGGCGGACGGGTCGACGCCCTGCCCCCGGCAGGAGGCGGCCGGGGTCCCGTGACGGTCGGGCGAGGACTCGGGCCGGGACTGTGCCTGGGCGGGCACGGCAGTGGCCGTGAGGGCGGCGGCCAGGGCGAGGGTGACGCCGAAGGCGGTGGTGGCACGGACGCTGGACATGGACACAGGCGTGGGCGTGGGCATGGATTCGTTCCCCTGGGGTGAAGGTGAATGGATGTTCGCGGTTGCGATGGACCGGGGCCGGCTGGTCAGCGTCGGCCGGTGCGGTGGACCGCGACGATCAGCGCGACCGACGCGGCGACGATCAGACCGGTGAAGCCGGGGTGCATGTCCTTGGAGAGGCTGGGGGCGCCGTCGGGCCGCACCAGCCAGGTGACCAGCGGGACGGCGTACGCGGCGGTCAGCAGCGCGGAGGTCACCCGAACCGTACGGTCGCGGACCCGCAGCAGGGAGCCGACCAGGGCGATCGTCACCGGCAGCGCGGCGACCAGCGAGAACTGGCCGACCACCAGCACGGGCGCGGCCCAGGCGGAGACGGTGACCGCCAACGGGATGCGCCTACGGGCGGCGGTTCGACGGGCGGGAGACAGAGTGGTCGTAGTCATGGGGGTCCCCTCAGGGGATGCGGGGTCGGGAAAGCGGAGTCGGAAAGCGGAGCTAGAAGCGGAGTCCGGGAGGCGGAACCGGAGCGACGGGAGTTAGAGCCGCTGCCGCTCGTTAGAAGTTATAACGAAGCGGGCGAGTGAGAGTCAAGCGCTCCAGTGATAACCTCTAACCAACTCCCGATATCGACTCCAACTCCCAACCACCGACACCACGCACCACCCGCCACTAGCCACGCACCACCCGCCGCCTGCCACGCACCCCGACCAAGCGCACCCCCGAGGCGCTGGCGCCCCGCCCCACAGAAAGATGACCCCATGGCCGACACCGCCACGACCCCTCGCGAGCGCTACCGCGCCCAGGTGCGGTCGGAGATCAAGTCCCACGCGTGGGAGCAGATCGCCTCGGCCGGTGCCTCCGCGCTCTCCCTCAACGCGATCGCCAAGCAGATGGGCCTCAGCGGCCCCGCCCTCTACCGGTACTTCGCCAACCGGGACGAACTGATCACCGAGCTGATCCGGGACGCGTACCGGAGCCTCGCGGACACCGTCCAGGAGGCCGCCGGGTCCGGCGCGGACCTGGCCGCGCTGGCGCACACCCTGCGCGCCTGGGCGCTGGCGGATCCGCAGCGCTACCTCCTGATCTACGGCACCCCCGTGCCCGGCTACCACGCGCCGGACGACATCACCGCGATCTCCGGCGAGATCATGGCCGTCCTGCTGGACGCCGCCACCGCGCTCGCCCCGTCGGCGAAGGACGGGTCACCCCTCGCGGCGCACCTGGCCGACCATCGGGAGTGGGCGGGCGATCATCCCGCGCCGCCCGCGGCCCTGAGCAGGGCGCTGACCGTCTGGACCAGGTTGCACGGCGTACTGTCCCTGGAACTGTCCGGCCACTTCAGCGGGATGGGGTTCGACCCGGCGATGCTGTTCGAGGCGGAGACGCAGAGCCTCCGTACGCCTTGAGGTCCCGGGCCCCTGCGCCACTCAAGTCAAAACCCAGCCACTGACCCCGAGCCCCTGAGCTCCCTTCTCAAGCCAAGCCGAGTTACTGCTCGGAGCCCCGAGCCATCCCTTCAAGCCAACCCCAGTTACTGCCCCAAGCCCCCAGGCCACCCCCTCAACCAACCCCCAGTAACCGCCCCAACCCCCCATCACCCACCCGCAGCGCGTCCAGCACCACCCGTACCCCCGCCCGCGGCGGAGCCCCCCCCCCGGGATCGCCGCCGTGATCGTGCGCGGTACGGGGGTCGCCAGATCCCGCGTGGTCACGCGATGGCGGCCGTCCACGGCGAGGCTCGGCAGCAGCATGATGGAGAGCCCGGCCTCGACATGCTGGAGCCCGAGCATGTAGTTGCTGAAGCGGCACACCACCCGGGGTTCGAAGCGGGCCTGACGGCACAGGCGCAGCGCCAGGTTGGCCATGTAGGACTGGGGCATGTCGAAGGCCCATGGCTCGTCGGCGTAGGCGGCGAGGTCCACGGGGCCGCGGCCCGCCGTGGGATGGTCGGGCGGCAGGACGAGGACGATCCGGTCGGTGGCCAGCGGCACCAGGTCCAGGTCCGGGCCGAGCGGGAGGTCGTCGACATCGGTCGTGGTGATGATGACGTCCGCGTCGCCGACCCGCAGGGCGGGCACGCTCTCGTGGGGTTCCAGTTGCAGCAGTTCGACGTCCAGGTGCGGGTGGGCGCGCGCGAGCCGGGTCACCGCGGGGACCGCCACCGTATGGATCGCGCTCTGGAAGGCGCCGAGCCGGACGAGCCCGGCGGGCTCCGCGCCGAAGCCGCGCAGTTCGGTCTCGACGCTGTCCATGTGGTCGAGGATGGCCCGTGCGCGCCGGGCGAGGATCAGTCCGGCGGAGGTCAGCCGCACCCGGCGGCCGGTGCGTTCGAGGAGTTGGGTGCGGGTCTCGCTCTCCAGGACCGCGAGTTGCTGGGAGACGCTCGACGGGCTCAGCCGGGCGGCCTGCGCGACCGCGCGGACGGTGCCCAGCGTGTCCAACTGGACCAGCAGCCGCAGCCTCCAGGGATTCATCACCCGGTCCATTGTTGTGCGGTTCTTCCGAACAGGACAGCCGGAATCGTGTGATGGACGAGTCACTCGGCCGGTCCTACGGTCGGCACATGACCACCACGCCCACCTCCCCCGCCCCGGCCTCCTCCCCGCAGGTCTGGGCCGACGCCGAGCGGCATCTCGTGCGCTACGGCGGCGGCATGTTCACCCCGGAGATCATCGAGCGCGCGGCGGGCAGTTTCGTCTTCACTGCGGACGGCCGGAAGATCCTCGACTTCACATCCGGCCAGATGAGCGCGATTCTCGGCCACTCACACCCGGAGATCGTGGCGACGGTCCAGCGGCAGGTCGCCACCCTCGACCATCTCTACAGCGGCATGCTCAGCCGCCCCGTGGTCGAACTGGCCCGGCGGCTCGCCGCGACACTGCCCGCGCCCCTGGAGAAGGCCCTGCTGCTGACCACCGGCGCGGAGTCGAACGAGGCCGCGCTGCGCATGGCCAAGCTGGTCACCGGCAAGCATGAGATCGTGTCGTTCGCCCGCTCCTGGCACGGAATGACCCATGCCGCCGCCTCGGCGACCTACAGCGCGGGCCGCAAGGGGTACGGTCCTGTCGCGCCCGGCAACTTCGCGATCCCCGTCCCCGACGCGTACCGCCCCGGCGTCACCGCCGCCGACGGCTCGCTGGACTGGCGCCGGGAACTGGATCTCGCCTTCGACCTGATCGACGCCCAGTCGACCGGCAACCTCGCCGCGTGTCTCGTGGAGCCGATCCTCTCCTCGGGCGGCATCGTCGAACCGCCGCCCGGCTACTTCGCGGCACTCCGCGACAAGTGCCGGGAGCGGGGCATGCTGCTGATCCTGGACGAGGCCCAGACGGGACTGTGCCGGACCGGCACCTGGTACGCCTTCGAGCGCGACGGCATCGTCCCCGACATCCTCACCCTCTCCAAGACCCTGGGCGCCGGACTCCCCCTCGCGGCCGTCCTCACCAGCGCCGAGATCGAACAGGAGGCGTACGACCGCGGGTTCCTGTTCTTCACCACGCATGTCTCCGACCCGCTGGTGGCCGCCGTCGGCAACACCGTCCTCGATGTGCTGACCCGCGACCGCCTCGACGAACGCGCCCGCTCCCTCGGTACGTTGCTGCGCGACGGGCTGCTGGAGATCGCCACCCGGCATCCGGTCATCGGTGACATCCGCGGCCGGGGTCTGCTGGCCGGGGTGGAACTCGTGGTGGACCCCGAGACCCGGCGCACCTCCGACGAACTGGGCGCCCGGGTCACCCGGCGCTGCCTGGAACTCGGCCTGCACATGAACATCGTCCAGCTCCGCGGCCTGGGCGGCGTCTTCCGCATCGCACCGCCCCTGACGGCGACGGAGGAGGAACTGTCGCTGGGGCTCGCCATTCTGGACGAGGCGATCGGGGATGTGCTGGTGGGGGGTGGGTGGTGAGCGTGAGAGGGGCGGTGATCCGCCGAACTGAGGCCGCTGTGACGGACGGGGTGAGTGGTGAGCGTGAGAGGGGCGGTGATCCGCTGAACTGAGGCCGCGGTGACGGACGGGGTGAGTGGTGAGCGTGAGAGGAGCGGTGATCCGCCGAACTGAGGCCGCCGTAGCGGACGGGGTGGACGGGGTGGATGGTGGGCATGAGAGGCACGGGCTGCTGAACGCCGGCCCCGGACCGGACCGCCACTGAGCCGCCCGCCCGACTCTCCCCCGGCCAGGCCCCGCCCCGCCTCACCCCACCCCGCCCTCGACACCTCACTCACCCCAGAAAGCTCAACCGCACCTGCCGCTCGGGATTGTCCCGGTTCGTGTCCACCAGGCACACCGACTGCCATGTCCCCAGTTCCAGCCGCCCGCCGAGCACCGGCAGCGTCGCGTGCGGCGGCACGAACGCGGGCAGGACGTGGTCGCGGCCGTGACCGGGGCTGCCGTGCCGGTGCTGCCAGCGGTCGTCCGCCGGGAGCAGGGTGTGCAGCGCGGCGAGGAGGTCGCTGTCGCTGCCCGCCCCCGTCTCGATGACGGCGACGCCCGCCGTGGCATGCGGGACAAAGATGTTGAGAAGGCCGTCCCGCCCACCGGACACCTCGCGCAGAAAGCCCTCGCAGTCATGGGTGAGATCGTGGACCGTCTCCCTGGAACCGGTGGAGATACGCAGTACTCGGGTCGTGAACGCAGCTGGCATGGGGCCCATCCTGACCCATCCCCCTGCCTAGTGGCGGGTGCCGCCTTCCGGTGTGCGATATGCGCCGTCCACTTCGCGAGACGCCTGTTGACCGTGAGCACGTCATCTGGCTAGCTTCGACGGCATGTTGCGTTCAGCCCTGCTCACCACGCGCGGTCATATCGACCTGCTGCGGGTGGCCTCCGCCGCGTGTCGCCGCGGTCGCTGACGCCCTTCTCCCGGATCACCCGGCCTCACCACCGAACTCCCCGGCCTTGCCGTCGGCCCTGCCTGTCTCGTCGGTCCCACTCGCCTCGTGGGCCTTACCGCTGACCTGCCCTGCCTGCCCTGCCTGCCCGGCGTTACCGGCCCTCTCGACCCTTCCGGTCTTCCTGATCCCGCAGCACCCCACTCCCCCTCCCGT
Organism: Streptomyces sp. NPDC004610; assembly: GCF_040609715.1. Taxonomy (NCBI): domain Bacteria; kingdom Bacillati; phylum Actinomycetota; class Actinomycetes; order Kitasatosporales; family Streptomycetaceae; genus Streptomyces; species Streptomyces sp. NPDC004610. The sequence continues at coordinate 96,026 of NZ_JBEXLA010000003.1, read as the reverse complement.
ACGCCAGGGGTGCGCTGACGCGCCCCGCTGACGCGCCGCCCTGACGTGACGGCGCACCCAGGCGTGCCCTTTGGAGCCCTCATGAGCATCAGCCATGCGCCTCCCGACTCCCCGAGCACCCTCTCCCCGTCCAAGGCCCCCACCCTCGAACCCACTCCCGAACCCACTCTCGAACCCATCCTCCCCGCGTCCACCCGCCGCACCCGCGTCCCCCGCTGGCTGCGTCGCACCAGCGGCCCCCTGCTGCTGCTCGCGCTGTGGCAACTCCTCAGCTCCACCGGCGTACTGACCGCCGATGTCCTCGCCTCACCGGGGCGGATCGCGCAGGTCGGCTGGGATCTCGTCCGGGACGGCTCACTGCCCGCAGCCATGGGCACCTCGCTCCAGCGGGTCGCTGCCGGGCTGCTGCTGGGCACGGTCGTCGGGACCGGCCTCGCACTGCTGTCCGGGCTGTTCCGGATCGGCGAGGACCTGGTGGACGCGTCCGTGCAGATGCTGCGGACCGTGCCGTTCGTCGGGCTGATCCCGCTGTTCATCATCTGGTTCGGCATCGGCGAGGCCCCGAAGGTCGCCATCATCACGCTGGGGGTGACCTTCCCGCTCTATCTCAATGTCTACGCCGGTATCCGCAATGTGGACAGCCAGCTCATCGAGGCCGGTGAGTCGCTGGGGCTGTCCAGGTGGGGACTGGTCCGGCATGTGGTCCTACCGGGCGCGCTGCCCGGCGCGCTCACCGGGCTGCGCTACTCCCTCGGTATCGCCTGGCTCGCGCTGGTGTTCGCCGAGCAGGTCAACGCGGATTCCGGGATCGGCTTCCTGATGGTGCAGGCCCGTGACTTCCTGCGCACCGATGTGATCGTGGTCTGCCTGATCGTCTACGCCTTCCTCGGCCTGTTCGCCGATTTCGTCGTCCGCTCCCTCGAAAGGCTGCTGCTGCAATGGCGACCGACCTTCACCGGCCGGTGACCGCGCCGGCCGCGGTGCACGTGGCCGGGCTCACCCGCTCCTTCGACGGCCGTGTCGTCATCGACCGTCTCGAACTCGACATCAGGCCGGGCGAGTTCGTCGCCCTGCTCGGGCGCAGCGGCTGCGGCAAGTCGACACTGCTGCGGATTCTCGCCGGACTGGACCGGGACATCGAAGGCACCGTACTGGTGCCGCGCCGCAAAGCCGTCGCGTTCCAGGCGCCGCGGCTGATGCCGTGGAAGCGGGTGTGGCGCAATGTCGTCCTCGGGCTGCCGGGGCGTCCGGACCGGGCCGTCGCCGAGCGGGCGCTGACCGAGGTCGGCCTCGACCACCGTACGGACGCCTGGCCCAAGACCCTGTCCGGGGGTGAGGCCCAGCGGGCGTCGCTGGCTCGGGCGCTGGTGCGGGAGCCCGATCTGCTGCTGCTCGACGAGCCGTTCGGCGCGCTGGACGCGCTCACCCGGATCACGGCGCAGCGGCTGGTGGGCGAGTTGTGGCAGCGGCGCGGCTGCGCGGTGCTGCTGGTCACCCATGATGTGGAGGAGGCGGTGCTGCTCGCGGACCGTGTCCTGGTGATGGACGACGGGGTCATCGCGCACGAGCAGACCGTCGCCCTCGACCGGCCCAGGGACATCGCCGACCCTCGTTTCGCCGAGATCCGCTCCGCGCTGCTGCGGCGGCTGGGCGTGGACGACGACCCGCCGACCACGGGCTGACCCGCCCCTCCCTTCTTGATCACCGCCACCTCCCCTTCTTTCACCACCGCCGCCTTCTCTCGCATCCTCACCACCCCCACCTGCCCCTGCATCCTCACCACCTCCACCAGCCCCGACATCCTCACCATCGCCTTCTTCCCTCGCATCTTCACCACCGCCCGCTCCCTCGAACGGATCCCCCATGCCGCGACGCCTTCCCCCCTCCGCCCTCGTCCTCCCTCTTGTCCTCCCCCTCGCCCTGCTGACCTCCGCCTGCGGCGGCACCTCGGCCGCCGGCACCTCCGCCGGTGACGGCACCGACGGCAAGGGCTCTCTCACTCTCAACGTCGGAGACCAGAAGGGAGGTTCCGAGGCGGTGCTGCGAGCCGCCGGTGAACTGGACGATCTCGACTACCGGATCACATGGTCCACCTTCACCTCCGGTCCACCCCTGCTGGAGGCGGTGAACGCCAAGGCCGTCGACATCGGCGGGGTCGGCAACACCCCGCCCGTGTTCGCGGCCGGCGCCGGTTCGAAGATCACGGTGGTGGCGGCCTGGCACGGGACGTCGCGGGGCGAGGCCGTCCTCGTCCCGAACGACTCCTCGCTGACGTCGGCCACTCAACTCAAGGGGCGGTCGGTGGCGGTGGCACAGGGGTCGTCCGCGCACTACCAGCTGATCGCGTCCCTGGAGGAGGCCGGGCTCACCCTCTCCGACATCGAGGCGAAGTACCTTCAGCCGGCCGATGCGCTGGCCGCGTTCACCAGCGGGAAGGTGGACGCATGGGCGGTGTGGGATCCGTACACCTCACAGATCCTTCAAGGCAAGCAGGGTCGGGTGCTCACCACAGGTGAGGGGGTGGTGAACGGGCTCAGTTTCCAGGTGGCGGCGCCGTCCGCGCTCGCCGACCGGGAGAAGGCCGCCGCGATCGAGGACTATGTGGAGCGGCTGCGCCGCGCCCAGGACTGGGTGTACGACCATCCCGAGGACTGGGCGAAGGTGTGGGCCGAAGACACCGGTCTGCCCTACGAGGTGGCTCTCGCCTCCGTGAAACAGACCAACGCGTCCCGGGTTCCGGTCGCGGTCGATCAACCGCTGATCGACTCCGAACAACGGATCGCGGACGCCTTCACCGAGTTGGAGCTGATCCCGGAGAAGGTCGACTTCGCCCAGTACGTCGACGACCGCTTCAACGCCGATCTACCGCCGTCCACCGCCGCGCCCCGCGCCCCCCGCGCTCCCCGGGAGTCCTGACATGACCGTACGTCTTCACTGGTTCCTGCCGACGGGCGGGGACGGCCGCACCCTGGTGGACCGGCACGCGTACGCCTCCGACGGTCCCGGCGCGGCCCGCCGGGTCGCCGGGGTGCGCGCTCCCGACATCGAGTACCTCGCCCAGATCGCCAAGGCGGCCGAGCAACTCGGTTTCGAGGCGGTGCTGACCCCGACCGGCACCTGGTGCGAGGACGCCTGGCTGACGACGGTGGCGCTGGCGCAGCACACCGAGCGGCTGAAGTTCCTGGTGGCGTTCCGGCCGGGGGTGATCTCGCCGACGCTGGCGGCGCAGATGGCGGCGACCTATCAGCGGGTCACGCGCGGGCGGCTGCTGCTCAATGTGGTGACCGGCGGGGACTCGGCCGAGCAGCGGCGGTTCGGCGACCATCTGGACCATGACCGGCGCTATGCCCGTACCGATGAGTTCCTGACGGTGGTCCGGGGGGTGTGGCAGGGGCAGCCGTACGACTTCCAGGGGGATCACTTCCGGATCGAGGGCGGGCTCACCGCGCTGCCGCCGGATCCGCTGCCGCCACTGTTCTTCGGCGGGTCGTCGGCGGCGGCCGGGCCGGTCGCGGCGCGGCACGCCGATGTGTATCTGACCTGGGGCGAGCCTCCGGCGCAGGTGAAGGAGAAGATCGACTGGATCCGGGCGCTGGCCGAGCGGGAGGGCCGGGAGGTGCGGTTCGGGGTGCGGGTGCACACCATCGCGCGGGACTCCTCGGCGGAGGCGTGGGCGACCGCGCACCGACTGCTGGACGATCTCGACGCGGACACGGTCGCCGCCGCGCAGTCGGCGCTGAGGCGCAGCGAGTCGGTGGGGCAGCGGCGGATGCTGGCGCTGCACGGGGGTTCGCGGGACCGGCTGGAGATCCATCCGCATCTGTGGGCGGGCATCGGGCTGGTCCGGGGCGGGGCGGGGACGGCCCTGGTGGGCAGCCATGCGGAGGTGGCCGATCTGATCGAGGAGTACCACGCGGTGGGCGTGGAGCACTTCGTGCTGTCCGGCTATCCGCATCTGGAGGAGGCGTACTGGTTCGGGGAGGGCGTGATTCCGGAACTGCGACGGCGGGGGGTGCTGACGCCGGAGGCGGCGGGGGTGGCGGCCGGCGGGGCACCGGTGCTGGTGGCGGGGGGTCGGTGAGGGAAGGGGGGAGGGAGGTAGCGGGGAGACAGCGGGGCGGGGCGGGAGTGAGGTTGGGGCGCATTCCGCGCCGGGTGACGCGGCGCATGGGGAGAGCCGAGGGGACAGCCGAAGGGAGAACCAGGGCTGACCTTGTGGCGGGACAAGCCGAGGGCGATCGTCCGACGAGAAGAGAGCCGGGACCGGTCGTCAGACGTGAAGACTCGGGGTCGGTCGTCCGACGGGAAGAGCCGGGGCCTTCCCACCGTTGGTAGAAGCGTGAACAACACGCACGGGGTCGACAAGGCCGACGACGTCGCCACGCTCGACGAGGTGGACAGCGCCGGCGCGGTGAACAGGACCGGCGACGTCGGCAGGACCGGCGACGTCGACGTGGTCGTCGTGGGCGCCGGACAGGCCGGACTGTCCAGCGCCTTTCACCTGCGCCGGTCCGGTTTCGAGCCGGACCGCGACTTCGTGGTCCTCGACCACTCCCCCGGTCCGGGCGGCGCCTGGCAGTTCCGGTGGCCCTCGCTGACGTACGGCAAGGTGCACGGGATGCATGCGCTGCCGGGCATGGAGCTGACGGACGCGGATCCGGCGCGGCCGTCCTCGCAGGTCATCGCCGAGTACTTCGCGGCGTACGAGAGGGCGTTCGGGCTGCGGGTGCGGCGGCCGGTGGAGGTGTCGGCGGTCCGGGAGGGCGAGGGCGGGCGGCTGCGGGTGGAGACCTCGGCCGGGGTGTGGTCCACGCGGGCGCTGATCAACGCCACCGGCACCTGGGACCGGCCGTTCTGGCCTCGCTATCCCGGCCAGGAGACCTTCCAGGGGCGGCAGTTGCACACCGCGCAGTACTCGGGGCGACCCGAGGAGTTCAGCGGACTGCGGGTGGTCGTGGTGGGCGGCGGTGCCTCCGGCACCCAGCATCTGCTGGAGATCGCGCCGTACGCGGCGGCCACGACCTGGGTGACCCGCCGGCCGCCGGTCTTCCGCGAGGGCCCGTTCGACGAGGACGCCGGGCGGGCGGCGGTCGCACTGGTGGAGGAGCGGGTACGGCAGGGGCTGCCGCCGCGCAGTGTGGTGTCCGTCACCGGGCTGCCGCTGAACGACGCCGTCCGCCAGGGCATCGCGGACGGGGTACTGGACCGGCAGCCCATGTTCGAACGGATCACCCCGGACGGGGTGCAGTGGGCCGACGGGCGGCGGGTGGCCGCCGATGTCATCCTCTGGGCCACCGGGTTCCGGCCGACGATCGACCATCTGGCGCCGCTGCGGCTGCGCGCGCCAGGCGGCGGGATCCAGGTCGACGGGACGCGCGCGGTCGCCGATCCACGGATCCATCTGGTCGGCTACGGCCCCTCGGCCAGCACCATCGGCGCCAACCGCGCGGGCCGCGCGGCGGTACGGGACATCAGACGGCTGCTGGCCAGGGACATCCCCGCCGCCGCGTGAACCGGCCCCCGGGCGGGGTCAGGTGCTGGTCGGCACGTGGTGAGGTCCCGGTCGGCGCGTGGTGATGTCCTGGTCAGCGCGTAGTGAGGTCCCGGTCGGCAGGCGGTGACGTCCCGGTCGGCAGGCCGTGACCTCCCGGTCGGCGCACAGCGGGGTCCCGGGCAGCGCGTCAGGTTCTGGCGCCCGGCTGCGGGCTCGCGCTCTGCCGGGCCTTGTTCAGCTTGTTGAACTCCGCCACATTGCGCTGGTGCTCGGCGTAGTCGGCGGTGAAGCGGGTGTCGCCGGGCTTGACGGTGACGAAGTACAGCCAGTCCCCCGGCGTCGGGCCGATCGCCGCCCGCACCGCCTCCTCGCCCGGATTGTCGATCGGCGTGGGTGGCAGCCCCATGCGCTGGTACGAGTTGTAGGGGCTGTCGATCCGGGTGTCGTCCAGCGTCGTGTTCAGGGTGTTGCGGTTGAGCGCGTAGTTGAGGGTGGAGTCCATCTGGAGCGGCATCCCCCGCTCGAGTCGGTTGAAGACGACCCGCGCGACCTTGCCCATGTCCGTGGCGGTGGCGGCCTCGGCCTGGACAATGCTGGCGATGGTGACGGCCTGGTAGACGTTCATGGCGTTGCGCTGGGCGCCCGCCGCGATGGGGGCCCCGTTGAACTTCTTGTTGGCCGTGTCCACCATCTGCGCGAGCAGCGCCTCCGGGGTGGAGGTGCCGGTGAGCGGATAGGTCGCCGGGAAGAGATAGCCCTCCGGGTTGCCGTCGGCGTCGTTCGGCAGTTTCAGACCGGCCTTGGCGAGGGACTTCTTGGTGGTCCCGGCGGGCAGGGCGAGGGCCTTGTCGACCGCCGGGTAGATCTGGCTCGCCCGGTAGCCCTCCGGGATGACCAGGCTGGTGGGCTTGGCGGGCGCGTCCTCGCCCGTGCTCAGCAGCGGCACCGCCACGGCGGTGCCGGCCACGACGGCCCCGGTCGCGACCAGGGCGATCCGGCCTCTGCGCGTCAGTCGAATCGTGCTCCGTGGCGGAGTGTTCATCTGCATGCGGGCACGGTAACCCGCATATCGTCACAATTCCGGCATATCTTCATCTTGTCGCTCACGGTCTCACACGCGGGGAGGCTGATGGGGGGAGGCTGACAAGGGGGAGGGAGCGGGGTGGAACTCACTGATGCCGGATCCGGGTCCAGGTTCGGGTCTAGGTCCAGGTCCGGGTCCAGGTCCGGCCCTCCTGGCACGCCGGGCGATCGAGCCGCCGACTCCAGGTGTCAGCCCGTCGGCTCCAGTTGGGCGTCCCGGGCGTCGGCCCGCCGGCTCCAGTTAGGCGTCCCGGCTGTCAGCCCGTCGGCTCCAGTTGGGCGTCCCGGCGGACCAGGTCCGCGTAACGGCCGTCCAGCGCCAGCAGTTCGTCGTGCGTCCCCCGCTCCACCGCCCGGCCGGCCTCCAGGACCACGATCTGGTCGGCGCCGCGGATGGTGGACAGCCGGTGGGCGATGGTGAGGGTGGTACGGCCCGCCGACAGCGCGTCGATGGCCTCCTGCACCGCGTACTCGGTCCGGGTGTCCAGCGCGCTGGTGGCCTCGTCCAGCAGCAGCACCGGCGGGTCGCGCAGAATCGTGCGGGCGATGGCCAGCCGCTGCTTCTCACCGCCGGAGAAGCGATGGCCGCGCTCCCCCACCACTGTGTCGTAGCCGTCGGGCAGCCCCGCTATGTGGTCGTGGATCTGGGCAGCGCGGGCGGCGGCGTGCAGTTCCTCGTCGGTCGCGTCCGGCTTGGCGAAGCGCAGATTGTCGGCGACGGAGGCATGGAAGAGGTACGTCTCCTGGGAGACGACGCCCACCCCGCGCGCGAGGGAGTCGAAATCGAGGTCGCGGACATCGGTGCCGTCCAGGGTGACCCGGCCCCCGGTGACGTCGTAGAGCCGGGGCACCAGATGGCCCAGGGTGGACTTGCCCGCGCCGGTCGTGCCGACGACGGCCAGGCTGCTGCCCGCAGGGACGGTGAGGTCGATGCCGTCGAGGACGGGGCCGGAGGTGTCGTCGTAGCGGAACTCGACGTTCTCGAAGCGGACCTCGCCCTTGATGTGGTCGAGGTGGACCGGGCGCTCGCGCTCGGTGATGTCGATGGGCAGGTCCAGGTACTCAAAGATGCGCTGGAAGAGGGCCAGGGACGCCTGGATCTGCACTCCGGTGCCGAGCAGGCTCACCGCCGGGCGGAACAGGCCCTGCTGGAGGGAGACGAAGGCGACGATCGTGCCGATGGAGACATCCGGGCCGCCGGTGTGCAGGGCCAGGCCCGCGGTCCAGTAGATGACGGCCGGCATGGCGGCCATGACGACCGTGATGACGGCCATCCGCCAGCGGCCCGCCATGCTGGAGCGGACTTCGAGATCGACCAGGCGCTCGGACTCACCCGCGAAGGACCGGGTGAGCGAGTCGGATCGGCCCATGGTCCGGCCGAGGAGGATGCCGCTGACCGAGAGCGACTCGGTGACCGTGGCGGCCATCGCGGCCATCTGCTTCTGCCGCTGGTTGGTGATCTTCCGCCGTTCGTCACCGACCCGGCGGCTGATCCACACGAAGACCGGGAGCAGCACCAGGGAGACGATCGTCAGCCGCCAGTCCAGGGCCACCATGGCGACGATGGTGGCGATCACGCTGGTGGCGTTGGAGACCAGCGAGGTGGCGGTGGAGGTGACCGTCGCCTGCATGCTGCCGATGTCGTTGGCGATGCGGGACTGGACCTCGCCGGTGCGGGTGCGCGTGAAGAAGGCCAGCGACATGCGCTGGAGGCGGCCGTAGACCGCTGTGCGCAGATCGTGCATCACGCGCTGGCCGACGGTGGTCGAGATCAGGGTTTGCAGGACGCCGAAGACGCTGGTCAGCACGGCACTGAGGATCATGCCGAGGGCGAGCAGCGTGAGCAGCCCGGTGCGCCCCTGGGGGATCGCGGTGTCGAGAATCGCCTTCAGCAGGAAGGGCGTGGCGACGGAGACCAGGGCGGCGGCACCGACCAGCAGGCCGACGACCGCGAGACGGCCTCGATAGGGACGGAAGAGGGCGAGGATACGGCGGACCTGGCGGGGCTGCTCCTCCGCGCTGCCGTCGGCGCCGGTGGCGCCGCCGGGGCGGGGGTCTTCGCCGTCCGCGCGGGGGAACCGGATCGCTTCGGGACCTCGGCCAGGTCCGCGACCGGGTGCTCGGCCGGGTGCAGTGCGGGGTCCGCGGGGTCCGCGCTCGGGTGCGTGATCGGGGTGCATGGGCTCCTTCGGAGGGGAGTCGTCGATATCGGCGATAGCAGCGATATCGAGCGGAGCATAGCTCATTGTTACCTATACTCACAATGAACGAGGTCCTGATATTGTTCCCGTATGACCTCCCCCGATCCCGACGGCCAGGTAGCCGAGCAGCTGCTCCGGTTCACCCGCCGGGTGCACCGCATCCAGAAACGCCATCTGGAGCAGAGCGCGCTGGGCATCACCCCCGCCCAGTCCCGGCTGCTGCGCACCCTCGCGCACTTCCCCACACCCCCGCGCATGGCCGACCTGGCCACCCGCCTGGAGGTGGTGCCACGGGCCGTGACGAGCCTGGTCGACGGGCTGGAGGCGAACGGCAAGGTACGGCGGGCCCCGGACCCCGACAATCGCCGGGTGATCCGTATCGAGCTGACCGACGACGGCCGCACGACCCTGCGCGCCCTACGGGACGCCCGCCGCGCGGCGGCCCGGGAAATACTGGCGCCGCTGACCACCGAGCAGCGAGCGGATTTCGGGGGGCTGCTGGACAGACTCATCGACGGGGCGCCTCGGCCGGATTGCTGACGCGGGGGTGGTTGTGAGGGGGGGTGGTTGTGAGGGGCGGGACGGGGAGCTTCGGCAACTGTCGAGGGGTGAGAGCCTCAGCGGGGCCGGGCCGGTGAGGTCTCCGGGGAGGGCACGCTCGTAGCGCGGGGGGGCTCTGCTTCGTGCGCTGTGCGACGAATGCCCTGTGCGCTGCGGATCGGGGGCCCGGCCGAACTCGCCGAAGCACCCGCCACCGGCGCGCGCGCCAGCGTCGTCATCAGGGGCGGAGGCCCGCAGCGCGGTCCCCAGCGGAGCGCGTCCGTTCTCCGCCGCACCCGCCGGTAAAACCGTTTGCCTTCGACCACGCGGCGGAGCGAACCTTGCACGGTTTGCTGTCGGCGCGCGCGAGGCGACCGACCGCGCCCGCCCACCGCCGCCCCCTTGCCTCTCCCCATCCCTTCCTACGCCTCGCCCTCCCCCTTCCGACTCCTTCGCCTCGCCCTCCCTCTTCCGACCGCCCCTGATACGAGCCACTGGGACACCATGCAGATCCAAGACCTTCCCTACATCGACCCAGGTGTGCCGGACGCGCGCTCGGGGCCACAGTTCCTGAGGTGGCTGTTCCGGAACCAGCTGGGCGGTCAGCTCAAGGCGCTGGCCTGGGGAGTGCTGCACTTCGTGTCGGTCTCCGCGATGCCGTTCTGCGTCGGGCTCGCGATCGAGGCCGTCGTGGACCGGTCCGGCGCCCGGCTCGCTCTCGCGGGCGGTCTGCTGGCGCTGGCCGGCGTCGGTATCGCCGTCGGTGACACCTTCCTGCACCGCACGGCCGTCACCAACTGGATCACCGCCGCCGCCCGGGTGCAGCAACTGCTGGCCCGCAAGACCGCGCAGCTCGGTTCGGCGCTCACCCGGCGGGTCGCCGCGGGCGAGGTCGTCGCGGTGTCGACCGGTGACGTGGAGAAGATCGGCTGGTTCGTGGAGGCCGTCTCCCGGTTCACCGCCGCGCTGCTGACCATCGTCATCGTCGCCGTCGGCCTGGTCGTCTACCAGCCCGCGCTGGGCGTCGTCGTCGCCATCGGACTGCCGGTGCTGGCGCTCTCCGTGCTGCCGCTGCTGCCGCGCGCCACCCGTCGCGCCGACGTCCAGCGCGAGAAGGCGGGCCACGCCACGGAGCTGGCCTCGGACACGGTGGCCGGGCTGCGGGTGCTGCGCGGCATCGGCGGCGAGGAACTCTTCCTCGACCGCTACCGCCGCGCCTCCCAGGAGGTCCGCCACGCGGCCGTCCGCAGCGCCCGCATGTGGTCCCTGATCGCCGCGATCCAGGTTCTGCTGCCCGGCCTGCTGCTGATCGGGGTGATCTGGTACGGCATCGGACTGGCCCGCGAGGGCACCATCACGGTCGGTGAACTGGTCACCGTCTACAGCGCGGTGATGATCCTCAGCTACCCGCTGCGGCACTTCGAGGAGATCGCCATGGCGTACTCCTTCTCCCGTCCGTCCGCGCGGCGGGCCGCCCGGGTGCTGGCGCTGGAGCGGGCCACCGACACCCGCGGGACGCGCGAGGCCGAGGTGCCCGGCGGCGATCTGCACGACCCGGAGACCGGGCTGCGCGCGCCGTCCGGTGAGCTGACCGCGGTGGTGTGCGGCGACCCGGACGCGGCCGGACGGCTGGCCGAGCGGCTCGGCGGCCACCCCTCCGAGCAGGGCACGTCCGTGCTGCTGGACGGCATACCGCTGGACGAGTTGCCGCTGTCCTCGGCGCGCACCGCCGTACTGGTCCAGGACAAGGACCCGGTGCTGCTCTCCGGCACCCTGCGCGAACTGCTCGACGTACCGTCGTCCGGGAAGGTCGCGCCGGAGGCGGCGCTGTCCGCGGCGCAGTGCGACGACGTGCTCGCGGCGCTGATCCAGGGCTCGCTGGATGTGAAGGACCCGCTGGACGCGCATCTGACCGAACGCGGACGGTCCCTCTCGGGCGGCCAGCGGCAGCGGCTGGCGCTCGCGCGCTCGCTGATCACCGACCCCGAGGTGCTGGTCCTGGACGAGCCGACCTCGGCCGTCGACTCGCACACCGAGGCCCGGATCGCCAGAGGCGTACGGGAGCTGCGCAAGGGGCGCACGACGGTGGTGTTCACCTCCTCACCGCTGCTGCTCGACCGGGCGGACCGGGTGGTGCTGGTGCACGAGGGCACCGTCGCCGCGGTCGGAGAGCACCGCGAACTCGTGCACAGCGAGCCCCGGTACCGGGCGGTCGTGACCCGCGAGACGGACGAGGAGGCGGACGCGGCGACTGCTGATCAGCGCCCGGCGACCCGAGTGGCCGAAAAGACACAAGAAGTGACCGACGAGACCCAAGAGATAATCGAGGAGAGCGCATGATCGGCGTGGCGCCACCGGCGTACGACCCGGCGGCCCCGACGACCGCGAGCACCCTGCCCGTCGGAGCCCCGGCCACCGTGCGCGCGTACGTGCGGGAACTGTTCCGCCGCCACCGGCGGGCCTTCCTGGTCCTGATGGGCGTGAACACGGCCGCCGTGGTCGCCTCGATGGTCGGCCCGTATCTGCTGGGCGGACTGGTGGAGCGGGTCACCGACAACGCCCGTGACCTGCATCTTCAGCTCACCATCGGATTCTTCCTGACCGCGCTCGTCATCCAGGCACTCTTCGTGCGGCAGGTGCGGCTGCGCGGCGCGATGCTCGGCGAACGGATGCTGGCCGATCTGCGCGAGGACTTCCTGGTGCGGTCGGTCGGGCTGCCCCCGGGCGTGCTGGAGCGGGCCGGAACCGGCGATCTCCTCTCCCGGATCACCACCGACATCGACCGGCTCGCCAACGCCATGCGCGAGGCCGTACCCCAACTCGCCATCGGGGTGGTGTGGGCCGCGCTGCTGCTCGGCGGTCTGGTCATCACCGCGCCGCCGCTCGCCGCCGCCGTCCTGCTGGCGCTGCCGCTGCTGATCGTGGGCTGCCGCTGGTACTTCCGGCGGGCGCCCTCGGCGTACCGCTCGGAGGCGGCCGGGTACGCGGCGGTCGCCGCGGCGCTGGCCGAGAGCGTCGACGCGGGCCGCACCGTCGAGGCGCACCGCCTCGGCGACCGGCGCACCGCCCTGTCGGACCGCCGGATCAAGGAGTGGACCGCCTGGGAGCGGTACACCCTGTGGCTGCGCTCGGTGCTGTTCCCGGTCATCAACGCCACCCATGTGACCGTTCTCGGGTCGGTGCTGATGATCGGCGGGGTCTTCGTCCTCCAGGGCTGGATGGACGTCGGCCAGCTCACCACCGGCGCGCTCATCGCGCAGATGCTGGTGGACCCCGTGGGCCTCATCCTGCGCTGGTACGACGAGCTCCAGGTGGCGCAGGTGTCGCTGGCCCGGCTGGTCGGCGTCCGGGACATCGAGCCCGGCGCCGGTGACGCCACCCTGGCACCGGACGGCCGCCATGTGCGGGCCGACCAGGTGCACTTCGGCTACGTCGAGGGCGTGGACGTCCTGCGCAAGGTCTCCCTGGAGGTGGCCCCGGGCACCCGGCTGGCGCTGGTCGGCCCGTCCGGCGCGGGCAAGTCCACACTCGGACGGCTCCTGGCGGGCATCTACGGCCCCCGCACCGGCCGGGTGACCCTGGGCGGCGCGGAACTCTCCGGCATGACCGCCGAACGGGTCCGCTCCCATGTCGCCCTGGTGAACCAGGAACACCATGTCTTCGTGGGCTCCCTGCGCGACAATCTGCGTCTCGCCCGCGCCGAGGCCGAGGACGCGGAACTGTGGGCCGCGCTCGGGGCGGTCGACGCGGACGAGTGGGCCCGCACCCTCGACAAGGGCCTGGACACCGAGGTCGGCTCCGGCAGCCTGGCCCTCACCCCGGCCCAGGCCCAGCAGATCGCCCTGGCCCGCCTGGTGCTGGCCGACCCGCACACCCTGGTGCTGGACGAGGCGACGTCCCTGCTGGACCCCCGCGCCGCCCGGCATCTGGAACGCTCCCTGGCCCGCGTCCTCGATGGCCGCACGGTCGTCGCCATCGCCCACCGCCTGCACACCGCCCACGACGCCGACGTCATCGCCGTCGTCGAGAACGGCCGCATCAGCGAACTCGGCAGCCACGAGGAACTCGTCGCGGCGGACGGGGCGTATGCGGCGCTGTGGAGGTCGTGGCACGGCTGACCTGCTGCCCGCGCGGGTGACCCGCTGCCCCACCCTCCGGGCCACCCTCGCCTCTCCCTTCCCCTCCCCTCCCCGTGCACTCTCCGTCACCCTCCGCCCCGTGGCGTTGCGCGGTCCCGAAGGGGGGTGGAAGGCTGGATATCGGCAACGGCATCGGCTTGCTGGCCAAGCCCGCCCGTCCCGGGAACCATCCGGTTGGTCGGGGCCGTCTCCAGCACCTGGAGGTACCTGTGAACAGCGCCGAGGGATGGGGAGACGACGTCTACCAGCCCGACGGGTCCGAGGTCCAGGACGACGCGGGGCTGCTCGATCCCGAGGACACCCTCGTCGACGACGGCGTCGACGACCCCCTCGATCGCGGCTGGTCCCCGCCGGAGCGCCCCTGGGCGGTGGAGCGCGACGACGTCACCGCCGCCGAGCGCCGGGAGGGCGAGACCCTGGACCAGCGACTCGCCGAGGAACTGCCCGACCTCGCCGCCCCCGACGGCGACGGGCTGGGCGACATCGAGGGCACCGACGGCGAACTCTGGGACAGGGAGGTCGGCGCCGACCGCTCCGGGCGCCTCGTCGCCCCCGACGAGGGCGCCCACGAGGACGAGGAGAGCGCCCTGGTCGCCACGGACGTCGGCATCGACGGCGCGGCGGCCTCGGCGGAGGAGGCGGCTATGCATGTCGTGGACGAGGATGCTTTGGGCTGATCCGGACCGGGGGGCTCCCCCCTCCCCCTCCCTCCCCGCCCCCCGCCTCCACCACCCCACCCCTCCCGCCCCTCCCCCTCCCCGCTGTCCGCCGTCCCACGCCCACCCGGCCACCCCGCCGCCGCTGTGACAGGAGCCGTCATGCAGCAGGACAAGCACCCCGACTACCACTCCGTCGTCTTCCGCGACCGCGCCGCCGGATACGCGTTCCTCACCCGGTCGACCGCGACCAGCGAGACCACCATCGAGTGGGACGACGGCGAGACCTACCCCGTCGTGGACGTCGAGATCTCCTCCGAGAGCCACCCCTTCTACACCGGCAAGGCCCGCACCGTGGACTCCGAGGGCCGTGTCGCCCGCTTCGAGAAGCGCTACGGCACCGACCGCGGGTCCGCCTCCGGCCCGGCCTCCTGAGGTCCGGCGCGCCCTGCCCTCCGCACACCTGGCCCGCCTCGCCCCACGGCTCCCCACCTCGACCGGGGCCGCCACGGCGGTGCTCGGCACCGGCGATGCCCGGGACTCTCCGGTGCCGGGGACTGGCGGTGCTCGGCGTTCTCCGATGCCCTGTGCTGGCAATGCTCGGCGGTTTCCGGTGCTCGGACCGTCAGCGCTCGGCACTCTGCATCGCCCGGCACCGGCGATGCCCCGCCCCTCCCGTGCCCCATCCCTTCCTGTACCCGGGCCCTTCCCGTGCCCCATCCCTCCCGTGCCCCGGCCCTTCCTGTACCGGGGCCACTCCCGTGCCCCATCCCTCCAGTGACTGACCCGCCCCCTCCCGTGCCCAGCACCGGCGATACCCGGCCTGGCACCTCGCCGTGCTCCCCGCCGACGGTGCCCCCGCCAGCAGCGCCCGGCACTGGTGGTGCCCAGCACTGGCGGCGCCCGGCACTGATGGCGCCCCCGCCTCAGATGACGTTGAGCGCCGCCGCCCCGCCCACTCCGCCGAGCAGTATGAACACCGGCATCAGCACCTTCAGCTCCACCCAGCTGCCCGCCCGGAAGCGCAGGGCCTTCGGCGGTCCGAGCGGGTACCAGCGCTTGCGGCCGATGGGGATCGGCCACAGGATCGGGCAGCCGGACACGGTCAGCGCGTCCCCGATGCAGTGCACCAGTGCGCCCAGGACGATCGGCAGCCCGAGCCACAGGTACTCCTGGCCGGGTTCCGTGAACAGCCAGTCCGCCCCGTTGCCCGGCTTGTCCAGGACACCGGCGAGGATCCAGGCGCTGGTCGCCGCGAGCAGCCACACCAGGACATCGCTGCTGGGGCGGGCCGCCCGCCACAGCAGGCCCTCGATGGCGAGCACCATATGCACGAAGAGGATGGCCAGCACCGCCCAGCGTCCGCCCGTGATGGCGAGCGCCGACGCTCCGCCGCCGATCAGTACCGCCCATACCCAGGTGTGGGTGAGGGTGCGGTGGCCGCCGGTGCGGCGGGGGTCGCCCTGCTTCCTGGTGGCCTTGTAGACGGCGAAGGACAGTTTGTCGACGATCTCGCAGAGGGCGCGGGAGATGGGTCCGAAGGCGCGGGAGATGGTGGCGGCCTTGTGGTCGAGGTCGGGGGCGAGGGCGGCCCCGGCGCAGATCAGGGCGCCGACCAGGAGGACCGGCCAGGGCATGGTGTGGCCGGCCGCGGCGGAGGCGGCTCCGACGCCGAGCCAGGCGGCGGCTCCCGACAGTGAGTGTGCTGGTCCCATCATCGCCGCTGCCCGCCCCATTCCTCGTGTGCCGCTGTCCAGTTGGCCGTGTGCGCTGATGCCACGTCGGCGACACAGCGTAGCGTTCGCGATCTTCCCGTCCGCAGCCGATTCCCCGCTGGGCGCCCGGGGCAGGCAAGATGGGGTCGTGACGCTCATCGATCAGCTGCCGCCGACCGCCGACCCCGACGCCCTCTACGACGCTTTCGAGTCGTGGGCCCAGGAGCGCGGTCTCACGCTCTATCCACATCAGGAGGAGGCGCTGATCGAGGCGGTGTCGGGTGCGAATGTGATCGTGTCCACGCCGACCGGTTCCGGGAAGAGCATGATCGCGGCGGGTGCGCATTTCGCCGCCCTGGCGCGGAACGAGGTCACGTTCTACACGGCGCCGATCAAGGCGCTGGTCTCGGAGAAGTTCTTCGAGCTGTGCAAACTGTTCGGCACCGAGAATGTCGGCATGCTCACCGGTGATGCCTCGGTGAACTCCGACGCGCCGGTGATCTGCTGCACCGCCGAGGTGCTGGCGTCGATCGCGCTGCGTGACGGCAGGAACGCGGATGTCGGTCAGGTGGTGATGGACGAGTTCCATTTCTATGCCGAGCCGGACCGAGGCTGGGCCTGGCAGATTCCGCTGCTGGAGCTGCCGCAGGCGCAGTTCGTGCTGATGTCGGCGACGCTGGGTGATGTCTCGATGTTCGAGAAGGACCTCACCCGGCGCACCGGGCGTCCCACCTCGGTGGTGCGTTCGGCGACCCGCCCGGTGCCGTTGTCCTACACCTACCGGCGCAGCCCGCTGACCGAGACGCTGACCGAACTGCTGGAGACCAAGCAGGCGCCGGTCTACATCGTGCATTTCACCCAGGCGCAGGCCGTGGAGCGGGCGCAGGCACTGATGAGTATCAATATGTGCTCGCGTGAGGAGAAGGAGCAGATCGCCGAGCTGATCGGCAACTTCCGCTTCACCACCAAGTTCGGCCGTAATCTGTCCCGCTATGTCCGGCATGGGATCGGGGTGCATCACGCGGGCATGCTGCCCAAGTACCGGCGACTGGTGGAGAAGCTGGCGCAGGCCGGTCTGCTGAAGGTCATCTGCGGCACGGACACCCTCGGGGTGGGGGTCAATGTCCCCATCCGTACGGTGCTGTTCACGGCGCTGACCAAGTACGACGGCAGCCGGGTCCGGACGCTGCGCGCCCGGGAGTTCCATCAGATCGCGGGACGGGCGGGCCGCGCGGGTTTCGACACGGCGGGGTACGTGGTCGCGCAGGCGCCGGAGCATGTGATCGAGAACGACAAGGCGCTCGCCAAGGCCGGCGACGATCCGAAGAAGCGCCGCAAGGTGGTCCGCAAGAAGGCGCCGGAGGGGTTTGTCGCCTGGAGCGAGGACACCTTCGAGAGGCTGATCGGCTCCGAGCCGGAGCCGCTGACGTCCCGGTTCCGGGTCACGCACACCATGCTGCTGTCGGTGATCGCCCGGCCCGGCAACGCCTTCGAGGCGATGCGGCATCTGCTGGAGGACAATCACGAGCCCCGCAAGCAGCAGCTGCGGCACATCCGGCGGGCCATCGCCATCTACCGCTCGCTGCTGGACGGCGGGATCGTCGAGAAGCTGGACAAGCCGGACGCGGAGGGCCGGATCGTCCGGCTCACCGTCGACCTCCAGCAGGACTTCGCGCTCAACCAGCCGCTGTCCACCTTCGCGCTGGCCGCTTTCGAACTCCTCGACCCCGAGTCGCCGTCCTACGCGCTCGACATGGTCTCCGTGGTGGAGTCCACGCTGGACGATCCGCGCCAGATCCTGGCCGCCCAGCAGAACAAGGCGCGCGGTGAGGCCGTGGCCGCGATGAAGGCGGACGGCGTCGAGTACGAGGAGCGCATGGAGCGGCTCCAGGACGTCACCTACCCCAAGCCGCTGGAGGAACTGCTCTTCCACGCGTACGACACCTACCGGCGCAGCCATCCCTGGGTCGGGGATCATTCGCTGTCGCCGAAGTCGGTGGTGCGGGACATGTACGAGCGGGCGCTGTCCTTCACGGAGCTGGTCTCGCTGTACGAGCTGGCCCGCACCGAGGGCATCGTGCTGCGCTATCTCGCCGGCGCCTACAAGGCTCTCGACCACAACATCCCCGACGATCTGAAGTCGGAGGATCTCCAGGATCTCATCGAGTGGCTCGGCGAGACCGTCCGCCAGGTCGACTCCAGTCTGCTGGACGAGTGGGAGCAGCTCGCCAACCCGGCGGAGATGACCGCCGAGGAGGCGCAGGAGAAGGCCGACGAGGTCAAGCCGGTCACCACCAACGCGCGCGCCTTCCGGGTGCTGGTCCGCAACGCCCTGTTCCGCCGGGTCGAACTCGCCGCCCTCGACCAGGTCGGCCAACTCGGTGAGCTGGACGCCGAGGACGGCTGGGACGCGGACGCCTGGGGCGAGGCGATGGACAAGTACTGGGACGAGTACGACGACCTGGGTACGGGTCCCGACGCGCGCGGGCCGAAGCTGCTGGTCATCCGGGAGGAGCCGGAGAACGCCCTGTGGCGGGTCCGGCAGATCTTCGACGACCCGCGCGGCGACCACGACTGGGGCATCAGCGCCGAGGTCGACCTCACCGCCTCCGACGCCGAGGGCCGGGCCGTCGTCAAGGTGACCGCCGTCGGCCAGTTGTGAGCTTCGGCGCCGGACCTTCCCACTCCATCGCAGGACATTTTTGAGGACACCCATGACGAACCCGGCCGAACGGCTCGTGGACCTGCTCGACCTGGAGCAGATCGAGGTCAACATCTTCCGTGGCCGCAGCCCGCAGGAGTCGCTCCAGCGGGTCTTCGGCGGGCAGGTGGCCGGCCAGGCGCTGGTCGCTGCGGGCCGCACCACCGAGGGCGACCGCCCGGTGCATTCGCTGCACGCGTACTTCCTGCGTCCGGGCCGGCCGGGCGTGCCGATCGTGTACCAGGTCGAACGCGTGCGGGACGGCCGGTCGTTCACCACCCGCCGGGTCACCGCGGTGCAGCAGGGGCGCACGATCTTCAATCTCACCGCCTCCTTCCATCAACCTGAACAGGGTCCTTTCGAGCATCAGTTGCCGCCGTCCCGCGAGGTCCCGGACCCGGAGTCGCTGCCGACCGTCTCCGATGAGATACGGGAGCATCTGGGCGCGCTTCCGGAGCAGTGGGAGCGCATGGCCCGCCGCCAGCCCTTCGACATCCGCTATGTGGACCGGCTGCGCTGGACACCGGAGGAGGTCAAGGGCGCCGAGCCGCGCAGTGCCGTCTGGATGCGCGCGGTCGGCCCGCTCGGTGACGATCCGCTGGTGCACACCTGCGCGCTGACCTACGCCAGCGACATGACGCTGCTGGACGCGGTCCGCATCCCGGTCGAACCGCTGTGGGGTCCCCGCGACCTCGACATGGCCTCGCTGGACCACGCGATGTGGTTCCACCGTCCGTTCCGCGCCGACGAGTGGTTCCTGTACGACCAGGAGTCGCCGATCGCGATCGGCGGACGGGGTCTGGCCCGCGGCCGGATCTACGACCGGGAGGGACGTCTGCTGGTGTCCGTCGTGCAGGAAGGGCTGTTCCGCGCGCTGTAGCTCATGCGCGGCGCCGCCGGAACCAGCGCAGCCATCCTCGGGGCCGGCGTTCCTCCCGGCCGGGTGCGTGGGGTGCGGGAGCGATCGTGACCAGGCCGTGGGCCGTCGGACGGGATGAAGCGGTGCCCGCCGGCCCGGATGGCCGGGGTGCCGCCGGCGGGGGCGATGCGGAGCCTGTCGCCCCGCGCGGCTGGGGCGCCGTCTGACGGGGCCAGGCGGTGTGCGTCCCCCCACCACTCGGCCGGGGCGCCGCGCGATGGGGCCAGGCTGTGTCCGGCGCCCCACTCGGCCTGAGTGCCGCCCGGCGGGGCCAGGCGGGGCCCGTCGCCCCGCTCGGCCGGGGCGTTGCCCGGCGGGGCCAAGCGGTGTCCGTCGGTCCGGTCGGCCTGGGTGCCGGGCGCGGTGCGGGGCGTTCGGTGCGGGCCTCCGCGAGGGCCTGGGCCAGATCGGTGCGCAGCCAGTCGATCTCGTCGGCGTCGGTCGCGGTCATGGCCCTCGCCGCGGCGTCCGCGGTCCGTGAGCCCGGCGCCCCGTAGGCGGGTGTCACCGGCCGGAACCGGTTCAGCTGGGCCCGCTCGCAGGGGTCGCGGACGATGTCCGGGATCAGGGAGCGGTCGAGGAGTGAGGCGATGGCCGCGGCCTGGGCCCAGGGGTCCTCGGCCTGGCGGAGCAGCATGCCGAGATGGCGTCCGCGCCAGTTGCGGGCGCGCAGGTCGAGCCCTTCCTTGAGCTGGTTCGCCATGGCCTTCGAGGAGCGTCCCCTGAGATGGCGGGTGTTGCGCTCGTCCGCCCCGAACCGGCGTACCTCGTCGGCGAGGTAGAGCCAGACGAAGGCACGGTAGCGGTTGAAGCAGAAGGACACCGGGACCAGAAGGCCCAGTTTGCCCAGGCGGTGGAACCGGTCCGCGCAGATGTCGAGCATCCGCCCGCCTTCGGGTGCGGCCACGGTCTGGATGGCGGCCCACAGGTTCTGCGGGAACTCGTCCTCCGTGCGCAGCCGGTCGATCTCGGCGCGGGTGACGAGGCGGTGGGGGCCCAGCGGATCGGGGACGGAGCGGACCCGGCCGAGGTTCACGGCGAGTTCGAGGTCTTTGCGGCTCAGGCCCAGTTCACGCGCTGCGCGGCCGGTGGTCCAGAACGCGCTGTCCGGTGGGGCGAAGGTGTTGCCTGACATGATCGGTCTCCCCCGTGGAGTGTGGCGCTCACGCTGTGTGCGTTCGCGGTCACACCACCGTAGCCGCCCCGGCCGATCTCGTGGGGAGCCTGTGGATAACTTTGCGGAGGCGGGAGAATCCGCAGGTCAGCCGTCTGAGGTGGGGGTTTTCTCGGGTTGCCGGATGTCCACGCCGAGGTGTTCGCCGACCCGGTTGACGAGCAGGGTCATCTCGTAGGCGATGCGGCCGATGTCGGCGTCCGCGCCGCTGAGGACGCACAGGCAGCTGCCGCTGCCGGCGGCGGTGACGAACAGGACCGCCTCCTCGAACTCGACCATGGTCTGGCGCACCCCGCCGGCACCGAAGTGCCGCCCGGACCCCTTGGCGAGGCTGTGCAGTCCGGAGGCGACGGCGGCGAGATGTTCGGCGTCCTCGCGGCGCAGTCCGGTGCTCGCGCCTGTGACCAGCCCGTCGTTGGACAGCACCAGCGCGTGCCGTACCTGCTCGACGCGCTCGGTCAGATCGTCGAGCAGCCAGCCGAGTCCCTTGCCGGTCCGTGCCATGGTCCCGCCCTCCCCTGGTGACTTCGCCCCCTGCTGACGGATCTCCGCGGCACCGGGGAAATCCCCTGCCAGCCTTCCCCACCGAACGGGCCGTGGGCAAGCAGGATGGAGGGCATGGCACAGAAGATGACCGACGAGGAATGGCGGGCTTTCGTCTCGCACGGCACCCGCACGGGCAAGCTCGCGACCGTACGCGCCGACGGAAGTCCGCACGTGGCGCCCATCTGGTTCGTACTGGACGGGGACGACCTGGTGTTCAACACCGGCAAGGGGACGGTGAAGGGACGGAACCTGCTGCGGGACGGCCGGATCTCGCTGTGTGTGGACGACGACCGGCCGCCGTTCGATTTCGTGATTGTGCAGGGCCGGGCCCGGATCTCCGAGGATCTGGACGAGCTGCGCCACTGGGCGGGCCGGATCGGGGCCCGGTACATGGGCGAGGAGCGGGCCGCGGAGTTCGGCGAGCGCAACGGTGTGGCGGGTGAGCTGCTGGTGCGGGTCGCGATCGACAGGGTGCTCGCGGAGAAGGAGGTCGCGGCCTGATCCGCGCCGCGCCCGCGGTTACCGGGTGCGGCCGGTGGGGCAGGAGGGGTTGCTCGGCGGCACCGGCCGCGGCCGTCCGGTCAGCTCACCGAGTCCAGCAGCCGGGCGGTGTGCATCCGCCCGGCGTGTTCGACCAGCCGGATCAGGACCTCCTTGCCGGAGTCGCGGTCGCGGGCGTCGCACAGGACGACGGGGGTGCCGCGGTCCAGGTCCAGGGCCCGGGAGACGTCCTGGGCGCCGTAGGAGCGGGCGCCCGCGAAGCAGTTGACGGCGACCACGAAGGGGATGTGGCGGTGCTCGAAGTAGTCCACCGCCGGGAAGCAGGCCTCCAGGCGCCGGGTGTCGGCGAGGACGACGGCGCCCAGCGCGCCCTGGGCGAGTTCGTCCCACAGGAACCAGAAGCGGTCCTGGCCGGGTGTCCCGAAGAGGTAGAGGGACAGTCCGGAGCGGATGGTGATGCGGCCGAAGTCCATGGCGACGGTGGTGGTCACCTTGTGGTCCACCCCGTCGGTGTCGTCCACCAGCTGACCGGCCTCGCTGAGCAGTTCCTCGGTGCGCAGCGGCCTGATCTCGCTGACCGCGCCCACCAGGGTGGTCTTGCCCACGCCGAATCCACCGGCGACCAGGATTTTCAGCGCCAGGGCGGCCGGGTCGCCGTGGACGGTGTCGGATGTCTCGGTGACCATCGATCACTTCTCTCGGGGATGTGCGATGCGGAGGCGGACGGTTCGGATGGGCGTGCGAGGCGAGGCCGGGCGATTCGGGTGGATGTGCGAAGGCAGCATCATGGCAAAGCAGGCGCGTCCGCGCCGGACAGGACCGCTCATCACCCCATGTGACCGGTTCGGGCCTGTAGGGCGCCCGGTTGGGTGCACAAGTCGACAGGTCGGTGACCGGTTGGGACCGCGGGTCCGGGACAACGGGCGCGGCGGTGCCTCGCCCGCCTCCGGCACCGGTGCGTCGGTGATCCATGGGGTTCTGTCCTCCAGAGGCGCGCTGTACCGGCTCGGGCGGCTCACGGGCGGGTCGTCGACTAGAGCGCTCGCAGTCCGGCGATCACCTCGTGCAGAATCCGTTCGTCGGGCAGTTGCGCGGGCGGTACGGGGCGGGTGACGGTCACGTGTCCGCGCTCCAGCAGGTCGCCGAGCAGTACCCGGACGACACCGACCGGGACGTCGGCGCCCGCGGCCAGTTCGGCGAGGGACTGGGTCTCCTCCCGGCACAGTTCGATCAGCACCCGGTGCTCGGGGCCGAGTTCCGGGTCGTCGTCGGGGTCGGGGGCGCCCGGATCGAGGGTGACCAGGGTGATCAGGTCGAAGTGGACGCCGGCCGGGCCGGACTGGGTGCGTCCGCCGGTCATGGCGTAGGGGCGGACCAGGGGCCCGGCCTCGCCGTCGTACCACTGGCTGCCCTGCTCGCGCGGGGCGGCGTTCGTCGCGTCGCTCATGGGGGCGTCTTCCGGGCTCATCCGGCGGCGGGCGGCCGGGTGCCTGCCCGCGGGGCGGTGCAGAGGTGCTCGCCGACCCGCCGTACCAGGCGGGCCATCTCGTAGGCGACCAGGCCGATGTCGGCGCTCTCGGCGGTGAGCACGGCGAGGCAGGAGCCGTCTCCGGCGGCGGCCACGAACAGGAAGCCGTCGTCCATCTCCACCATGGTCTGGCGCACCCCTCCGGCGCCGAAGTGCCGTCCGGCGCCCTTGGCAAGGCTGTGGAAGCCGGAGGCGACGGCGGCGAGATGGTCGGCGTCCTCGCGGCGCAGGCCGTTCGACGCGCCGACGGCGAGCCCGTCATTGGAGAGCACCACGGCGTGTCGTACCTCGCTCACGCGCGTCACCAGGTCGTCCAGCAGCCAGTCGAGTTCGCCGGACCGCTGCGCGGCCCCTGGGCCGTGGTCCTGGATCATGCGGGGTCTCCTTCGGTGCGGGGGCTGCTGGCGGAACGGGGATCGGGGCGGGTGCCGGGACCGGGGCCGGTACCGGTACCGGGGCGGATGCAAGGGCCGCCGGGTCGTCGTCCGCCGCCGCGTGCCCAGCCGTCGCGGTAGGCGGCCATCCGGTCCCGTACGCGTTCCGGGGTGCGCGCCTCGTCGGTGCCCTGGGGCGGTTCCGGTGGGGGCTGTTCGGCGTGTCGCGCGCGTAGTTGCGGGGCGAGGCTGGCCTGACGGACCCGACGGGGCAGGTCGTCGCCCTCGGCCGCCGGGGGCTGCTGCGGGGGGCGGTGCGGACGCAGGGGGGTGACTCCCGCTGGCGGGGCGGTCTCGGGGGTGGCGGAGGGCACCAGGGCGGGGTGACCGCGGTGCTCGTCGGCGGCTCCGGGAACGGGGGGCACGCGCGCGTATGCGGGTTCCGGCAGCCGGGCCCCGGGAGCGGCTGCGGCGACGGCCCCATTGGTGGAACGTTCCTCCTCCGGGGGCGGGCCGGTGTGCAGCAGGGCGGTCGGGAGCAGGACGACCGCGGTGGTGCCGCCGTAGGGAGAGGTCTTCAGATGCACCCTGACGCTGTGCCGGGCCGCGAGTCTGCTGACCACGAAGAGGCCGAGCCGGTCGCTGTCGAACAGATCGAGCGCCTCGGACCGGGCGATGCGCCGGTTGGCCTCGGTGAGGGTCTCCCTGCCCATGCCCAGGCCGCGGTCCTCCACCTCCAGGGCATAGCCGTTGCCCACGGGTTCGCCGGTGATCCGCACGCGGGTGTGCGGGGGCGAGAACTGGGCCGCGTTCTCCACGAGTTCGGCGAGCAGATGGGTGAGGTCGGCGACGGCGGCGCCCGCGACGGACGCCTCGGGCAGCTGACGCACCTCCACGCGCGCGTAGTCCTCGATCTCGGAGACGGCCGCGCGGACCACGTTGGTCAGGGAGACCGGCATCCGCCAGGCCCGGCCGGGGGCGGCGCCGGAGAGAATGATCAAGCTCTCGGCGTGGCGCCGCATACGGGTGGTGAGGTGGTCGAGGCGGAACAGGTCGCTCAGTTCGTCCGGGTCCTCGGAACGCCGTTCCATGGTGTCCAGCAGGCTCAGCTGGCGGTGGACCAGGACCTGGCTGCGGCGGGCGAGGTTGACGAAGACCCCGGAGATCCCGCCGGCCAGTTCGGCGCGTTCCACGGCGGCCCGCAGCGCGGCCCGGTGCACGGTGGTGAGGGCCTCGGCGACCTGTCCGGTCTCGTCCTCGGCGGGCGGTCCGGGCGGGGCCTCCGCGCGGATGTCGATCTCGTCGCCCGCGCGCAGCCTGCGCATCGCCTCGGGCAGCTTGCGGCGGGCGATCTCCAGAGCGCTGTTGCGCAGGGTGACCAGTTCCACGACCAGGCCGCGGCCGATGCGTACGGAGATGACGAGCGAGGCGGCCACCGCGGCCAGGCCCAGCAGCACGGCGGCGCCCGCCGACGTGAGCAGTCCGCGGGTGAAAGGGTCGGCCCGCTCGGCGACGCCACGCCCGGTGTCCCGCTCGATGGCCCGCATACCGCCCTGCACGCGCGCGTGGACCTCGTTCCAGTCGTCCTCGGGGGCCGCCGCCAGCGCGGGGGCGCCGGAGCCGCTCGTGAGGATCTTGTCCTCCAGCGCGGCGAGGGCGGCGTAGGGGGCGCCGTCGGCGAGTCGCTGCCAGGCGAGGCGTTCGGGGCCGCGCAGATCGGCCACGGCGGACTCGGTGAACGCGCGGCGGGTCTCGGCGGCCCCGGTGAACAGCCGCAGCCGCGCGCCCGACAGCCCGTCCGCGAGGCGCGCGCCGGACAGCAGCACGTCCTCCTGGGCCAGTGCCTCTCCCGCGCGGGAGAATTCGAGCAGCACGCGCGCGTCGGAGCCGAGTTCGGAGTCCTGGATGCCGGTGAGCGCGCCTCCGACCGCGAAGGCGGCGGAGACATTGGCGGTGTACGTCCGGTAGGTCCGCTCCCAGCCGGTGCGCCCGTCGAGGACCGAGGTCCGCAGGGCAGGCAGCCGTTCGGCGCCGCTGACGAAGGTCTCCAGGCGCTGCGCCACTCCGGCGGGCAGTTCCCGGGCGTCGGCGACGGTGCCGTCGTCCCCGAGGCGCAGGGCGGCGACCGCGCGGTCGGTCTTCCCGGCGAGCCTTCTGAGGTCGTCTGCGTGGTCGCCGGTGGGGGCGGTGGCGTGGCGCACGGCGGCGGCGCGTTCGGCCTGGAGCGCGGCGACGGCGGTGGCCACGGGGGTGCGCACCTCGGCGTCCACACGCTGCAACTGCCGCAGCCGTGCGACGTCCTGGGCGGTGGTGACGGTGGCGTACGCCCAGAGGGCGAGGAGCGACACCACGGGGACCATCAGCAGACAGATGATCTTGGCCCGGACCGTACGGGGGCGCATACGGCGGCGCCCGGCGCGCGGGGACACTGGCCGGGCGCGGTGCGCTCCGGGTGCGCTTGAGGGGCGGGGTCCGCCGGAGGGGGCGGGGGCGGCGGTGTCGGCCAGTGCTTCTGGGGTGCCGCGTGGACCCGGGGTACCCAGGGGGTCCTTGGTATCCGGGGTATCCGGGGTGCCTGCCGCTCCTGCTGGATGTTCCCGTGCCCCCTCCGCCGTCATGAACCCGTCCGGGGTCTCGTCGGCCGGTGGTCCGGCATGGGCGCGGCGCCCGCGGACGGGGGGCGTGGGCGGTCTGCCGCCGTCCGCGGTGGTGGTTCTGCGCGGTGTACGCATGGCCTGCTCGCTCGTCTGGGGTTGGGGGGCGGTGGTGGTCGGGGCTGAGGGGCGCGGGCGGTCGGCGCACCGGTGTCCAAGAGCGGTGTCCGTCGGTCCCGGCGGGCCACTGCAACCCGGCACAGAGCGGTCCGTACAGGGCACACAGGGGCGGCCTTACGGCGTTCAGTGCGTCGCCGCCCCCACCACCGGCCGTTGCGCGGAGGCGGACTCCCCGCTCTCCCCCGTCGTGGGCGACAGCGCGACGAAGGCCGAGGTCAGGAAGAGATAGGACCCGAGGCCGACGGCGAGGGGGAAGATGAACTGCATGGCCGTGGCCCCGGGCAGTACCCCGTCCGACGGCGTGACCCGCACGTCGACCGCGAACATGCCCGTGTAGTGCATGCTGCTGACCGCCAGACCCATCACCAGGGAGGCGACGGTGACCGCGACGGGCGAGCTGATGTTCAGCGCCGCCCACAGGGCAGCGGTCGCCGCGACCACCGCGATCACCACGGAGAGCACGACCAGGACGGGGTCGTAGCGCACGTCGCCGTGCAGCCGGACCGCGGCCATGCCGAGGTAGTGCATGCTCGCGACGCCGAGCCCGGTGGTCAGCCCGCCGAGCAGCAGCGCACGGCCCCGGTCGCGGCTGTACCCGACGGCGAAGACGCCCGCGCAGACGACGGCCATGGCGACGATCAGGCTGAGAAGGGTCAGGGGTACGTCGTAGCGGATGTCGGTGCCGCTGACGCCGAAGCCGAGCATGGCCACGAAGTGCATGGTCCAGATGCCGGTGCCGAGGGCGGAGGCCGCGGTGAGCAGCCAGTTGCGCCGGGCGCGGCCGGTGGCGGCGAGTGCGCGGACGGTGCAGCGCAGCCCGAGCGCGGCGCCTGTGCAGGCCATCGCGTACGACAGTACGGGGGTGAGCCAACCGAAGGTGGCGTGGTCCAGGTGTCCCATGGCCAAGGGACGCTAGTCCGGACTGTGAGGCACAAAGGGAGCGTGTTTCGATAACTGGTGGAATATGACATAGCTATGTACCCGTTCGATCGGGTCGCGTTCGAACGTGTGCGCACAGACGTCGTCCCTGTCGGTGCGAGATCATGCGGGGATGAGCGACGACCGTACGCATGTGCAGGAGTTCTTCACCGCCCGCGCGGCCGACTGGGACCGCAAGTTCCCCGACGACGGGCCCGCCTACGCCGCTGCGGCAGCCGCGCTCGGTCTGCGTGACGGCGACCGGGTGCTGGACGCCGGATGCGGCACGGGCCGGGCCCTGACGCCGCTGCGCGCGGCCGTGGGGCCCTCGGGGCTGGTCCTGGGGGCCGATCTGACACCCGCGATGCTGGCCGCCGCCGTAGAGGCCGGACGGGACCGTGACGCCTGTCTGCTGCTCGCCGATGTCTCGGCGCTGCCGTTGCGGTCGGGGTCCCTGGACGCGGTGTTCGCGGCCGGGCTGATCGCCCATCTGCCGAACCCAGTCGAGAATCTGCGCGAGTTGCGGCGCGTCGTACGACCGGGCGGCCGGCTCGCCCTGTTCCACCCCATCGGCCGTGCGGCCCTGGCCGCCCGCCAGGGACGCCAGATCACCCCGGACGACCTGCGCGCCGAACCCAACCTCCGCCCGCTGCTGGCCTCTTCGGGCTGGCGCATGACGTCGTACGTCGACGAGGACGCCCGTTTCCTGGCCCTGGCCGAGCGCGACGGCTGACGGCTGACCTCCGGCCCGCCCACCCCTCGGACACCGCGCTTTCACCGCACCGTCCCTCTGTCGCCACCCGCGCCACGACCCGTACGTTGAGAACGGCGGATCGAGGGCTGTCGAACACAGCTACGAGGGGTTGGTGGTCGCATGTGGGGCAAGGTCGGCGCGTCCTGGAGCCGGGTCCGCGAGGTGTTCCGATCCGAGCCGGGTACGGGTCAGCAGGCCCGTGGACACAATCTGTTCGAGGCCGCCGCGGTGTATGTCTCGGCGTGCGCCGAGGACGACCAGGAGCGGATCGACGAGGCTGCGGGCTGGGTGTCGCCGGAGGCGCTGTCGTTCGGGGTGAGCGAGCTGGCCTGCCGTGCGGTGATCGCGCTGGCCCGTGAACGCGACGAGTCCCCACAGACCGTCGCCCGCGACCTGCTGGGACTTCCGGCGACCTGAGGCGGGGGGGGCGGCGGACCGGTTCCACGCGGAGGCACGGGGGGAGGAGGGGGCGGTGGAGGGAGAGAGGGGCGGTGGGGAGTGAGGGCGGGGGGGAGGGGCGGTGGAGGGAGAGAGGGGCAGTGGGGAGTGAGGGCGGGGGGGGTCCGTCGTGTCGGATGGGTGGGGCTGCTGCGTCTGGCGGGCGGGGGTGTCGCGTTGGGGGGGCGGGGCTATCGCGTTGGGCGGGCGGGGCTGTCGCGTTGGGGGGGGCGGGGCTATCGCGTTGGGACGGGCAGGGCTGCCGGGTCGGCGCTGGGGGCGGGGGCGCCGAGTTGTGCAGGGTGTCCGGGCGGCGCGGACAGGTCCACCAAGTCGCGTAGGCGGGCGGTGCGAGTTGGTGCACCGCGTGGGGTGGGCGGGCGGTGGGGGCAGGTCCACCGCGTCGGGTGGACGGTCGGTGGGGACGAGTCCGCCGAGTCGGGTGAGCGGGCGGTGGGGACGAGTCCGCCGAGACGGGTGAGCGGCCGGTGGGGACAAGTCCACCGCGTCGCACGTGGTCGGCGGTGCGGGCGAGTCCGCCATGTCCGGCGGGCACTCGGCGATGTGGGCGCATGCGCCGAGTCCAGCGAGCGGCTGGGCAGTGTGAACGCGCCCGCCGACTCCAGCGAGCGGCCGGGCAGTGTGAGCGCGCCCGCCGACTCCAGCGAACGGCCAGGCAGCGCGGGCAAGTCCACCGACTCCAACGATTGACCGGGCAGCGCGGGCGCATCCGCCAGTCCAGCGAGCAGCCGGGCAATGTGAGCGCGCCCGCCGACTCCAGCGAACGGCCAGGCAGCGCAGGCGAGTCCGCCAACTCCAGCAAGCAGCCGGGCACCGCAGACACCGCAGGCACCGCAGGCACCGCAACGTCCACCGGGCGTACGGGCAGTGCCGGCGGGACGCGAGCGCGGGCGGTGGCAATTCCGCCCGGTCCAGCCAAATCGTCCCAGCTCCACGCGGCCCCGGAACCGTGACAACGAGCCGCCGGTCGCACTAGGGTGCGCGCCGTTGGACGAACCTGGGGAGGCTGGAATGGCCGGAACGGACGAGGACGCCGCCGCCGAGGACGACGCGCTGTATGTCCTTACCGCGGTGCTGCTGACGCCGGCGCAGTTCCCCAGTGTGCTGGGGGACGACTATCCCGAAGCCTGTGCGGCGCTGGGGCTCGCGCCGCTGGCCGCCGGGTACGGCCTGGTGCTCGGGCAGGACGGTGAGGGCGCGCGCTGGACCGTGGCGACCGACGATGTCTCACTGGTTGCCGTGGCCGTCGCCGCCTGGGACTGCGGTATGGAGTACGACCTGTCGCCGGACGAGCGCTCGGTCGTGGCGGCGCTGCCGGGCTGGCCGCTCGCCGTCGCCGTGGCCGCCCCGGGCGTGCCCGCGCCGCACGATCCCGGTCCCGAGATCGCCGGAGGTCCCGCCCTGACGCCGCCGGACACCTCGGTGTGGGGGCCGGCCCAGCGGCGGCTGGGCGCCGACGAGATCGCCTTGCAGTGGGCCATGTGGCGCGAGCAGATCGACGACGCCGACTTCACCCGGGGCGCCGTGTCCCGGACCGACGGGGACGGCTCGGGCGGGGCCGCGCCGGACCCGTCGGCGGGGTCGGACCCGGAACGACCGGGCGCGGCAGGCAGGGAACGGGCTTCCTCCGGGGAAGGGGAACAGGCCGCGGCCGAGGCCGCTCCCGGCCCAGCCCCTGGCACGCCGGGCGAGCGAACCACAACCGCCACCGCGACCACCGGCACCAGAAACGACACCACGCCCGGCACCACGACAAGCGGCACCACAACCGGCACCGCACCCGGCACCACGCCCACCCCCGGCCACACCGGCATCCGCCGCGTCCTCGCCGAGGCCCGCGCCTACGTGGACGCGCCGCCGCCCCTGGGCCGGGTCCGCTCCTCCTTCGCCCCGGGCGACGCCCGCACCCTGCGCGCCGACGGTCCCGGCTGGTCGCTGGTGGCCCGCACCGACGACATCGCCTTCGTGCTGCTGGACGAGGAGCCCGGTGAGGTGCTGCCGGTGGGGCGGGGCCGGGAACTGCCCGGTCTGCTGGAGGCACTGGACCGGATGGCCGTACGGCCCAGCTGACGAGGACGGAGCCGCAGCGGCACGGCGCCGACCCGGCACAACCGCGGCGCGTCCGGCCGCAGAGCACCGCAGCGCACCCCGGCGATGGCGTCGGTGTCGCGTTCGTCGCCCGCCCCCTTCGCCCAGCCCCGTCTCACCCGCCGGATTCCTCCCCGGGAACCCGGCGCACCCGGCGGCGCACCCCGCGGCGCGTCAGCGGCCCAGCTCCTTGCGGGTGACCCGGCGCAGCCTGCGGCGCTGCGCGGGGTCGAGGGTGAGGTACGCGGCGGCCGGCACCCCGAGCACGATCAGCAGCGCCGCCCACCAGGGCAGCCATATCAACAGGATGATGCCGACCGCCACACCACCTGCGGCGATCTTGGCGTTCTTCGACATGGTGTTGCCTCCTCCGCGGCCATTGCCGCTCTCTGTTCTGAAAACGGCTCCGCGCTCCCCGCGGTTCCGGACCACTACCCTGAGACGTCCCTGACTCCTCCCCCTGAGACGTCCCTGACTGTCCTGCCGGAGTCCTTTCCCGGCCCTCTCCCGGTTCTCTCCCAGCCCTGTCACAGTCTTTCCCGAGCCCCGCCCGAGCGCCGCCCGAGTTTTCCCGACGCACCTCCATAGGCGTCTCGTGACCCAGATCACCGCCCGGTCGCTCCGGAGGCTCCCTTCGATCCTGTACCCTCGGCCGCTCTGACGCCATGTAGTCAAATTTGAGGAGTACGGCAGAGCTGTGCACAGCACTCCGATGGCCATCCCGTCCGAGACCGACGAACTGATCCGCTGCTGCTCCTTGTTCCTCCCCGGTGATCCGGCCCGCACCGGAACGGTCGCGTTCTGGCGTGCCGACGGGGGCGCTCCGCCGGCCGTCGGCGCCGGGACGGCCGGGGAGCTGACCGTCGTCGTCCCCACGCCCATCGGTGTGGCGGCGGCCGAGGTGCCCGCGGTGCTGCTGCCGGTGCGCGCCGCGCTGCCGGTGCTCACGCGCGCGCGGGTCGCACCCGCCACCCATCGGTCCACCGCGTTCTGGGGCGCGGCCACGGTGCTGGCGCTGCACTGGGCCGCGCGGGGTCTGCTGCTGCCGGGACTGTCGGCGGCCGACCTGGACGCCTGGCGGGCGGGCCCCTTGCGCGCGGAGGACGCCGAGCGGCTCCGCGCGCTGGCGGCGGCCATGCCGCCCGAGGCGCACGCCGTACCGCTGCCCGGCGCCGACGGTCCGCTGCGGCTGCCCGCCCCGGAACGGCTGCTGCGCGCCTTCCTGGACTCCGTCGCCGACACCCTGCCCCGCACACCGGCCGCCGCCCTCGTCACGGGTGGTCCCGCGTATGCCGTGCCGGAGCCGCAGCAGTTGCCCGGCCGCGCGTGGGCCGACGAGGTCGCCGCCGGTCATGACGCCGGGGTGCGGATCTCGCTGCGGATCGAGGTCGAGGGGCTGGCGGCCGAGCCGGAGGGCGACGCGGCGGGTCCGCGTTTCCGCGCGGTGCCGCAGGTGCACAGTGTCAGCGATCCCGCGCTGGTCGCGGACGCCGTGGACGTGTGGGCGGGCGGTGAGGGCACGGCCGGGTTCGGGGCCCGCGCGCGGATGGACGTCCTCGTCGCGCTGCGCCGCGCGGCGCGGGCCTGGCCGGGGCTGACACCGCTGCTGTCGGCCGCCGCGCCGGAGGCGGTGGAACTCGCCGAGGACGAGGTGGGTGACCTGCTCGGCGGCGGTACGCGGGCGCTGGCCGCCGCCGGGGTCGACGTGCACTGGCCCAAGGAGCTGGCCCGGGAACTGACCACCCGCGCGCTGGTCGGCCCGCCCGACGGCGAGGGACCCGGCCGGGCGGCGTCCGGCACGCCGTCGTTCCTGTCCGCCGACGCGCTGCTCGCCTTCAACTGGCGGTTCGCGCTGGGCGACCAGCATCTGACCCGCGCGGAGCTGGACGGGCTCGCGGAGGCGGGGCGGCCGGTGGTGCGGCTGCGCGACCAGTGGGTGCTGGTCGATCCGGAGGCGGTACGCCGGGCCCGCGAGCGGCAGGACGGCAAGGTCTCCCCCGTCGACGCGCTGAGCGCCGCTCTGACGGGCTCCGCGGAGGTGGACGGCCGCCGGGTCGAGGTGCTGCCCACGGGCTGGCTGGCGGGGCTGCGGGAGCGGCTCGCCGACCCCGAGGGCCAGGACCCGGTGGAGCAGCCCGCCGCGCTCACGGCCACGCTGCGGGACTACCAGCGGCGGGGACTGAGCTGGCTGGCCCGGATGACCTCCCTGGGCCTGGGCTGCTGTCTGGCCGACGACATGGGCCTCGGCAAGACGATCACCCTGATCGCCCTGCATCTGCACCGGCAGTCCGACCCGGCGTCCGCGGGCCCCACCCTGGTGGTCTGCCCGACCTCGCTGATGAGCAACTGGCAGCGGGAGATCGAGAGGTTCGCCCCCGGCACGCCCGTGCGCCGCTTCCACGGCACCCGGCGCGATCTGACGGACCTGGCCGACGGCGAGTTCGTGCTGACGACGTACGGCACGATGCGGCTGGACGCGGGGCGGCTCGCCACGGTGCCCTGGGGGCTGGTCGTCACGGACGAGGCACAGCATGTGAAGAACCCGTACTCGGCGACCGCGCGGGAGCTGCGTTCCATCGGGGCACGCGCGCGGGTGGCGCTCACGGGCACGCCGGTGGAGAACAACCTGTCGGAGCTGTGGGCCATCCTGGACTGGACGACACCGGGCCTGCTGGGCCGCCTGGGGACCTTCCGCACGCGGTACGCGCAGGCCGTCGAGAGCGGCCGGGATCCGGCCGCGGCGGAGCGGCTGGCCCGGCTGGTGCGCCCGTTCCTGCTGCGCCGCCGCAAGGGCGATCCCGGGATCGCGCCCGAACTGCCGCCGAAGACCGAGACCGACCGACCGGTGTCCCTCACCGCGGAGCAGACGGGTCTGTACGAGGCCGTGGTGCGCGAGACGCTGGCGCGGATCGCGGAGGCCGACGACATGGCGCGGCGCGGGCTGATCGTGAAGCTGCTGACCGGTCTGAAGCAGATCTGCAATCACCCGGCGCAGTACCTCAAGGAGGACCGGCCGGTGATCGCCGGACGGTCCGGGAAGCTGGAGCTGCTGGACGAGCTGCTCGGCACGATCCTGGCCGAGGAGGCGAGCGTGCTGGTCTTCACGCAGTACGTCGCCATGGCGCGGATCATCGAGCGGCATCTCGCGGCGCGCGGGGTGCCGACGCAGTTCCTGCACGGCGGGACGTCGGTGACGGAACGGGACGCCATGGTGCGGCGGTTCCAGGACGGCGAGGTGCCGGTGTTCCTACTGTCGCTGAAGGCCGCCGGGACGGGGCTCAACCTCACGCGCGCGGAGCATGTCGTGCACTACGACCGCTGGTGGAACCCGGCCGTGGAGGCGCAGGCCACCGACCGCGCCTACCGGATCGGGCAGACCCGGCCGGTGCAGGTGCACCGGCTGATCGCCGAGGGCACGGTCGAGGACCGTATCGCCGGTCTGCTGGAGCGGAAGAAGGAACTGGCCGAGGCGGTGCTCGGCGGCGGTGAGACGGCCTTCACCGAGCTGACGGACGACCAGCTGGCCGATCTGGTGGAGCTGCGAGGAGGCACCCGGTGACCGGATACGACGACTTCGAGGACATCGGCGACACCGAGGGGGACACCGAGCGCACCTTCTCGCCGCTGCCGCCCGCCCATGGGCGCGGTTTCGCGCAGACCTGGTGGGGCCATGCCTGGCTCGGGGCCCTGGAGGGCGGGGCGATGGACCATCAGCAGGTCAAGACGGGCCGTCGGCTCGCCCGCGCGGGAGCGGTCGGCGCGGTGTCGGTGCGGCCCGGCCGGATCACCGCCGTCGTCCAGGACCGCGACGGTACGCGGCACCGCGCGGACGTGCTCCTGGAGCGGCTGTCCGCCGAACAGTGGGACCGGTTCCTGGACATGGCCGTGGAGCGGGCCGGGCATGTGGCGGCGCTCCTGGACCGCGACATGCCACCGGACCTCGTGGAGGACGCGGCGACGGCCGGTATCGATCTGCTGCCGGGGCTCGGCGAGCTGGAGCCGGAGTGCGACTGCGGCGCCTGGGACCACTGCGGGCACACGGCCGCGCTGTGCTACCAGCTGGCGCGGCTGCTGGACCAGGACCCCTTCGTCCTGCTCCTGATGCGCGGACGCGCCGAACACGCCCTGCTGGCGGCACTCCAGGAGCGCAGCGCGGCCCCCGCGGTGGAGACGGCGGAGCCGGACGGTGTGGACGCGGCGGAGGCATACGCAACCGGTGATGCCCTGCCCCCGCTGCCCGCCCCGCCGGAGCTGCCCGACACGCCCGGGACGCCCCCGACACTGGACACCGAGGCACCGCCGCCGCCCGGCGTGGACCCGGCGGCGCTGGAGTTCCTCGCCGCGCGCACCGCCGCAGAGGCGCACCGCCTGCTGGCCGGGGCGCTGCGGGCCGACGGCGGCGGTGACGGTGTGCTGACGGCCGCCCAGGACGCCGTACGGCTCGCCGTGGGCGCCGACCGGGACGTACGGGGCCGGCTGGCCGCCGGGTCGGGGCGCGGCCCTGGGGAGCTGGAGCGGGCGGTCCGGGCGTGGCGGTACGGCGGGGCGTCCGCGCTGGAGGTGTGCGAGGAGCAGTGGGACCTGCACGGGGAAACGGCGGCCCGCGCGCGGGCGGCCGTCGAATCGGCCTGGGACGACGACGAGCGGCCCCCGCTGCGGGCCGCCGCGAACCACTGGACGGTCGTCGGTGAACCGGCCCAGCTGCGTCTGGGCCGGGACGGCCGCTGGTGGCCCTACCGCGGTGAGGACGGCCACTGGGTACCGGCCGGACCGGCCTCCCAGGACCCCGCCACGGCACTGGCGACGGCGCGTCCGGCGGGGGCGGAGGAGAGCGACTGAGGTACGGGGGACGGTCATGGGTGGGCCGGGCTCCCCGGGTGCCCGGCAGCCTCCGGCCGCCTTGCGCCGCACACCGCGCGGAGCGCGTCCTGCGCTCCGCGCGGTACCGCGTTCCCGGCGTCCCGCGTGCCGTTCCGGGGGCCGTCCAGGTCGTGGTCGTTCCGGACTGATCGCCGTCGTTGGTGATCGCCGTTGCTACTGATCACCGTCGTTCAGGACTGATCACCCAGGTCGATCGACGGGAACCCGGACGGGATGATCGATTCGAGTCCGCTGGGCAGGTTCGTCGGGAAGTCGCTGGGCAGGTTCGTCGGGAAGTCGCTCGGGAAACCGCTGGGCCAGTCGCTCGGCAGGTCGGTGGGGAAACCGGAGGGCAGGGACGGCAGGCCGCTCGGCAGGTCGGTGGGAAGGCCGCTGGGGAGGTCGGGCAGCAGGTCCGAGGGCTCGGCCGGCGATGACGGATCGCCGGAATCCTGGCTGGTGCCGCCCGCCGGGGGCGCCGGGTCGGACGGGTCGTCACCGTCGTTGGCCAGAAACACGATCACCCCGACGGCGGCGACCGCCACCAGGACCGCGAGAGCGAGGAACAGGGGATTGCGCCCCCTTCGGCCGCCTCCGGGGTCGTAGGGGCCGTCGGAGCCGCCGGAGTCGCCGGAGTCGCCGGGTGACGGTCCGAAGCCGCCCGGGGGTGGTGGGTGGCTCGGCGGGGGCGGCGTGTCGCGCGGTGGCTCGGGCGGCTGGGGCGGTACTGGTGGCGTGGCCATGCCGTCCAGGATCGCGGTCCGGGGGATCTCCGTGCGACCCCCGCGGGAAGGTTGCTACGGACCCGTGAAGGTCGGCGGCGGCACGGCCGGGCATGTCGAGAACGGCCGGCCGGCTCCGTCCCAGGGGCGGACGCGGCCGGCCGTGGCCGTACCGGGCTGAGGAGGCCAGTATGACGATCCGGCGGATGGACAACGTCCTGATCGTGGTCGAGGACCTGGACGCGGTGATCGCGTTCTTCGTGGAACTCGGGATGGAACTGGAGGGCAGGGCCCCTCTTGAGGGGCGGTGGGCGGAACGGGTCATCGGGCTGGAGGACGTCCGGCAGGAGGTCGCCATGCTGCGCGTGCCGGGCGGCCCCGGTCGGATCGAGCTGGCGCGGTTCGACCGGCCGAAGGCCGTCCGGCCCGAGCCCGTGGCCCCGCCGGCGAACACTCTGGGCCTGCGGCGCGTCATGTTCGCCGTGGACGACCTCCAGGACGTGCTCACCCGGGTGCGGGCCCATGGCGCCGAACTCGTGGGCACCGTGGAGGAGTACGAGGGCGTCTACCGGCTCTGCTACGTCAGCGGCCCCGAGAACATCGTCGTCGGCCTCGCCGAGCAGATCGGCTGAGGGGCCCTGGGGGCCCACCCCGGGGACGACCCACCGGGGCCTCCCCGGGGTGGGGGACACGCGCGTGCGCCGCACGCCGGACCCGTGAGCCCGTCCCGCGCGCGTGCCCTCCACTTCCCGTCGGCGAGGAGCGCGTCGTCGTCCTCCGCCGCTCGTCCCGCGCGCGTGCCCCTTCGCTCCGGGCCGGGAGGATCAGCCCCCGCTCCGGGCCGGGAGGATCAGCCCCGCGCCCCCAGCAGATGGTCCATCGCCAGCTGGTCGAGGCGCTCGAAGGCCATCCCGCGCGCGGCGGCGCCGTCCACGTCGAAGTCCTCGAACGCCGTCCGGTCGGCCAGCAGCGCCTGGAGGCCGTCGTCGGCCGTGGGGCGGGCCAGTTCGTCCAGACGGGAGTCCTTCAGGGCCTGCTGGACCTCGGGGTCGGCGCGGAAGGCGGCGGCCCGCTCCTTGAGGATCAGATAGTTGCGCATACAGCCGGCGGCCGATGCCCAGACGCCGTCCAGGTCCTCGGTCCGCGGCGGCTTGAAGTCGAAGTGGCGCGGGCCCTCGTAACCGGCCGTCTCCAGCAGGTCGACCAGCCAGAACGCGGCGCGCAGATCACCGGCGCCGAAGCGCAGGTCCTGGTCGTACTTGATGCCGTTCTGGCCGTTGAGGTCGAGGTGGAAGAGCTTGCCGGACCACAGGGCCTGGGCGATGCCGTGCGGGTAGTTGAGGCCGGCCATCTGCTCGTGCCCGACCTCCGGGTTCACGCCGTACAGCTCCGGGCGCTCCAGGCGCTCGATGAAGGCCAGGGCGTGGCCGACGGTCGGCAGCAGGATGTCGCCGCGCGGCTCGTTCGGCTTGGGTTCGATGGCGAAGCGCAGGTCGTAGCCTTGGGTGGTGACGTACTCGCCGAGGAGGTCGAACGCCTCCTTCATCCGGTCCAGGGCGTCGCGCACGTCCTTGGCGCCGCCGGATTCGGCGCCCTCCCGGCCGCCCCAGGCGACATAGATCCTGGCGCCGAGTTCGACGGCCAGGTCGATGTTGCGGATGGTCTTGCGCAGCGCGTAGCGGCGGACGTCGCGGTCGTTGGCGGTGAAGCCGCCGTCCTTGAAGACCGGGTGGGTGAACAGGTTGGTGGTGGCCATGGGGACGGTCATGCCGGTGGCGTCGAGGGCCTGCCGGAAGCGCTTGACGTGCGATTCGCGCTCGGTGTCGGACGCGCCGAACGGGATCAGGTCGTCGTCGTGGAACGTCACCCCGTGCGCGCCCAGCTCGGCCAGGCGCCGGACGGTCTCGGCCGGGTCGAGCGCCGCGCGGGTGGCGTCGCCGAACGGGTCCCTTCCCTGCCAGCCGACGGTCCACAGGCCGAAGGTGAACCTGTCCTCGGGGGTGGGCTGGTAGTTCATGCCGCGGCTCCCTTGTGCTCGCTTCTGCTCACTGGTGATGGTCCTGGCGCTGTGCCGGTGTGCGGTCCCGGCGCCTGGGCGGCGCGGGTACGGGTACGGGTACGGACGGGTACGAACGGGCGCCCCAGGAGTGCGTACCGGGGTACACGGGCGCCCACCGCCTATTTCGTCATGGCGCTTTACAAATTAGTATGCCGTCGCGCTCCTGGGAAGAGACATAGTTGTCCCGGGGGCCGGGAAACAGGCCGGAGCCGGGCCGCCAGCCAGGAGCCGGACGCGCGACACGCCGTACACGGGACACGCGTACGCCACAGCGCGCCGTACAGCCGTACCGGGCCGTAGGCGCCGTACCAGAGGGAGAGCCCATGTCAGCAGCCGATGGTCCGCTCGTCGTCGGCGTGGACACATCCACCCAGTCGACGAAGGCACTGGTGGTGGACGTGGCGACCGGGCAGGTCGTGGCGAGTGGGCAGGCCCCGCACGGGGTCACCACGGGCGAGGGCCGGGAGAGCGATCCACGGCAGTGGTGGGAGGCGCTGGGCGAGGCCCTGCGCCAGTGCGGGGACGCCGCGCGGGAGGCGTCCGCGGTGTCCATCGGGGGGCAGCAGCACGGGCTGGTCACGCTGGACGCGCGCGGGGAGCCGGTCCGGCCCGCGCTGCTGTGGAACGACGTCCGGTCGGCGCCCCAGGCGCGGCGGCTGACGGAGGAGCTGGGCGGCGCGAAGTTCTGGGCCGAGCGGACCGGTTCGGTGCCCACCGCGTCCTTCACGGTCACCAAGTGGGCCTGGCTCACCGAGCACGAACCGGAGGCGGCCCGCGCGGTGAGGGCCGTACGCCTCCCCCACGACTACCTCACCGAGCGCCTCACGGGCCTGGGCACCACGGACCGCGGGGACGCCTCCGGCACGGGCTGGTGGGCGTCGGCGACGGAGGCGTACGAGGACGAGATCCTCGCCCATGTGGGCCTGGACCCGGCGCTGCTGCCCCGGGTGGCCCGGCCCGGCGAGGTCGTCGGCACCGTCCGCGACGGCCAGGGCCTGCCGTTCGCCAAGGGCACCCTGGTCGCACCGGGGACCGGCGACAACGCGGCGGCGGCCCTGGGCCTCGGGCTGCGGCCCGGCACGGCGGTGCTCAGCCTCGGCACATCGGGCACCGTCTACGGGGTGGCGCAGCGCCGCCCCACCGATCCGACCGGCACGGTCGCGGGCTTCGCCGACGCGCGCGGCGACTGGCTGCCGCTGGCCTGCACCCTGAACTGCACCCTGGCCGTGGACCGGGTGGCGACCCTGCTGGGCCTGGACCGCGAGGCCGTGGAACCGGGCACCTCGGTGACCCTGCTCCCGTACCTGGACGGCGAGCGCACCCCCGATCTGCCGAACGCCTCGGGGCTGCTGCACGGCCTGCGCCACGACACGACCGCCGGGCAACTCCTCCAGGCCGCCTACGACGGGGCCGTGCACGCGTTGCTGGGCGCCCTGGACCTGGTCCTGGACGAGGACGCGGACCCGTCGGCGCCGCTGCTGCTGATCGGCGGCGGGGCACGCGGCCGGGCCTGGCAGCAGACCGTACGGCGGCTGTCGGGGCGCCCGGTGCAGGTGCCCGAGGCGAAGGAACTGGTCGCCCTCGGCGCGGCGGCCCAGGCGGCGGGTGTGCTCACCGGCGAGGACCCGGCCGCGGTCGCCCGGCGCTGGAACACCGCGCGCGGGCCGGTCCTGGACGCCGTCCCGCGCGACGAGGCGACGCTGACCAGGATCTCCGGGGTACTCTCCGACGCGGCACCGCTGCTGGAGCGGCGCCCGGAGAGCGGCTGAGGGGCCGGGAGGGGCTCCCGGGTGACCGGGGCGGGGGCCGGGAGGGGCTCCCGGGTGACCGGGACGGGGGGCGGGGCAGGGCGGGACGGGGTAGGCCGGGGCGGTGTCGGTGTCACAGGCGAACGATGGCGACGGCGACGGCGACGGCGACCAAACGGAGACCGGGGGCCGGCGGACAAGGGAGCCCGGCACCCGAAGCACGACCACCCGACGGCTGAACGGACCGAACGGGCTGAACGAGCCGAACGCCCCGACCGACGCCGGTCCGACGACCCGGCGCCCCCGACGACCGAGTGTCGTCCCCGACCGAGTGTCGTCGCCGAAATGCCAACCCGCCCGCGCGCGTGCGCGGGTGGCCGGAGCCACTGAGGACTGACGAAGGCATGACCGCACCGCTGCACGAGGCACACTCAGCCGGTCCCGGACGCGCGCTGCCCGACACCCAGCAAGGCATGCGGCGGCGCAATCTCGCGCGCGTGATGCACACGGTGAGCGCGGAGGGGCCGCTGTCACGTGCCGCGGTCGCCTCCCGTATCGGGCTGACCCGCGCGGCGGTCTCCACGCTGGTGGACGAGTTGGTCCGCGCCGGTCTGCTGGACGAACTCGGCCCCGAGCGGCCCGGCCGGGTGGGCCGCCCCGGCTCGGCGCTGGCCGTCAGCGGGCGCGGCCCCGCTGGTATCGGCGCGGAGATCGGCGTCGACCATCTCGCGGTCTGCGCGGTGGATCTGCGCGGCCGGGTCCGGGCACGGGCCGTGCACCGGGGTCCCAACCGGGGGCGGGCCCCGCAGCCGGTGGCCGAGGAGCTGACCGCGTTGCTGCACCGGGTCGTCGCCGACGCGGAACGGGAGGGGCTGTGGGCGGCGGGACTCGCCGTGGCCGTCCCCGGTCTGGTCGCCGTGGACGCCCGGACGGTCGTGCGCGCCCCGAACCTGGACTGGCGCGACACCGACCTCGCCGCGCTGTTCCCGCCCGAGCTGCCGCCCGTCGTCGACAACGAGGCCAACTTCGGCGGGCTGGCCGAACTCTGGCTCGGCGAGGACACCCCGCGCGACTTCCTGCATGTCTCGGCGGAGATCGGTATCGGCGCGTCCGTGGTCGTCGACGGACGGTTGCTGCGCGGCACCCGGGGTTTCGCGGGCGAGCTGGGCCATGTGCCGGTCCACCCCGACGGGCCCGCGTGCGCGTGCGGCGGACGGGGCTGTCTGGAGCAGTACGCAGGCGAGGAGGCGGTGCTGCGGGCCGCGGGCATCGAACCCGGCGACAATCGCGTGGAGTTGCTCGCCGAGCGGGCCGAACGGGGGGACACCTATGTGCGAGGGGCGCTGCGCGACGCGGGGCAGGCCCTCGGCATCGCCCTGACCGGCGCGGTGAATCTCCTCGACCCCGGAAGTGTGGTGCTGGGCGGCGCTCTCGCCGCGCTGGCCCCCTGGCTGCTGCCGTCCCTCCGCGAGGAACTGGAGGGCCGCACGGCGGGCCGGGCCTGCCCGGTGACGGTGTCACGGCTGGGCTCGGAGGGACCGCTGCT
Source organism: Streptomyces sp. NPDC004610 (assembly GCF_040609715.1). Classification (NCBI taxonomy): domain Bacteria; kingdom Bacillati; phylum Actinomycetota; class Actinomycetes; order Kitasatosporales; family Streptomycetaceae; genus Streptomyces; species Streptomyces sp. NPDC004610. Next base: position 54,527 of record NZ_JBEXLA010000003.1, on the reverse strand, counting down.
GGGAGCGGCGCACTCGGTGGTGCGCGGGGTGCTGGACGACCCGGGAGCGGTGGCGGGACGGGGCTAGAGCCAGCCCCACACCGGCCGACCCCCGACGACCTGGTCACCGCCCGCAACCGTCAACCCCTCCCCCCACGTCACCCCTTCGGGTGGCCGAGATATCCACAACCCGCCCCCCGTCCACGGATTCACGTCGGCCCCGCCACTCGCCCGCCGGGCGACCTACCGTGAATCGCACGCGGCGCGCACCGACCCGGTGCGCAGGTGAGCCGCGTGGACCAAGGCCCGCCCCGACCGACCGGGCCGCAGAGATCGGAGCAGCGTCAGTGACGAGCGACCGGCGAAATCCCCCCGCACCGCCCGAGCCCCACCCTCCGCCGGCCCCCGCGCCCGGCCGTCGGCGCCTCCTGAGGGGCGCCGCACTCGCCGCCGTCCCCTACGCCCTCCTGCCCACTCCCCGAGCGGGCGCGGTCGCCCAGGCACCCGACTACCCGCCCGGCGAGTGGCAGCCCGCGCACCGCGCCCACTACACCCCGGCCGACCGCCCCACGGACCACCCCGTGGATTTCGTGGTCATCCACGTGGCCCAGGCGAGCTACGGCGGCACACTCTCCGTCTTCCAGCGCCCGGACAAGGAGGTGTCCGCCCACTACGTCGTCCGGTCGCACGACGGCCATGTCGCCCAGTGCGTCCGTGAGTCCGACATCGGCTGGCACGCGGGAAACTGGGACTACAACACCCGCAGCATCGGCATCGAGCACGAGGGCTGGGTCGACCGGCCGGCGTACTTCACCGACGCCCTGTACGACAGCTCCGCCCGTCTGACGGCCTCGATATGCGACCGGCACGCGATACCCCGGGACCGCGCCCACATCATCGCCCACTACGAGATACCGGGCACGGACCACACGGACCCGGGACCGCTGTGGGACTGGGAGCGGTACATGGGACTGGTTCGGTCCGTGTCCGTGTGAGGGTCCGGCACGGAGTGGCCGGTTCGTCCATGGCACTCCCGGTTTCCGGCACTCGGGGCGGGGTTCGGCCCGGCGGCTGCCGTCAGGATTGCCGCAGCGCCAGAGCCGTGACCCGCCATTCCTGGAAGACGGCCACACTTCGGAAGATGACCTGGAGTGACCTGGAGATACGGCGGCCCGGACCACGCAGTTGCCGACTGGCCGCGCCCATCATGCCGATCACCGCCGTCATCTGTTCATAGCCGTCGGCCGCGCCCTGTACGTCGGAGGAGGCCGAGACGACGCTGTCCAGAAGGTGCGGCACACTGTCGGGCCATTCACTGCGCGGGGTGTTCGCGGTCCACTCAAGGAGGGAGCCGAAGGCACCGACGGCGACCCCCATACGCTGGGCGAACTGTTCGGCCGCCGCTTCGAGGTCGATGGCCGGTCCGTCGATGGCCTTGGCCAGACGGTGGATCACCGCACGTTTCATCCTCGAAGAGGCGCCGGGATGGTTGATACGGGCCATCTCCTCTCCGACGAGTTCCACCATGGCCACGAGATCGGCGATAGCGGCCTCCACATCGGCCATGTCGCCAGTGATGGCGTCCAGTTGGGCTTCGGCCTCGAAGGCCAGGTCGAAGAATCCGGGGGCGTCCTCGGCGGGCTCACCCGTCGGCCCGGCGCCGGGCGACGGTGTCGGGCCCGGTGCGGGCAAGGGCGGCGGCACCATGGCCGTCCCGCCCTCCACCCCAACCGCTCCCGCCCTGTGGACGGCGTCGCTCAGCACGGCGATGAGTTGATCCCGGGCCGTGAGCGCATCGGTGGTGCCGGGCGGCAAGGCGATGGAGGGTGTCCCTGTGGTGCCCGGAACGCGGTTGGCACCCTCGGTGACCAGAACCGTGCACCGGCCGAGGGCGTGGCGCATGCCGAGCGCGAAGACCAGTTCCTCGCCGGAACCGCACAGGTCGGCCACGACGACATCGACCTCGGTCGCCAGGCGCAGCAACTGGTCGGCGGGCAGTCCGGCGTTCGAGAGTTCGTCGGCCCGCAGGAGGGTAAGGCCCAGTTGGTCACAGGTGGGCCGTACGACGGTGTCGTAGAAGAGGGTGGATCGATCGTCCCCGGTGGGCAGCGGGGGGCCGGCGGCGGCGGTCGCTGCGATGGCCAGGCAGTTGGGCATGAGGGGCTCCTTGAGCGGGGCGGAAGGGACGGTGGTGTGCCGGGGTTCAGTCGAAGAGGGTGAGGGCGACGCCGTCGGTGATCTCGTCGGCGAAGACGGGGCGTTCCTCGATACCGAGGGCGCTCAGCAGGTCCACGGTGAGCACGCGGTGGCGTCGGCCGACCCGGACCGTGGGGCAGGGGAAGGCATCGTGGGCGATCAGCCGGTAGGCGGTGCCCAGGCACATGCCGAACGCTCGGGCGGCGGTGCGGAGGTCGACACTGACAGGGAGGTTGAAGATCTCGCGGAAGGTGAGGGTCGTGTCGGGGCGGTCGGTCACCGGTTCCTCCCGGCGCGTCGCAGGGCGAGGGTGGCGACTCCACGGCCCCGGCCCGAGTAGCCGGTGCAGGTGGCGTCTTCGGCGAGACCCCATGCCTCGGCGAGCGCGCCGATCCGGACCCCCTCGACCCGCTCGGCGGGCACGAGGAACCGGACGGTGGCCGAGAGTCCGGGCGGGTCGTAGTCGACCTGCCACGGTCCGGACGCGTCGGTCTCGCGACGGCCCTGGGTCTCGATGTCGTCCACGGCGACCTCGGGGCGGGCCCTCCGGAACAGGGTCCATGCCCGGGAACAGGCAGAGCGCAGCACGTACCCGCCGGGGTCCCCGCCCGAGGCATCCGGGTCCATGCTGAGCGGGCTCGGGCCGTCGCCGGTTCCGCCTGGATCCGAGCCCCCGACGCGCCCGCCCGAATCCGTCGTGCGCTCCCTGACCTCCGCCAGCGCCTCCAGGTAGCAGGTGATGAGTTCCGACTCGACGTCGTCGCGTGCGGCGCCGAGGTCCCGCGTGATCCGGTGGGCGGTGCGGAAGAGGCCGGGGAGTCCCAGCCAGACGGCCGCCAGCGGCCAGTCAGCCGGAGCGGCGGCCGGATCGGCGGTGTTGTGGGCGCGTGCGGCGATCTGCCGCCACAGTGCGCCTCGCTCGGCGGGATGCGTGGAGCGGTCGTAGAGCAGACGCCGGGCCTGGTGGAGTGTGAGGGGCGCTCCCCATTCGGAGGGCGGTCCCTGCGCGGGTGACGACCCCTGCGCGGGTGACGGTCCCGGTGTGGGCGGCAGTCCCGGCATGGGCGGCAACCCCTGTGGCGGCGGACTCTGCGAGGGTGGCGCACCCTCGCTCGGGGCCGATGTGCCGGAGTGCTGAAGTACCGGTGTCGGGTGCCGGTCGTCGCACCGGCGCTCGATCGGGCCGATGCGACGGAGTTGCGGCGTCTGGTCCTGGCCGGCGCACGCGCTCTCGACCGAGCCGACACGCCGGAGCGCCGGTGCCGGGTCTCGGTCGGCGCACGCGCGCTCGATGGTGGCGAAAAGCCCCGGTGGGGCGGGAAAGGACATCGGTGCCTCCGATTCAATCCGTCTGGGTCTGGTTCTGGTTCTGTCCGGGCGAGGGCGTGCCGCGCCACTCCCTCAGCAGGCGGCGTGCGAGGTCTTTGCCGGGGAGGGGATCGGGGCCGCGCTCGACGGCGAGGAGCCAGCGGAGGAACCCGGGCTGCCGGGCTGCCGTCAGGCCCCGCAGCAGGGCCTCCACCGTCGGGTCCGGCACGGCCGTGCCGTCGGAGGGTCGGCACCAGAGGATGAGGACATCGCGCATGGACGGGAACGCGGTGGGCTCGTTGAGGGCGTGAGCCGTGAGCACGACGGTCTCTGCCGCGGCCGTCTCCCCGTCCTGGATACGGCTCGTCCACCAGCGGAAATCCGTGGCGGCGGCCATCGCGGGAAAGGCGAGGGCGGCGAGCAGATCGAGAACGCCCTCGGTCTCTGTCCAGTCCCGCAACCGGCCCAGGAGACCGGCCCGTTCCCCAGTACCGCCGGTGGCAAAGCGCTGGGCCAGCATGTCCACGACGGTGATGGCGACGCCCGGGTCTCCCGGACCGCCGTCGAACGTCCCCGACAGCCTTTCCGTCAGCCGCAGCACGTGCCCCGCGGACAGTCCGCCATGGTCGGAGCGGCAAGCCAGGGCCACCGCGGTGCGCAGCGGCGCCTCGGCCGCGACGCTCCACGCGTCGAGCAGGCTCTCGGCCCCCGCCGCCGCCCCGGTGCGGCGGACGGCCGTCCCCAGGCTCCGCGCGGCCACTTCGACGGCGTACCCTCCTGGCACGAGGGCCATGGCGCGCAGATGTTCCAGGCTGCGGCCGCCCGTGCCCGCCGCCATCGCGACGACCGCCCGCGCGGCCCGCTCGACATGGTCCGGTTCATGACCGGTCCCGGCCAGCCAGGTGTGCAACAGCGGCATCAGTTCGACATGGTCACGGCAGAGGGCCTCCCAGAGGGCATAGCCCGTGGCGGGCCAGTGGAACGCCACGGTGTCCGGATCCCCGACCTCCGTCGGCGGTGTCCGTCGCGCGGCGAGCGCGCGCAGATTGTCGGTCAGGGGCCGTTGCCGGGTCGCGACGGCGCCCTGCCCGCCTCCACCACCGAGACCCTGCCCGCCACCACCGGCAAGCCCTTGCCCGCCTCCGCCGCCGGACTTCTGTCCGCACTCCTGCCCGCCTCCACCGCCGGCTCCACCGCGAGGTGCCGTCACGGCCGCCCCCCGGTCCTCGCACTCGGCCAGTCTCAGCAGCTCCGCCGCCCGCTCCTCGACGACACGGAGGTCGAGCCCCCCGTAGACCGTGAGGGCGAGCAATTGCGCCAGATGAACGGGGTCCTCCCGCGCGCGGACCAGCAGTGCCGGGACCTCCGCGCGGGCGAGCACGCACAGGACGTTCCCGTCGGAGCCCTCGCCCGGCCCTGCAGCCGCCACAGCGGTCACGGTCTCGGCCGCGCGAGCCGCGTAGCGCGGTGGCAGGCCCAGCGGCAGCAGCTCGGCGAGCAGGTCCGGCGGGGCGTTCAGCAGTCCGGCCCGCACGCTGTCGTCGGGGCACAGGTCCGACAGGTGCGCGGCGAAGACCTTCCGCGGGTCGGGGGCCAGATGCCGCAGCACTGGTACGCCGATCCTGTCGCCGAGGGTGCTGACCAGCCCGGGGGCGTCGGCCAGCACGATGAGGAGCCGTGCGTCCGCCTCCGTGAGCGAGATCTCCAGCCGGGCCAGGTCCCAGGACCGCCAGGCGAAGGGATCGGGGGGGTCCATCACCAGATAGCCGTGCACCCCGCTCGGCCGGGGGGTCCACCGGGGGAGGTTGACCGCCCCGTCCACCTGGACGAGTACGGGCTCCTCCACTCCGTGGGCCAGCAGGTTGAGGGCGTGGGTCTCGCGTCCGGTCCCCGGGTCGCCGACGAGCACGGCGACACCGGAGCCGAGCGAGGCGAGGACGTCCCCGGATCCGGGCGGTGCGACGAAGCGCCGCCTGGCCACCGCGAGATCCTTCGCCCGTACGGGGCCCTGCCGCATGGGCGTCGGGCCGGTGTCGCCGACTCCCGGGGCGGTGGCCACGACCTGCCGTTGGCCACCGGTCATCAGCCCTGTGTTGATGGTGCCGTTCGGGGCGTTGATCAGCATCGCCCGGCCCGCGGCCAAGGCCGGGGTGAGGACCTCGATCGGGCCTGCGGCGAGCGCCGAGGAAAGGGCGTCGAGATCACGCGGCTGCGGGATGTCAGCTGTCATCGCCGGCCCCGGTGAGACGGCGGCCGGGGCTGCTCGACGGTGGTGTGGTGCTGTCCGCCGTGGACGGTGCCGGTGTTGATGATCCCGCGCTCGGCGTTCAGGACGAGGGGGCCGTGAACCGCCGGTTCGGCAGCTGCGTCCGGCGACGCCTCTGCGGACGCTTCCTGATGCGGGGCCCCACTCGGCTCCTGCTCGGTGTTCGGGACCGGGTGATCCTGAAGAAAGGGAAGAAAAGGAATCACCTTTCCCACCTCATCGGAGTTTTCCGCTCGCATGTGATTCCTCTCCGGACGAACACCCGCAGGTGATCGCGCGTCATTTCCTGGACGCCACGAGACTCCCGCAGTCCGGGGGACAGCACCGCTCGCAAAGTGCGTTCACCGAGGGACGTGCATCACACGCCCGAACCAGCACAAAAAAAGGGGCACGCCGCTCGATCGCGGCGTGCCCAACAAATCCGAGGAAAAGCCCGGGAAAGCGTCCGAGGAACCGGCTCGTACCTCCCCCGCTCACACACCTCCACCCTCAGGAACCCGATGCCCCAGCAGTGCGATCCGGTCGCGAAGCAGCCAGGAGATCTCCTTGCGTTCCTGCTCGCTCAGCGTGCCGAGCAGGACGGCGAGTTCCTCCTGCCAGTCCGTACGCGGCGGGCTGAGCAGGTCCTGATGGCGGACCGCCCAGTCCAGGACCTGGCTCACCTGGTCCGGGTGCCTCAGGAGCCAGAGCGCGGCGAGGGAGACCGGCCCGGCGTGCAGCGCCTGGAGACAGAACTCGTACTCACCGCTGCGGCTGGGCGTCCAGGAGTAGCGGACCCCCTGGTTCTCCTCCTGGCCGAGGCTCAGTTCCTCACCGGTCTCCCGGAGCCGTACATCGAACACGCGGTAGCTGAGTCCGGACTCCTCGACCCGCTGGGGCGCGCTGAGGTGACGCATGATCTCGGGTGCTCCGAGTCCGTTCCCGGCCAGGGTCTGGGCCTCGGCCAGGTGCCTCAGGGTTCTTGTGAGGTGGGTACGGACCACATGCCAGCCATGAAGGGTCCGGGTGCGGACCACACGTACCGGGTCGTGCACCCACCAGGACACCCACAGTTCCACCGATTCGGTGCCGTAGACGGTGGGGAGGCCGACGGCCCGGGTGTCCACGTGTTCGGTGGTGTCCACCCGGAAGACGTCGGGGTAGTCCCCGCCCATCCCGGGGGCCCCGGCGTCTTCGAGCGGGGGCAGGTACGCGCCTGCCTCGTCGGGGTCGCCCCGGCGGCCCTGGACGAAGTAGTCACCGGCGGTGTCTTTCAGGACCAGGCACCAGTCCCGTGTGCCGGACCAGCGGTGTCCGACGATCTCCCGCCAGGGCCGCCGGGCGGTGCGGACGTAGAGAGGTTCGGCCGTCTCCTCGTTCACGCCGCCACCCGCCTGACACCGCTGCGCCAGTCGGAGAGCGCGCTCCGTGCGCTCCGCAGCCCTGCCCAGCCCTCGGCCGCTTCCCGGTTCATCTCGACGAAGAGCCGGAACTCGCCCTTGCGCATCCCGCTTTCCAGTTCATCGAAAAGGGTCTCCACCGCCCGGAACAGGGTGCTGTCCCAGCGTGCCACGTCGGCCCATCCCAGCAAGGCCCGGCACGTGGTCTGGAAGGTGCTATCGGAATTCAGCGCACCCTGGATCATCCGGGTGATGAGAATCCCGTCCTCGGTACCGTCGGCGAGTTGCCGCTGAAACCAGCGGCGGTGGAACAGGAGATCACTGATCAGTACGCGCGCGTATTCCGCGGGGTCCTCGTCGGAGTCCACCATGTCGGCGAGCCAGTGGAACACCCTTCTCTCATGGCCGGCCCGGAACAGCCGCTGGACCGCCGCACGTACGGCGTGGAGGACCGGATCCCCCCGCCCGTCCGCCGCGTCCGGATCACCGTCGGAGACGGCCCGGCGGACGAGCCGGTGGAGCAGCCGCAGGGCGAGACCGGGCCGGGACAGCCCGAACTCGGCGCCGCACGCGAACGCCACCGTGGTCCGCAGCCGCGAGTCGACCACACCGCTCCAGCTCTCGATGCGGTACCGCACCTCCGCGGCCAGTACCGGGTCCTCGGCCGCGATCCCCAGGGCGTGCGCGGCGATGACGCGGCCGGTGGTGCGCTCGGAGTCGGCGAGGGCCTCGATGTGGTGCAGGGCCCGGCGTCCTCCGCCCCAGCTCGCCGCCAGGCCCATGACCCGGCCCACGGGCAGGGTCAGCTCACTGTCGCGGCGCACATCGCGCAGCCATCTCACCAACAGCTCCGACAGCCGTCCGTACTCCCGCCACACATGCCGCAGGACGGCCTCCGCCTGCCCGTACCGGATGAACACGACGGGCTCCACCGCATGCGCGTAGGCGCCCTGGGCGCGGATCTCGCGCGGCTGCTGGATCGCGTGGACCGAGCGGAGCAGTTCGGTGAGGGAGCGCCGGAAGACGAAGTCCGGATTGGGGCGTTCGGCCTTCTCGCCGCCCTGGGGGTCCGTCGCGGGCAGCAGCGCGTCGAGCCGCCCCTCGGAGAGTTGCAGCAGCCGTTCGGCCTCGCTCCGGACGATCCGGTGGTCCAGTCCTTCGTAGACACAGACGGTCAGCAGAAAGGCCAGGGCCTCCGGGTCCTCGCGCAGCGCGGCGACGAGTTCCGGCACTTCCCGCTCGGCCCGGTAGCTGAGCCGGGCGCGCAGATCGCCCAGTGCCTTCGCCTCCCCGTCGGCCGCGACGATGGCGTCGATGAGTTCGGCCACTTCGGCGGGGACCAGTTCGGGGGCCAGGAGTTCGCCGAGTTCCTCGCCGGTGAGCGCGGCCAGCAGCCGTTCCCGCTCACGCTGGTCCGGTACGACCGCCGCGAACCGGGCGCCGAACACCTGGGAGGGCGGTGGCGGCTCGCAGCCGACCGGGCGGACATGGAGGTCCTGTTCCAGGCGGCGCAGCAGAGCGGTGTCGTCGGGCAGGACGATCACCATCCGCGATCCGGCCTCCTGGAGCAGGAACCGCAGATGGCCGAGGACTCCGGGGCCGAGCGGGCGGCTGGGGAAGAGTCCGTCCATCAGATAGCCGCGGGCCGTGGAGTCGGTGGGCCGCCAGCGGTCCAGCTCCGTGACCCCGTCCAGCGCCCGCAGCGGAGCGCCGTCCCCGCCGCACTCGCGGAGCAGATTGAGTGCCGCGGTACGGCGGCCGGAGCCCGGACGCCCGGCCAGGAACAGGACGCCCCGCTCCAGTTCGGCCAGGGCGGCGGGAAACCAGGCCGGCCGGGCGAATCCGAAGCCGGCCGCGCTGACCTCCGTCTCCGGGATCGGGCCTTCGCGCACCCGGGTCCCCCGGGCTTCCCCGGCCGCGCGCCGCTCGTCGCCCGGCCCGTTGCGGACACCCTGACCGCCATGGACGGAGCCGTTGTTGATGTTCCCGCCGGGGGCGTACACCACGAACCGCGCCGGGCCCTCAAGGGAGTCGAGCAGCTCGGGGAAGTCGGGGGCCTCCAGCTCGGGCCCGGTTGACCGCGGCTCCTCCCCGGCCTCCGGGGGCGCCGTCTGCTGCGGAATCACTGCCGCCCCTGATACTTGTCGCCCCGCACCTGGTCCCCCTGGAACCCCCGTACGCGCCCCGCCTTGTTCCCCTGGACCTGGTCCCCGGCGACGTGATAATTGCCGACGCTCTGCCCGCCGTGGACGGTTCCCGTGTTGATGTTGCCGTTGGGCGCGCTGTTGCTGACCTGCGCGCCGGGGACGGCGGCCTCCCGCTCCGGCTCCCGCTCGGGCGAAGCGTCCCCCTCGCCCCCCTTGCCCCGCCCTCCGTCCGCCGTCCCGGACCCGCCCCCGCCGTACTCGTACTCGTACAGCGGTCCCGACGGCTGGGGTACGTAGATCCACGCCTGCTGGGCGAACGGCTTGCCCTCGACCGTGGCGGCCACCTCCACGAAGTGGTCGGGGTGACGGCCGGTGTACCCGCCGGCGACGGTGTCCTCGTAGCAGCGGTGGGAGAGGATCGCGGCGACGTGCGTGATGTTCTCCTTGTGCGAGGCCAGCACGGCCTTGACGGGGCGTGAGTCCAGGAGCCGGTGGGTGTCGTTGCGGGCGGTGCCGTTGCCGCCGTACTCGTCGCCGGTGTCCGGCAGCGGACCGATGTGCAGGCTGGCCCGGAGCCTGATGGGGAGGGCGCCGTGCGACAGGACGTTGTAGTCGGTCAGTACCTCCTGGAGGGTGTGCAGCAGGGGATGGACCACGAAGGGCATCAGGGACGGATCGAACCCGAAGACATATCCGTCGCCGGTCGTGGCGGGGAACCTGCGGTCGTTCCACAGCTCCCGCAGCCCCGCCCTGGCGAAGGCGGTCTCCAGCAGCTCGGGGACGGCACGGCTGATGCCCTCGTGCTCGACGGCGGGCCGGCCCGTGAAGCCCTTGGCGTCCACGGCGAAGATGCCCCGGTACGGGGGCAGGGGGCGGCTGCGGGTGTAGCGGGCCACGCCGTCCTGGGGCGGTGTGCCGATGTGCTGCTCGCGCATGTGTCACTCCTCGGTGAGGCCCCGCCCGGCTGTTGAGGGTGCGGGCGGGGACGACGGTCCGTCGGGTGGTCGTGCGCTTCGAGCTTCTCGGCGGCCGGGCGATCGGTCCGCTTCACGCGTGCGGACCGCATGTGACCTGGGCCACGCAATCAGATCTTCCTCAGCCCCTCCGGACTGATCACCTCGATACGGTTCTTGTCGAACCGCACCAGGTCAGGGCCCAGATGCTCCAGGGCCTTGGTGACGTAGTTCCGGCTCACCCCGATGTGCTGCCCCAGTTCGTCCCGGGTGACCGAGAAGGACCGCTCACCGGAGATCTCGAACAGCCGGAGCAGCGCCAGGGCGAGCCGCTCGTGGACCGCCCCGTCATGGACCTCCGTCTGCTCCCGCAACCGCAGGGACACCAGCTCCGCGATCCGGGGAGCGAGTCCATGACGACCGACGAACTCCCGGAAGTCCGTCGCGAGATGGATGGCGACCTTGCATTCGCTCATGGCCCGTACGTACGCGAGCCGCCCTCCGCCGTGCTGGAGCGCCATCTCCCCGAGGATCTCGCCGGGCCCCCGGAACGCCAACAGCCGCTGTCGGCCGTCCCGGTCCACATGCACCACTTTCACCAGCCCGCTGATCAGGGCGATCACCTGCGTCCCCGGATCACCCTGGCGTAACAGCACCTCGTCCGCCGCACGAGGCCTGGCCGGAGCACGGGTCAGCTCCGCCCATTCCCCGGCCGAGACCAGATCGCGGAAAGTCCTCACCGAGGAGGAAGCGTCTTTGCTCATGCGAGGCAAATTAAGGGACCCGGCGCCCGGCCGACACCGGCACCCCCGTATTCCCGCCCCCCATACGCCGTTCCGTCATGGATTCACGTCGCGTCAGCCCGGCGTCGCCCCCGCCGTCACCCGGGTCTGATTCACTCACCCCGTTTCCTGGCACGGTTGACGGACCCTCGGGGGGCACGGTGGCACGTCGGTGGGAGTGGTCCGGGACGGGACGAGCGGCGCTCGGGGCGGTCGCGGTGGTGGGTGCGCTGGGCGGTGTCGTGCTCGTCGGGTCGGTGCCCGCCGCGGCACTGTCCGGCGCGACGACGGTGGTGGCGCCGGGTGTCGTCTACGAGTCCCGTGAGCTGGAGGTTGCCAAGGGGCCCACCCGGATCCATCTCCTCACCGTCGATCTCCGCACCCCCGGAGTCCAGTTGGGGCTGCTGTACCCGGGGAAGGTCGCCTCGCGGGCCGCGGTGTCGGTGATGGCGGACCGGCAGGGGGCCGTCGCCGGGGTCAACGGGGACTTCTTCAACATCAGCGAAACGCAGCATCCGGGCGTGACGGCGACCGGGGCGAGCGTCGGTCCGGCGGTCGCGCGCGGCAAGGTGCTCAAGGGGGCGGTGCCCGACGGGCAGCGGTTCGGGCCCGCGCCGCCGCCCGGCACCGACACCGAGGACGTGCTCACCGTCGGGCGCGACCGGCGGGTCAGGATCGACCGGCTGACGCTGACGGGGTCGGTCGGCGGTGACGGGGGCTCGATGGCGCTCGGCGGGCTCAACCAGTACGCCCTGCCGGTCGGTTCCGTCGGCGCCTTCACCGACGACTGGGGCAGCGCCTCCCGGCTGCGCGCGACCTGCGGCACGGACACCGACCGGGCCGCGCCGTGCAGCGCGGACACCCACGAGGTCACGGTCCGCGGCGGACGGGTCGTCGGCACCGCCGGGCGGCCCGGCACGGGCGCCATCCCCGCCGGCACCACCGTGCTGGTCGGCCGGGAGGCGGGCGCGCACCGGCTCCGCGCGTACGAGGTGGGTGAGCGGGTCCGGGTCAGCCACCGTCTGACGGGCTCGGGTTCCCGGCAGCCCCCTCGGCTCGCCATCGGCGGCTGCCCGGTGCTGCGGGGCGGACAGCCGCTGCCCGGACTCGACGACCGTACGGCCGCCGTACGGACCGCGGCCGGGATCGCGGACGGCGGACGGCGGCTGTTCCTGTTCGCCGTGGACGGGACGGCCGGACAGGCCGGGCTCACCGTCGCCGAGGTCGCCCGGCTGCTCCGGGACCTAGGCGCCACCGACGGTTTCGGCCTGGACGGCGGCGGATCCTCCACGCTGGTCGCCCGCGACCCGGGCGGCGCCTCCGTGACCGTACGCAACCACCCCAGCGCCGGGGCGGAAAGGGCCGTACCGAACGGGATCGGGGTGTTCTCGGGGGCGGCGGCGGACACGCCCTAGTCTCGGGGCGGGTCAGGAGTCGGGGGGCCCGCCCGTTCAGGAGCAGAGCGGAATCGCCCGACCAGCCTCGGGGCGGGTCAGGAGCAGGGTGGACCCGCCCCACCAGCCTCGGGGCAGGTCAGGAGCAGGGTGGACTCGCCCCACCAGGCTCGGGGCGGGTCAGGAGCAGGAGTACACACGGGACGGGGCTCAGGGGCGCAGGCTGCTCACGATGTCCGCCGTCGCCGTCATACCGCTGTAGATCGTCGGTGCGACGCTCGTTCCCGCGAGGGAGAAGCCGAGCAGCCCGCACACCACGGCGTGGGTGAGCTTCAGGCCGCCGTTGCGCAGGAAGACCGCGGCGAGGATCAGGAGCAGCAGCGTCGCAGAGATGGAAATGGCCATGATGAACCTCCTCCGCCACGTTCACTTCGCGGCGTTCGGCCGTAAGTGTGGCGTAGCGGAGGGTTTGTCCGGGCGGCTGACCTGACCGCCGAACGTGTGGTGTTCAGCGGGCGAGGACGGCCGGGCCCTCAGTCCCACTCGTCGAGGAACGCCTCCAGCCCCAGCAGATCGTCCGTGTTGAGGTGGTCCACGTCCGCCGCCAGCAGTTCCGTCCACAGGGCGTCCCGGGCGGGGCCCGGGAGGTCCGGGGTGGCCCAGAACCGGACCCTCTGGCCTCGGGCGTGGGCCGTGTCGATGATCGTGCGCAGCTTCTGCCGCTCGGCGGCCGGGAACGGGCCGACGCCCCGCCAGGTGAAGTTCAGCGTCCAGTTGTCGCTGATCAGTGGGGCGAAGGAGGCGGGGGCGGGGCCGCCGAGGTCGGCGAGGCGGCCGTCGTAGAAGGCGCGGCGGGTGGTCTGGGCCGCCATCGGGACCCGGGCCGCGCGGTCGCCGGAGATCACGGCGGTGACGGCGCCGGGCCGCACCCGGCCGCGGTGGTAGGTCGTGAAGAGGTTCTTGTACCGCTGGAGATGGCGGTCGAGTTCGAGATAGGTGGCGGCGCCCTCGGTCTTGATGTCGATGAGGAGTTGGAGGGAACCGCGGTGCCCTCGGTACACGGACCCCTTGTGGGCCTTGACCCGCGCGGCGAGCGTGTCCAGGTAGAGGGACTCCAGGGTGCGGGCCGGGTCGAGATCCTCGGGGTCGTGGGCCACGAGGAGCTGGTCGCCGACGAGGAAGATGTCGGCCTCGACGCTGCCGAAGCGGTGGTCGAGGGCGTCGAGGAGGGGGCGGGGGTGCTCGTAGTCGTTGTGGGCGTGGGCCCGCCACAGGGGGCGCGGGCCGCGGTGCTCCTTCTCACCCGCGAGCGCGGTGGCGCCGGGAAGGACGACCGGGCCCGCGAGGGCGGCGCCGAGGGTGGTGAGGGCTCTGCGACGGGTGGTGAGGGCCATGCTCTGCCTCCCTGGTAGCGGACGGAACCGCAAGGAGTATGCGGTGCCGGGCACGCCAAGGGGCAGCAGGGGAGGGTGAGTTGGCCGGACCGCCGCCGTTCATTCACTTCACGCGCGCGGCGGCGCACATCGGATGGTCCGCCCCTGGGGGGGAGGAGGACGGGCTTCGCCGGTACGTCGCCGGTACATCGCCAGTACGTCGGCGGCCCTTCGGCGCAACGTACCTCTGTGAAGATCGGCGCGAGAGCGCAAAGTCCCTCACCACACCGCCCCCACCCCGCCCCACTCCTACACCCCAGCCAGATCCACCAGTTCCCCCACCCACTCCCGGTGCGCCCCCGCCGTCCCGTACGCGATCGAGTCCGCCTTGGCTCGTTTCAGGTAGAGGTGGACGGGGTGTTCCCAGGTCATCCCGATGCCGCCGTGCAGTTGGAGCGCCTCCTCCGTGGCGTGGACGGCGACCCCGGCCGCGTACGCCTGTGCCACCGCAACCGCGAGGTCCGGCTCCTGGCCGGTCGCCAGGGCGTCGGCGGCGGCGCGGGCGGCGGCCCGCAGTTGCGCGGTCTCCAGCCACAGCTGCGCCAGCCGGTGCTTGAGCGCCTGGAAACCGCCCACCGGACGGTTGAACTGCTTGCGTTCCGTCAGATAGCGGACCGTCTCGGTCAGCGCCCAGTCCGCGACACCCAGTTGCTCGGACGCCAGCAGCCCGGCCCCGGCCCGCAGCGCCCGGCGTACGGCGGGCCCGGACTCCCCCAGCCGCCGCCCGGCCGCGCCCGCCAGCACCACGGTCGCCACCGGCCGCGTCCGATCCAGCGACACCTGCGGTACGACGGTGATCCCGGAAGCGGACGGTCCCGGCGCCGCCACCGCGTACAGGGCCCCGTCCTCCGCCGGTACCAGCAGCACATCGGCGGCGCCCGCGTCCGCGATCCCCGGCAGCTCCCCGTACAGCGTCCCGTCCGCCACCCGTACGGTCCGGAAGTCAGCGGTGGGAGCGGTGTGCAGGCCCACGCAGAGCGCGGCGAGGGCCGTACCGGACGCCAGATCGCGCAGCAGATCGTCCGCGCCGCACTCCAGCAGCGCCTCCGTGGCGACAACCGCGCTGGTCAGATACGGTACGGGCGCCACCGCCCGCCCCAGTTCCTCCAGGACGACGGCGGCCTCCCGGTGCGAGGCGCCCTGGCCGTCCAGCGCCTCCGGGATCAGCAGACCGGCGAGCCCCATCCCGGCGGTGAGCGTCCGCCACAGCGCCAGGTCGTGGGACGCCTCCGACTCCACCAGGGCCGGTACCGACGCGGTGGTGCCGCGGTCGGTGACCAGATCCCGTACCGCCGCCCGCAGGGCCTCTTCCTCCTCGGAGTGGAGCAGATCGGCGTGGAGCAGGTCGGAGGGGCGCAGGTCGGTCATCGGGCGAGGTCCTTCCAAGGGACGTCCTTGTCGGTGCGGGGTTCGCCGGGCAGGCCGAGGACCCGCTCGGCGACGATGTTCAGCAGGATCTCGCTGGTGCCGCCCTCGATGCTGTTGCCCTTGGCGCGCAGATAGCGGTACCCGGCGTCGCGGCCGGTGAAGTCGACCAGTTCCGGGCGGCGCATGGTCCAGTCGTCGTAGAGGAGCCCCTCCTCGCCCAGGAGTTCCACCTCCAGGCCGCTGATCTGCTGGTTGAGGTGGGCGAAGGCGAGTTTCAGCCCGGCGCCCTCGGGGCCGGGCTGCCCGACGGCGAGTTGCTGGCGCAGACGTTCGCCGGTGAGGCGGGCGACCTCCGCCTCCACCCACAGGGTCAGCAGCCGCTGGCGCAGCTCATGGGTGCGCAGTGCGGGGCGTTCGCGCCAGGTCCTGGCGACCGGGCCGATCATGCCGCCCTCGCGCGGCAGCCGCATCCCGCCGATGGCGACCCTCTCGTTGTCGAGCGTGGTCCGCGCGACCCGCCAGCCGTCGCCGACCGCCCCGAGCCGCCGGGAGTCGGGAATGCGGACGCCGGTCAGGAACACCTCGTTGAACTCGGCCTCCCCGGTGATCTGCCGCAGCGGGCGGACCTCCACCCCGGGGTCGGTCATGTCGCAGAGGAAGTAGGTGATGCCCCGGTGCTTGGGGACGTCCGGGTCGGTGCGGGCGAGGAGGATCGCCCAGCGGGCGAGATGCGCGCTGGACGTCCACACCTTCTGCCCGTCCACCACCCAGTCGTCGCCGTCGCGGACGGCCCGGGTGCCGAGGGCGGCGAGGTCGGATCCGGCGCCGGGCTCGCTGAACAGCTGGCACCACACCTCCTCACCCACCCACAACGGCCGCAGATAGCGCCGCTTCTGCTCGTCCGTGCCGTACTTCAGGAGGGTCGGCGCGGCCATGCCGAGGCCGATGCCGATCCGGCGCGGGTCGTTGTCGGGGGCGCCCGCGGCGGCGAGTTCGGCGTCCACGACGGCCTGGAGCGCGCGGGGGGCGCCGAGTCCGCCGAGTCCCTCCGGGAAGTGCACCCAGGCGAGCCCGGCGTCGAACCGGGCCTTGAGGAAGTCGAGCGGCGGGGTGGTGGCGGGCGGGTGCGCGGCCAGAAGGGTGGCGGTACGGCGGCGCAGGGCGGCGGGGGTGAGGGGGGCGGGGGGCGGGGCGGTCACGCCGGTCACTCCGGGCACGCCGGGCACGCCGGGCACGCCGGGCACGCCGGGCACGCCGGTGGCATCGGCCACGGAGGCCGCGCCGGCTTCGTCGGCCACATCGGTCACATCGCTCTCATCGGTCATTCGGCAATCCCCTCTCCCTCACCCGGCCGCTCCGGGCGCTCCGGGCGCTCCGGGCGCTCCGGCCATTCCCGATGATCCAGCCGCTCCCGATGCTCCATCCGCTCCCGATGCTCCATCCGCTCCCGATGCTCCGGCCGTTCCGCCCGCCCCGGCCGCTTCATCAGCCTTCCCCCGGTACGACCACGATCCGCCCGGTCGTCACCCCATCCGCCACCCGCCGCACGGCGTCCGCCGCCGCGTCGAACGGGACCCGCTCGCTGACCAGCGGTCTGATCGCGCCACGCGCGGCCAGCTCGGTGAGCCGGTCGTGGCAGTGCCGGACCAGTGCCGGATTCCTGGTGTTGTAGAGGCCCCAGTGCAGGCCGAGGATCGCGTAGTTCTTCACCAGGGCATGGTTGAGCGCCGGGCGCGGTATCGCCCCGCCCGCGAAACCGACGACCACGATCCGGCCCTCGAACGCGATGACCTTGGTGGACTGTTCGTACGCGGTCCCGCCCACGGGGTCGTAGACCACATCGGCGCCCTGTCCCCCGGTGGCCTCCTTCACGGCCGCTATCACGTCCTCGGTACGCCGGTCGATCACCACGTCACAGCCCAGGTCCCGGGCGACGGCCGCCTTCTCGGCGCCGCCGACGACCCCGACGACCCGGGCCCCGGCCGCCTTGCCGAGCTGTACGGCGGCGCTGCCGACCCCGCCGGCGGCGGCGTGCACGAGGAGGGTCTCGCCCTCGCGCAGGGCGGCCCGGCGGTGCAGCCCGAACCAGCCGGTCTGGTAGCCGATGTGCAGCGCGGCGGCCTCGGCGTCGTCCAGCGACTCGGGCGCGGGCAGCAGCGCGGCGGCGTCCGCGACCGCGTACTCGGCGAACCCGCCGTGGGGCAGTACGGGGTTGGCGAGCACCCGGCGGCCGTCCTCGGTCTCGCCGCAGATCTCCACGCCGGGGGTGAACGGGAGCGGCGGGCGCACCTGGTACTGGCCCCGGCAGAGCAGCGCGTCCGGGAAGTTGACGTTGGCGGCGCGCACCTTCAGCAGGACCTGGCCGTCGCCCGGGGTGGGCAGCGCCACCTCCGCCCGCCGCATCACCTCGCCGGGCTCACCGTTCTCGTGCACCTGCCATGCCTGCATGCGGGGCCTCCAGCGACAGTGCCCGACCGGACCGTCCGGACCGGTTCACTCGACTGGGTCGCATGCTAAGCGGTCGCTTGCCGCAAGGGAACCACACGCCCCGCCCCTCACTCCCCTCGCCCCTCTCACTCCTCCGCCCGCTTGGGCCGGGCCCGGACATGCATCCGCTCCCCCTGCGGCCCGAACAGGCTCAGGAACTCCGCCGGCCCCTCCCCCGTCGACCCGAACCAGTGCGGCACCCGGGTGTCGAACTCCGCCGCCTCCCCCGCCGTAAGCACCACATCGTGCCCGCCCAGCACCAGCCGTACCCGTCCGGAGAGCACATACAGCCACTCGTACCCCTCGTGCGTCCGGGGATCCGGCTCGCCCGCGCGGTTCGGCAGCAGCACCTTGAACGCCTGGAGGCCGCCCGGCTGGCGGGTGAGGGGGATGTACGTCCGCCCGTGCCGGTGGATCGGCTCGGCCCGCACCCGGGGATCGCCGACGGCCGGGGCGCCGACGAGTTCGTCCAGCGGCACCTGATGGGCCTGCGCGATGGGCAGCAGCAGTTCCAGGCTGGGCTTGCGCAGCCCCGACTCCAGCCGGGACAGGGTGCTCACCGAGATACCGGTGGCCTCCGACAGCCCCGCGAGGGTCACCTCGCGCTCCTTGCGCATCTGCCGCAGCCGCGGTCCGACCCCGGCCAGCACTTCTTCCGTACTCATCCATCCATTGCAGATTCAGCAAAGAGATTTGTCAATACGGCACCGGATCGATGACGGTCGACATCGGAGGTGGTCACCATGACCGAGACCATGACAACGACCGAGCCGTACGAAGTGATCGTCATCGGCGGCGGCGCGGCGGGCCTCTCCGCCGCCCTCGTCCTCGGCCGCGCCCGGCGCCGCACCCTGGTCGTCGACGCGGGCGAGCCCCGCAACGCCCCGTCCGCCCATATGCAGGGCTTCCTCACCCGGGACGGGATGCCCCCGGCGGAGTTCCTGGCCCTGGGCCGCGAGGAGGTCGCCCGGTACGAGGACGTGGCACAGATCCGTGACCGGGCCGTGGACGTCACCCGGGACGGCGGGACCGGGGATGTCACTCGGGACGGCGGAACCGGGGACGTCACCCGGGACGGCGGAACCGGGGCCTTCGCCGTGACGCTGGAGAGCGGCCGGACGGCCCACGCGCGGCGGCTGATCGTCACGACCGGCCTCAAGGACGAGCTGCCGCCCGTGCCGGGGCTCGCGGAGCGGTTCGGCGAGGATGTGCTGCACTGCCCGTACTGCCATGGCTGGGAGGTCCGCGACCGGGCGTTCGGCGTGCTGGCGACCACCCCGCTGAGCGTGCACCAGGCCCTGATGGTCACCCAGTGGTCCCCGGACGTGACCTTCTTCCTGCACACCGTCGACGAGTCCGAACTCTCCGACCAGGATCTACGGCGGCTCGCCGCGGCCGGGGTCAAGGTGGTGCCCGGCGAGGTCGCCGAGGTGCTGACGGCCGACGACCGGCTCACGGGCGTCCGGCTCGCGGACGGCACCGTGCACGAGCGCGAGGTGCTCTTCACCGCGCCTCGGGCGATCCCGCAGACCGGCCTCCTGGAACGGCTCGGCGCACGGCTCGACGCGACGCCGTTCGGCGCCTACCCGGTGGTCGACCCCACCGGGCAGACCTCGGTCCCCGGGGTGTACGCGGCGGGCAACGCCATGGGCTTCGCCGAACAGGTCCCGCACGCGGTGAGCGGCGGCTACCGGGCCGCTGCCGCGGTCAACGGGGAGCTGCTGATGACGGACCTGGACGGGGCCTTCGGGGAGGGCTGAGCGGGGCCCACCCGGGGAGGGGAAGGGGAGGGCGGGGAGGGGAGAGCGAGGCCCGGGGCCCACTCGACACCTCGTCGGAGCCTGGCCGGGCCCGGCCACTGGCTCCCGCCCGGCCACTGACCCTCACCCAGCCCGGGACCGGCCCGGCCCTGCCCGGCACCACCTTGCCGGACACCGGTCGGCCCAAGCACTCCTGCCGTGGGCCACCCCCACCCCGGAACCGCCACCACCCAACGCCGCCCGGCCAGCCCCGCCCGAGCCCCACACCACACCCACCCCCGACCCGCACCGCAACGGCCCCCGGCACCACAACCACCCCACCCCCAGCTCCCCTCCCTTCCCCCACCAAAATGCCCCCACCCCCACCCCGTAGCACCATGGCCGCATGCTTCTGTCCCGGCTCGCTCAGGTCTCCCGGGAGGTCGCCGGCACCTCGGCGCGCTCCCGCAAGACCGCGCTGCTCGCGGACCTGTTCCGCGAGACGGACGCGGACGACGTCCCGATCGTCATCCCCTACCTGGCGGGACGCCTCCCCCAGGGCCGCCTCGGCATCGGCTGGAAGCTGCTGAGCCGCCCGGTACCCCCCGCCCCCACCCCCACCCTCACCGTCCATGACGTGGACGCCCGGCTCACCGCGCTCGGCGCGGTCGCCGGGGCCGGCTCGCAAGCGGAGCGGACCCGGCTGCTGGAGGCGCTGATGGGCGCGGCCACCGCGGAGGAGCAGCGGTTCCTGATCGGGCTGATCACCGGTGAGGTGCGGCAGGGCGCGCTGGACGCCGTGGCGGTGGAGGGGCTGGCCCAGGCGACCGGCGCCCCGGCCGCCTCGGTGCGCCGGGCGGTGATGCTCGCGGGGTCCCTCCAGCCGGTCGCCCGCGCGCTGCTCGGTGAGGGGCCGGAGGCCGTCGCCCGGTTCCGGCTCACCGTGGGCAGTCCGGTGCAGCCGATGCTGGCGCAGACCGCCGCCTCGGTCGCCGAGGCAGTGGACCGGCTCGGCGGCGCCTGCGCGGTGGAGGAGAAACTCGACGGCATCCGGGTGCAGGCCCACCGCGACGGCCCCGACGTCCGCCTCTACACCCGCACCCTGCACGACATCACCGAGCGCCTCCCCGAGGTGACCTCGGCCGTGCTGGCGCTGCCCGGTGAGCGGTTCATCCTGGCCGGCGAGGTCCTCGCCCTGGGTCCGGACGGGCGCCCGCGCGCCTTCCAGGAGACCGCCGGGCGGGTCGGCTCCCGGGTGGATGTGGCGGGCGCGGCCGGGGCGACCCGGATCTCCCCGGTGTTCTTCGACGCGCTCGGCGTCGACGGCCGGGACCTGCTCGACCTCCCCTTCACCGAGCGGCACGCGGCACTGGCGGCGCTGGTGCCGGAGCCGCTGCGGGTCCGCCGGGCGCTGGTGGAGGGGCCCGGGGACGTTCCGGCCGCCGAGGCGTTCCTCGCCGGGACCCTCGCCCGGGGGCATGAGGGTGTGGTCGTCAAGGCGCTGGACGCGCCCTATGGCGCCGGGCGGCGCGGTGCGTCCTGGCTGAAGGTGAAGCCCGTGCACACCCTGGACCTGGTGGTGCTGGCCGCCGAGTGGGGCCATGGCCGCCGTACCGGCAAGCTCTCCAATCTGCATCTGGGCGCCCGCGCGGCCGACGGATCCTTCGCGATGCTCGGCAAGACGTTCAAGGGGCTCACCGATGCCACGCTGGCCTGGCAGACCGAGCGGCTCCAGGAACTGGCGGTGCGGGACGACGGCTGGGTGGTCACCGTCCGCCCGGAGCTGGTCGTGGAGATCGCCTACGACGGTCTCCAGCGCTCCACCCGCTATCCGGCCGGGGTGACCCTGCGGTTCGCGCGGGTGGTGCGCTACCGGGAGGACAAGCGGCCGGAGGAGGCGGACACCGTGGAGACACTGCTCGCCGCGCATCCGGAGGTCAGGGCGTGACGGGGCGGCGCAGTGCCGGACTGCTGTTGTTCCGGACCACCGGACAGGGCTGCGAGGTGTTGCTGGGCCATATGGGAGGCCCGTTCTTCGCGCGGAAGGACGCGGGCGCGTGGACCGTGCCGAAGGGCGAGTACGGGGACGACGAGCGGGCGTGGGACGCGGCCCGGCGGGAGTTCCGGGAGGAACTGGGGCTGGCGCCGCCGGACGGGGAGCCCGTACCGCTGGGGGAGGTGCGGCAGCGCGGCGGCAAGACGGTCACGGTGTGGGCGATCGAGGCGGATCTCGACCCGGCGGACATGGTGCCGGGCACCTTCACGATGGAGTGGCCGCCCCGCTCGGGCCGGATCCAGGAGTTCCCCGAGCTGGACCGGGTGGCATGGCTGCCGGTGGACCGGGCCCGCGAGCTGATCGTGACGGCCCAGCGCACATTCCTGGACCGCCTGACCGAGCCCCCGCACGGAACCGAACCCACGCACGGAGCCGGGCACCCGCACTGACGTGGGCACCCGCCCGGAACCGAGCCCCCACACCGACATCGGCACCCCCACAGAACCGAGCCCCCGCACTGACGTGAGCACCCGCACAGAACCGAGCCCCCGCACCGACATCGGCACCCGCCCGAAACCAAGCCCCCGCACCGACATCGGCACCCCCACCGCCGCGAAACCCCCACACGTTGCGCTCCCCCGCACCGCGCGGGAAGGTCGAAGCGTCGAAGCACAGTCGCACCCGCGCTCCAGGAGGTCGGCCATGCCCATCGCGACGGTGAACCCGGCGAACGGCGAGACGCTCAGGACGTACGAGGCCATGGGCGAGGAGGAGATCGAGCGGCGGCTCCAGCTCGCCGAGGCCACCTTCCGCACCTATCGCGACGCGACCTTCACCGACCGCTCACGCCTGCTGGTCCAGGCCGCGAATCTGCTGGACGGGGACCGCGAGGACATCGCGCGGGTGATGACCACCGAGATGGGCAAGCCGCTCGCGCAGGCACGGGCGGAGGCGGCGAAGTGCGCCAGGGCGATGCGCTGGTACGCCGAGCACGCGGAGGCGCTGCTCGCGGACGAGGTGCCCGACGCCGCCGACGTGGAGGACTCCGGCGCCTCCCGGGTCCGGGTCCGCTACCGGCCGCTCGGCCCGGTCCTCGCGGTGATGCCGTGGAACTTCCCGCTGTGGCAGGTGATGCGGTTCGCGGCGCCCGCGCTGATGGCCGGGAACGTCGGTCTGCTCAAACATGCCTCGAACGTCCCGCAGACCGCCCTCTACCTGGAGGATCTCTTCCACCGGGCCGGGTACCCGCCGGGCTGCTTCCAGACCCTGCTGATCGGTTCCGGCGCGGTGGACGCCATCCTGCGCGACGAGCGGGTCCGGGCGGCCACCCTGACCGGCAGCGAACCGGCCGGGCGGGCGGTCGCGGCCACCTGCGGCGAGATGATCAAGAAGACGGTGCTGGAGCTGGGCGGCAGTGATCCGTTCGTGGTGATGCCGTCGGCCGACCTGGACCGGGCCGCCGAGGTCGCGGTGACGGCCCGGACGCAGAACAACGGGCAGTCGTGCATCGCCGCGAAGCGGTTCATCGTGCACACGGATGTCTTCGACGCCTTCGCCGAGCGGTTCGCGGCGGGCATGCGGGCGCTCAGGGTGGGCGATCCGATGGCGGAGGACACCGCGGTCGGGCCGCTGGCCACCGAGCAGGGCCGGGCCGACCTGGAGGAACTCGTGGACGACGCCCGGCGCAGCGGCGCGCGGGTGCTGTGCGGGGGCGAGCGGCCCGAGGGGGAGGGCTGGTACTACCCGCCGACCGTGCTGACCGGGATCGACCGCGAGATGCGGATCCACCGCGAGGAGGCGTTCGGGCCGGTGGCGACGCTGTACCGGGCCGCCGATCCGGACGAGGCGGTGCTGATCGCGAACGATTCGCCGTTCGGGCTCAGTTCCAGTGTCTGGACCCGCGACGAGGCGGAGACCGCCCGGTTCACCCGGGATCTGGAGGCCGGGGGCGTGTTCTTCAACGGGATGACGGCCTCGCATCCGGCGTTCCCGTTCGGCGGGGTCAAGCGGTCCGGGTACGGGCGTGAGCTGTCCGGGCACGGAATCCGGGAGTTCTGCAACATCACCACGGTGTGGCACGGCCGCTGAGGGGAGCGCGGTTACCATCGCGTTTGTGAACCGCGAAGTGACCCTGCCGCTGATTGTCGACGACCGCGGGACCTTGCAGGTGGCTGCCGCCGATGTGAGCCGGTTGCTGCGTACCTTGGGCGGGAGGTGGCTGCGGCTTGTCGAGGCCGGTGAGGACGGGCTCGACGAGGACACGGTCGCGGCGTTGACCATCGAGTTGGCGAAGCTCGCGGACCGGATCGATGTCGCCTGCATCGCCCACAGCAGTGGGCAGCGGGGGTAGCGGGCGGGGGTTCGTCGGCCGGTGCGGGTGCATCGTGGCCGGTCGCGCAGTTCCTCGCGCCCCTTTCGGGGGCGTTGTCGCTGTCCCGGGTTTGAAAAGTCGCCGTCCCCGAGACGGAGTAGTTCCGCGCGAAGTCGTCGGGCCGTGGGGTGATCGTGGGGTCATCACCTCTGGTGAACCACCCTCCGGGTGCACCACCTTCTGACCGGGGCGGCGAACGCTTCCGGACGGCGAAAGCAGGCACGGTTCATGGCGACTTTGTGCAGACCCACGGTGTCCGTTCCAGAGCACGTGATCACGATGGAGGAGACGCTGGAGCTGGCGCGCTCCCGCCACGCCGACCACCCCCAACTGCCGCTGGCCCTCCGACTGATCGAGAACACCGGGGTCCGTACCCGGCACATCGTCCAGCCGATCGAGGAGACCCTGAAGCACCCGGGGTTCCAGTACCGCAACAAGCTGTACGAGGCGGAGGCGAAGGCCCGGGTACCGGCGGTGGTGCAGCGGGCGCTGGACGACGCGGAGGTGCTGACCTCCGACATCGACGTGATCATCTACGTCTCGTGCACCGGCTTCATGATGCCCTCGCTCACCGCGTGGCTCATCAACGAGATGGACTTCGACTCCACCACCCGGCAGCTCCCGATAGCCCAGCTGGGCTGTGCGGCGGGCGGTGCCGCGATCAACCGCGCGCACGACTTCTGCCTGGCCTACCCGCAGGGCAACGCACTGATCGTGGCCTGCGAGTTCTGCTCGCTGTGCTACCAGCCCACCGACCTCGGCATCGGCTCGCTGCTGTCCAACGGCCTGTTCGGGGACGGGGTCGCGGCGGCCGTGGTGCGCGGCCGGGGCGGCACCGGCGTACGTCTGGAGCGCAACGCCTCGTATCTGATCCCGAAGACCGAGGACTGGATCTCGTACGACGTGCGGGCGACCGGGTTCCACTTCCTGCTGGACAAGCGGGTGCCCGGGACGATGGAGCCGCTGGCTCCGGCGCTCCAGGATCTCGCGGGGCTGCACGGCTGGGACGCCGCCGACCTGGACTTCTACATAGTCCACGCGGGCGGTCCCCGCATCCTCGACGACCTCAGCAAGTATCTCCAGGTCGAGCCGCACGCCTTCCGGTTCAGCCGGGCCACGCTCACCGAGTACGGCAACATCGCGAGCGCCGTCGTCCTGGACGCGCTGCGCCGGCTCTTCGACGAGGGCGGCGCGGAACACCAGGCCCGCGGGCTGCTCGCCGGGTTCGGGCCCGGTATCACCGCGGAGATGAGCCTCGGCCGCTGGAGCGGCTCCGACGAGACGGCGTGAGATGACCGAAGAGACGATCACCGAGACCGCACCCCCGGTCCGGCCCTGGCCGGCCCTCGATCTGACCGGGGTGGACTTCGACCCGGTGCTGCGCAAGCTGATGAACGAGGGCCCGGTGACCCGGATCCGGCTGCCCAACGGCGAGGGCTGGGCGTGGCTGGTGACCCGCTACGACGATGTGCGGATGGTGACCAACGACCCGCGGTTCAGCCGGGAGGCGGTGATGGACCGGCCGGTCACCCGGCTCGCCCCGCACTTCATCCCGGCTCGGGGCGCGGTCGGTTTCCTGGATCCGCCGGACCACACCCGGCTGCGCCGCTCGGTGGCGCCCGCGTTCACCGCGCGCGGGGTGGAGCGGGTGCGGGAGCAGTCCCGCCGGCTGCTGGACGAGATGGTGGACGAGCTGCTGCGGGCGGGCCCTCCGGCGGATCTGACGGAGACGGTGCTCAGCCCGTTCCCGATCGCGGTGATCTGCGAGCTGATGGGCGTCCCGGCGGCGGACCGGCACGGGATGCATGTCTGGACCCAGCTGATCCTGTCCTCCTCGCACGGCGCCGATGTCAGCGAGCAGGCCAAGCAGGAGATGGGCGCCTACTTCGCCGATCTGATCGGGGCGCGCGAGAACGGCACCGGCGAGGATGTCACCTCGCTGCTCGGTGCGGCGGTGGGCCGGGGCGAGGTGACGCTCCAGGAGGCGGTGGGCCTCGCGGTGCTGCTCCAGATCGGCGGCGAGGCGGTCACCAACAACAGCGGGCAGATGTTCTACATCCTGCTGACCCGGCCGGAGCTGACCGAGCAGTTGCGGGCCGACCCCGGCATCCGCCCGCAGGCCATCGACGAGCTGCTGCGCTACATCCCCCACCGCAACGCGGTGGGGCTGTCGAGGATCGCGACCGAGGATGTCGAGATCGCCGGGCACACGGTCCGCAGGGGCGACGCCATCTATGTCTCCTATCTGGCCGCCAACCGCGACCCGGCGGTCTTCCCGGACCCGGAGACGATCCACTTCGGCCGCTCCCCCAACCCGCATGTCGCCTTCGGCTTCGGCCCGCACTTCTGCCCCGGCGCGATGCTGGGCCGGCTGGAGTCGGAGCTGCTGGTCGACGCCCTGCTGGACCGGTTGCCGGGGCTGAGGCTGGCGGTCCCGGCGGAGAACGTCCCGTTCAAGAAGGGCGCGCTGATCCGCGGGCCCGAGGCCCTGCCCGTCGCCTGGTGAGCGGCCGATGACCGCGACCGAGGGGCTGCTGGTACCACCCGGCCACGGCCGGGTGGTCCAGACTCCGGCCCAGCATGTGACGTTCAAGGTCACCGGCTCGCACTCCCGGACGGCCTCCACCTTCGAGGTGCTGGTCCCGCCGGGCTTCGATGTGGGGGCGCATGTCCACACCCGCAGCGAGGAACTGTTCTACGTCCTGGAGGGGGAGCTGGACGTCCTCGCGTTCGAGCCGCGGATCCGCACCCCGGACAACTGGCAGCGCTGGCGGTCCCCCAGCGGCAACCGGGTGGTGCGGGCGACGCCGGGCACGGTGATCGTCGTACCGCCGGGCTGCCCGCACGCCTTCGCCAACCCCACCGACAGCCCGGCGAAGATGTTCTTCCAGGCGAGCCCGCCGCCGGACCACGAGCGCTACTTCGAGGAGCTGCTGGAGATCCTGCGGGACGGCGGCCCGCCCGACCACGAGGCGATCGAGGCCCTGCGCCGACGCTACGACATCGAGCAGCTGACCCCGCTGAAGCACCGGTGACGCCGCCGTATCCGGCTAGCGGATCGGCATCCCGGACAGCGTCCGGGCGATGACCAGCCGCTGGATCTCGCTCGTGCCCTCGAAAATGGTGTAGATCGCGGCGTCCCGGTGCATCCGCTCCACGGGGTACTCGCGGGTGTAGCCGTTGCCGCCCAGGATCTGGATCGCCTGGCCGGTCACCTTCTTCGCCGTCTCGCTGGCGAAGAGCTTGGACATCGACCCCTCGGCGGCGGTGAACGGCCGCCCGTTCACCGCCATCCAGGACGCCCGCCACACCAGCAGCCGGGCCGCGTCGATGGCGGTGCGCATATCGGCGAGCTGGAAGGCGACGCCCTGGTTGTCGATGATCGGCCGCCCGAACTGCTCCCGGGTCATGGCGTAGTCGAGGGCGGCCTCGTAGGCGGCGCGGGCGGTGCCGACGGCCATCGCGCCGACGGCGGGCCGGGACGCCTCGAAGGTCGCCATCGCCGCGTTCCTGCTCCGCTCGCCGCCGCCCGCCGCGGCCTTCTCCCGGGCACGGGCGAGCCGTTCGTCCAGCTTCTCCTTCCCCCCGAGAAGACAGGACCCGGGCACCCGTACGCCGTCCAGGACGACCTCGGCGGTGTGCGAGGCGCGGATGCCGTGCTTCTTGAACTTCTGGCCCTGGGTCAGCCCCGGTGTGCCGGGCGGGACGATGAAGGAGGCGTGGCCGCGCGAGCCCAGCTCCGGATCGACGACGGCCACGACCACATGGACATTGGCGATACCGCCGTTGGTCGCCCAGGTCTTGGTGCCGTCGAGCACCCACTCGTCGGCGGCCTCGTCGTACACGGCCCGGGTGCGCATCGAGGCGACATCGGACCCGGCGTCCGGTTCGGAGGAGCAGAAGGCGGCGACCTTGACGTCGTCGGCGTCGCCGTACATCTGGGGGATCCAGGTGCCGATCTGGTCGTCGGTGCCGTTGGCGAGGACGCCGACGGCCGCGAGGCCGGTGCCGACGATGGACAGCGCGATACCGGCGTCGCCCCAGAACAGTTCCTCCATGGCCATCGGGATGCCGAGGCCGGTGGGGTCGAAGTACTGCTGGGCGTAGAAGTCCAGGGAGTAGATACCGACCTTGGCGGCCTCCTGGATGACCGGCCAGGGAGTCTCCTCGCGCTCGTCCCACTCGGCGGCGGCGGGGCGGATGACATCGGCGGCGAAGCCGTGCAGCCAGTCCCGGACCTCCTTCTGGTCGTCGCTCAGCTCCATGGTGAACTCGGCCATGTTCCCTCCCGCATCACCCATGCATGTTACTTACGGTAACGGCAGTCTGTTACCAGTGGGTAGGAAAAGTCAACTCGTGAGCATGACCCGGCAGCCCGTTCGATACTTCGGACATCATCAGTGTTACTTTGCGCAGGCGTCACCGAATCAGCACGGGTGGGGAGAGCACATGGACACCACGCAGCGGACCGAGCAGCAACGGTCCGCCGACCGCCGCCGGCGAGAATTGCTGGAGGCCGCCGACCGGGTGGTGCTGCGCGACGGTCCACACGCCTCGATGAACGCGATTGCCGCGGAGGCGGGCATCACCAAGCCGATTCTCTACCGCCACTTCGGTGACAAGGGCGGGCTTTACGCAGCTTTGGCCAAAAGGCATACGGATGCGTTGCTGGCCTCGCTGCGGGCCGCGCTGGACGCGCCCGCGGAGCGGCGTGAGCGGGTGGAGGCGACGCTCGACACGTACCTCGCCGCGATCGAGGCGCGGCCTCAGGTGTACCGGTTCCTGATGCACCCGGCGGACGGCTCCGCCGACGGCTCCGCCGGGGAGCGGGGGTTCGATGTGGGGCGGCACTCGGCGCCGCTGCTCCGGCGGATGGGCGAGGAGTTGGCCCAGGTCATCGAGGAGCGGGTGGATCTGGGGCCGAGCAGCCATGAGCTGGCGCGGGTGTGGGGGCACGGGATCGTCGGGATGATGCATGCGGCGGGGGACTGGTGGTTGGGGGAGCGCCCGTGTTCGCGCCGGGAGTTGGTGACGTCGCTGGCGGACCTGCTGTGGGGTCGGCTGGCCGCCGCGGCGGACCGGGTCGGGGGTCCGGGGTTCTGACCGCCACGCGTCCCCTCCGGGGCGGTGGGGCCGTTTTGCGCAGTTCCCCGCGCCCCTGGAGGGTTCGGGTGCGGGGTTGTGGGGGTTGCTCGCGCAGTTCCTCGCGCCCCTGAGGAGGTCGACTGCGGGCCGGTGGGGGTTGCTCGCGCAGTTCCCCGCGCCCCTGAAGAGGTCGGCTGCGGGGTTGTGGGGGTTGCTCGCGCAGTTCCCCGCGCCCCTGAAGAGGTCCCCTGCGGGCCCGTGGGGGGCATTCGCGCAGTTCCCCGCGCCCCTGGGGAGGTCCGCTGCGGGCCCGTGGGGTTGCTCGCGGTGTTCCCCGCGCTTCTTGGACGCGCGTCGGGGGTAGTTCCGGGTTTTTGGGGGCGCGGGGAACTGCGCGGTCGGGCACGGTCCACCCGCGGGCGCCGGTGCTACCGAGATCCCCAGCGCGTCTTCGCGATCCTCCGCAGCACCCTCCGGCGGCGCCAGCCGGTCACGCGGTCCGTGTACACCCGGCCCTCCACATGGTCACACTCATGCTGAAGGCATCGCGCGAAGAACCCGCTCCCCCGCACCACCACCCGCTCCCCCGTCACCGTGAACCCCTCGACCACCGCCTCGTCGTACCGTTCCGTCCCCGCCTCCAGCCCCGGCAGGGACAGACAGCCCTCCGGACCCCGCACCACCACCCCTTCCGCCGCCACCAGCACCGGATTCACCAGATGCCCGAGGTGACGTACGTCATCGTCATCAGGGCAGTCATAGACGAAAACCCGCACCCCCTCCCCCACCTGGTTCGCGGCCAGACCCACCCCCTGCGCGGCATACATCGTGGCGAACAAGTCCTCCACCAAGCGGGCGAGTTCGGGGCCGAAATCGGTGACTTCCGTGCAGGGTGTGTGAAGGATCGGGTCACCGAGCAGGGTGAGGGGCCGGACGCGCCCGTGGGCACCCGGAATCGAACCGTGTCGCATGATCGAAGGGTACGGTTCCTTCGGTTCACGCCCGCCGCGCAGGCGCAGGCCGCGATTCGGGCAGGTGAGTGTTGCTCGATAGGCTGAGTCCACACCGTAGCCGTAAGGCGTTCGGCGCGGCGCGTACGCAAGGAGGATCGGGAACTGATGGCAGGGAACTCGGACCCGCTCACGCCGCGGGCCAAGCTCGCCGTGACCGCGGGCAAGGCGGTCGCGGCGGCATCGCGCGCCGCGGGACGCGGCAGCGGCTCGGTGATCGGCGGCAAGGTGGCCCTCAAACTCGACCCCGACCTCCTCGCCCGGCTCGCCCAGAGCCTGGACGTGACCCTGGTCTCGGCGACCAACGGCAAGACCACCACCACCCGGCTGATCGCCGAGGCGCTGCGCGCGGCCGGCCCGGTCGTCTCCAACGCGCTCGGCGCCAATATGCCCGCCGGCATCACCTCGGCGCTGGCCGGCCGCTCCGACGCCAAGTTCGGGGTCATCGAGGTCGACGAGAAGTATCTCGCCGGGGTCGCCCGGGACACCGACCCCAAGTGCATCGCCCTGCTGAACCTCTCCCGCGACCAGCTCGACCGCGCCGCCGAGACCCGGATGCTCGCGGAGAACTGGCGCGAGGGCCTCGCCGGATCGAAGGCCGTGGTGGTCGCCAACGCCGATGATCCGCTGGTGGTGTGGGCGGCCTCGTCCTCGCCGAATGTGATCTGGGTCGCCGTCGGGCAGATGTGGAAGGACGACGCCTGGTCCTGCCCGTCCTGCGGCGGTGTGATGCAGCGCCCCGGCGACGACTGGTTCTGCGGTCAGTGCGGCTTCCGCCGCCCCGCGCCGACCTGGGCGCTCTCCGGCGACCATGTCCTCGACCCGCACGGCCAGGCCTGGCCGATCCACCTCCAGCTCCCCGGCCGCGCCAACAAAGCCAACGCGGCGACCTCCGCCGCCGTCGCCGCCGTGTTCGGGGTGCCGCCGCAGGTCGCGCTGGAGCGGATGTACCAGGTACAGGCGGTGGCCGGCCGGTACGACGTGGTCCAGTTCATGAACCGGGACCTGCGGCTGCTGCTGGCGAAGAACCCGGCCGGCTGGCTGGAGACGTTCTCGCTGATCGACCCGCCGCCCACCCCGGTGATCCTCTCCGTGAACGCGCGCAGCGCCGACGGCACCGACACCTCCTGGCTCTGGGACGTCGACTACACCCGGCTGACCGGCCACCCGATCTTCGTCGTCGGTGACCGCCGGCTCGACCTCGCGGTCCGGCTGGAGGTCGCCAATCAGCACTTCCAGGTCTGCGACACCCTCGACCAGGCGGTCCAGCAGGCCCCGCCCGGCCGGATCGAGGTCATCGCCAACTACACCGCGTTCCAGGACCTGCGCCGCCGCGTCGGGAACTGAGCGACCGACCGAGCGCCCGACCGACCGAACCCAGGGGACGATCACTTTCATGAGCGACAACAGCCTCCGGATCGTCTGGATCTATCCGGACCTGCTCAGCACCTACGGCGACCAGGGCAATGTCCTGGTCGTGGAGCGCCGGGCGCGCCAGCGCGGCCTGGACGTGGCCCGCCTCGACGTCCGCAGCGACCAGCCCATCCCCACCTCCGGCGACATCTATCTGATCGGCGGCGGTGAGGACCGCCCGCAGCGGCTGGCGGCCGAGCGGCTGCGCCGGGACGGCGGGCTGCACCGGGCGGTGGCCAACGGCGCGATCGTGTTCTCGGTCTGCGCGGGCTACCAGATCCTCGGGCACGAGTTCATCAACGACCTCGGCCAGCGCGAGCCCGGCCTCGGTCTGCTGGACGTGGTCTCCACCCGCGGCGAGGGCGAGCGCTGCGTCGGCGATGTCCTCGGCGACATCGACCCCCGGCTCGGGCTGCCGCCGCTGACCGGCTTCGAGAACCACCAGGGCGTCACCCACCTCGGCCCCACCGCCCGCCCGCTCGCCCGGGTCCGCTTCGGCAACGGCAACGGCACGGGCGACGGCACCGAGGGCGCCTTCAACGACACGGTCTTCGGCACGTACATGCACGGCCCGGTGCTGGCCCGCAATCCGCTGATCGCCGATCTGCTGCTGAAGCTGGCGCTGGATGTGAACGCGCTGCCGCCGACCGACGACCGCTGGTACGAGGCGCTGCGCGGCGAGCGGATCGCCTCCGCCCAGCAGCAGACGGCGTAGCCGCGTCCCCGTCCATCCGGACGGCCCGTCTGACGGGGTGTCCGCACAGGTGAGCGGGCACGTCCAAGGGCCGGACGCATGGTGGGGCCGGGCCCCCTGGTGCCGCTAGGGTGACGGGGATCGAGCCGGACAGCGCGGTCCGGACCCGGCCCACGTCGAGAAGGTATTTCGGGCTATGCGCATTGGTGTCCTCACCTCCGGCGGCGACTGCCCCGGCCTGAACGCCGTCATCCGGTCCGTCGTGCACCGCGCCGTAGTCGACCACGGCGACGAGGTCATCGGCTTCCGGGACGGCTGGAAGGGCCTCCTGGAGTGCGACTACCTCAAGCTCGACCTCGATGCCGTGGCCGGCATCCTGGCCCGCGGCGGCACCATCCTCGGCTCCTCCCGGGTCCGCCCCGAGCATCTGCGGGACGGCGTGGAGCGGGCCAAGGGGCATGTCGCGGAACTCGGCCTCGACGCGATCATCCCGATCGGCGGTGAGGGCACGCTCAAGGCGGCCCGGCTGCTGTCCGACGGCGGGCTGCCCATCGTCGGCGTGCCCAAGACCATCGACAACGACATCGCGGTCACCGATGTGACCTTCGGTTTCGACACCGCGGTGACCGTCGCCACGGAGGCGCTGGACCGGCTGAAGACCACCGCCGAGTCGCACCAGCGGGTGCTGATCGTGGAGGTCATGGGGCGGCACACCGGGTGGATCGCGCTGCACTCCGGCATGGCGGCCGGGGCGCACGCCGTCGTCGTCCCGGAGCGGCCCTTCGACATCGAGGAGCTGGCGGCGAAGGTCGGCGCCCGTTTCGCGGCGGGCAAGCGGTTCGCGATCGTGGTCGCCGCGGAGGGGGCGAAGCCCGCGCCGGGGACGATGGCGTTCGACGAGGGCGGCAAGGATGTCTACGGGCATGAGCGGTTCGCCGGGATCGCCCGGCAGCTGGCCGTGGAGCTGGAGTCGCGGCTCGGCAAGGAGGCGCGGCCGGTGATCCTCGGGCATGTCCAGCGAGGCGGGACGCCTACGGCGTATGACCGGGTGCTGGCGACGCGGTTCGGGTGGCATGCCGTGGAAGCCGTGCATCGGGGAGAATTCGGGACGATGACGGCGCTTCGGGGGACGGAGATCGTGATGGTGCCGTTGGGGGAGGCCGTGGAGACGCTGAAGACCGTGCCGGAGGATCGGTACGTGGAAGCGGAGTGTGTGCTCTAGGTTTCGTTGCCGGGTGCGGGTGGGGTTGTGGCCGGTCGCGCAGTTCCTCCCCCAGAGGGGGTGCCCCCAGCGCCCCCAAAGAACCCCCACTCACCCCCAGTGAAAACAGGCACCAGCGCGGTTCTAGTCTTGGGGCGGACGTTTTCGTACAACCCCCACGAATCAGGAGCCGGGCATGGAGCACAGCGGGCACGGCATGGATATGGATCTGGCGCCGTTCACGCTGGGGCGCGGGCTGGAGTGGTCGGCCGATCCGTTCTTTCTCATGGCGTGTCTGGTGGGGCTCGGGCTGTATGCGTGGGGGGTCGTGCGGCTGACCCGGCGCGGGGACAAGTGGCCGGTCGGGCGGACCGTGGCGTTCGCGATCGGGGTGCTGAGCATCCTGCTGGTGATGTGCACCAAGCTGAACGACTACGGGATGGTCATGTTCAGCGTGCACATGGTGCAGCACATGGTGATCAGCATGCTGTCGCCGATCCTGATCCTGCTCGGCGCCCCGATCACCCTGGCGCTGCGCGCGCTGCCGCCGGCCGGGCGGGGCCGCAAGGGGCCGCGTGAGCTGCTGCTGGCGCTGCTGCACAGCCGGTACATGCGGATCGTCACCCATCCGGTGTTCACGATCCCGCTGTTCATCGCCTCGCTGTACGGGCTGTACTTCACCCCGCTGTTCGACTTCCTGATGGAGTCCAAGCCCGGCCATATCGCGATGATGGTGCACTTCCTCGCCGTCGGGCTGATCTTCTTCTGGCCGATCATGGGGATCGACCCGGGTCCGCACCGGCCGGGCTATCTGATGCGGATGCTGGAGCTGTTCGCGGGCATGCCGTTCCACGCGTTCTTCGGGATCGCGCTGATGATGGCGTCCGAGCCGATGGTGCGGGCGTACGAGAATCCGCCCGCCTCGCTCGGGATCGATGTGCTGTCGGACCAGAACGCGGCCGGGGGGATCGCCTGGGCGTTCAGTGAGATTCCGTCGGTGCTGGTGCTGATCGCGCTGATCTTCCAGTGGTACGCCTCCGACCAGCGGCAGGCCAAGCGCCAGGACCGGGCGGCCGACCGGGACGGGGACAAGGAGCTGGCGGAGTACAACGCCTATCTGGCCTCGCTGCACGCCCGCGGTCGCTGAACCGGCGGGAACCGGGGCACCATGGGGGGCACCGAACTCTGAGGAGGGTGGCGCGATGCCCGGTTCCACGGACGGTTCCACGAAGACCATGGGAGTGCTCACCGTCGGCGGTCTCGTCGCGGTGACGGCGTACACGGTGACACTCGGTTCCAACGGCTGGCTGTGGTTCGGCTGGGTGGTGCTCGGGCTGATCACGCTGGGGATGGTCGCCATCAAGGGGTGAGGCGGGGTCCGGGTCAGGTGCCGGGCAGGACCGGGGCGGAGTGGACGCCCGGCTGGTACTTGGGGAGCCGGGCGGTGATCCTCATGCCCGCGCCGACGGCGGTCTCGATGACCAGGCCGTGGTCGTCGCCGTAGACCTGGCGGAGCCGGTCGTCGACATTGGACAGGCCGATGCCGCCGGACGGGCTGACCTCCCCGGCGAGGATGCGGCGCAGCGCGGCGGGGTCCATACCGGCGCCGTCGTCCTCGATGACGACCAGTGCCTCCTGGCCTGCGTCCCGGGCGGTGATGCTGATCCGGCAGGTGGCGGTGCGGCCTTCGAGGCCGTGTTTGACGGCGTTCTCCACCAGGGGCTGGAGACAGAGGAAGGGCAGGGCGACCGGCAGCACCTCGGGGGCGATCTGGAGGGTGACGGCGAGCCGGTCGCCGAAGCGGGCGCGGACCAGGGACAGGTACTGGTCGATGGCGTGGAGTTCATCGGCGAGGGTGGTGAAGTCGCCGTGCTTGCGGAACGAGTAGCGGGTGAAGTCGGCGAATTCCAGGAGCAGTTCGCGGGCGTGCTCGGGGTCGGTGCGGACGAACGAGGCGATCACCGCGAGCGAGTTGAAGATGAAGTGGGGGGAGATCTGGGCGCGCAGGGCCTTGATCTCGGCCTCGATCAGCCGGGTGCGGGAGCGGTCGAGATCGGCGAGTTCGAGCTGGACGGAGACCCAGCGGGCGACCTCCCCGGCGGCCCGGACCAGGACGGCGGACTCGCGGGGCGCGCAGGCGACCAGCGCGCCGTGCACCCGTTCGTCGACGGTGAGGGGGGCGACGACCGCCCAGCGGATGGGGCAGTCGGGGGTGTCGCAGGTCAGCGGGAAGGCTTCGCCGCGGCCGGTGTCCAGGGGTCCGGCGAGGCGGTCCATGATCTGGGCGCGGTGGTGGCCGCCGACGCCGTCCCAGGCGAGGACGCGGGTGCCGTCGGTGAGGCAGAGGGCGTCGGTGCCCAGCAGGGTGCGCAGTCGGCGGGCGGAGCGGCGGGCGGTCTCCTCGGTGAGCCCGGCTCTGAGCGGGGGCGCGGCGAGGGAGGCGGTGTGCAGGGTCTCGAAGGTGGCGTGCTCCACCGGGGTGCCGAGCCCGGCGAGGCTGGCGGGGCGGGCGGTGCGTCTGCCGAACCAGAACCCGGCGGCGAGCAGCGGCAGTACGGCGACGCAGAGCCCGGCGATGAATCCGCTCACATCCTCACCTCACGTGCGGGGGCGGGGCCCTGGTTCAGATCCTCGGGGAGATGGAAGCGGGCGAGGATCGCGGCGGTGCCCGCGGGGACGCGGGCGGGGGTGGCGAGGGAGACCAGGACCATGGTGAGGAAGCCGAGCGGGACGGACCAGACGGCGGGCCAGGCGAGCAGGGTGTGCAGCCGTCCGGTGCCGGGGAGCCCGGCCATGGTGGCGGTGACGGCGAGGAAGGCGGAGCCGCCGCCGATGAGCATCCCGGCCGCCGCGCCGGGCGGGGTGAGGCGGCGCCACCAGATGCCGAGGACCAGCAGCGGGCAGAACGAGGACGCCGAGACGGCGAAGGCGAGGCCGACCGCGTCGGCCACGGGCAGCCGTCCGCCGACCAGGGCGCTCGCGGCGAGCGGGGCGGCCATGGCGAGGACGGTGCCGAGCCGGAAGTGACGGACGCCGCGCGCCGGGAGGACGTCCTGGGTGAGGACGCCGGCGACAGCCATGGTGAGGCCGGACGCGGTGGACAGGAACGCGGCGAAGGCGCCCCCGGCGACCAGCGCGCCGAGGAGGTCGCCGCCGACGCCGCCGATGACGCGCTCGGGCAGCAGCAGGACGGCGGCGTCGGCGTCGCCGGTGAGGGTGAGTTCGGGGGCGTAGATCCGGCCGAGGGCGCCGTAGAGCGGGGGGAGGAGGTAGAAGCCGCCGATGAGGGCGAGGACGGCGACGGTGGTGCGGCGGGCGGCGACGCCGTGCGGGCTGGTGTAGAAGCGGACGACGACATGGGGCAGGCCCATGGTGCCGAGGAAGGTGGCGAGGATCAGTCCGTAGGTGGCGTACAGGGGGCGTTCCTGGCGGCCGTCGGTGAACGAGGTGGACAGGCCGCCGCCGGTGTCGCGCTGGGCGGCGGGGACCGGGTCCCCGGCGGTGAAGGTGAGGCGGGTGCCGCGTTCGACGCGGTGGCTGCCGGTGGGGAGGGTCACCTCGGTGCCGGGGTGGCGGCGGCCGTCGACCGTGCCGTCGACGGTGACCGTCAGCGGGCGGTCCAGGCGCAGATCGAGGGTGGCGTCGACGGTGACCGCGCGCTGTTCGCGGAAGGCGGCGGGTTCGTCGAAGGCGTGCCGGGGGGCGCCGTCGCCCTGCCAGGCCAGCACCAGGAACAGGGCGGGGACCAGGAGGGCGGTGAGCTTGAGCCAGTACTGGAACGCCTGGACGAAGGTGATGCTGCGCATGCCTCCGGCGGCGACGGTGGCGGTGACGACGACGGCGACGATGATCCCGCCGAGCCAGGCGGGGGCGCCGGTGAGCACGGTGAGGGTGAGTCCGGCGCTCTGGAGCTGGGGCAGCAGATAGAGCCAGCCGACGCCGACGACGAACGCCCCGGCGAGCCGCCGGACGGTCTGGGAGGCGAGCCGGGCCTCGGCGAAGTCGGGCAGGGTGTAGGCGCCGGAGCGGCGCAGCGGGGCGGCGACGAAGAGCAGCAGGACCAGATACCCGGCGGTGTAGCCGACCGGGTACCAGAGCATGTCGGGGCCCTGGACGAGGACCAGCCCCGCGATCCCGAGGAAGGAGGCGGCGGAGAGGTACTCGCCGCTGATGGCGGCGGCGTTCAGCCGGGGGCCGACGGTGCGGGAGGCGACGTAGAAGTCGGAGGTGGTGCGGGATATGCGCAGGCCGAAGGCGCCGACGAGGACGGTCGCGACGACGACCAGGGCGACGGCGGTGACGGTGTAGCCGGAGTGCACGGGCGGGCCTAGCGGTCCTCGACCAGGCGGACGAAGTCGCGTTCGTTGCGTTCGGCGCGGCGGACGTACCAGCGGGCGAGGAGCACCAGGGGGAGGTAGACGCCGAAGCCGAGGACGGCCCATTCCAGGCGGGCGTCGGGGGCGGCGGCGAACACCAGGGGCAGCGGGGCGACGAGGAGGGCGAGCACGGCGAGGACGGTGAGGGCGGCGCGGAGCTGGCTGCGTATGAGGGAGCGGACGTAGGTGTGGCCGAGGGTGGTCTGTTCGTCGATCTCGGTGCGGGGGCGGTAGTAGCCGCCTGGGTGGCGGCGGCCGGGGCGGCGGGGCGGGCCGGTGACGGTGACCCGGCGTGGGGTGGGCTCGGGGGGCACGGTCAGTCCCTCCCGGCGGGGGTGTTCGGGCGGGGCACCTTCAGGGCCTCCTGACCGAGGTGTCGGTGA
Organism: Streptomyces sp. NPDC004610; assembly: GCF_040609715.1. NCBI lineage: Bacteria > Bacillati > Actinomycetota > Actinomycetes > Kitasatosporales > Streptomycetaceae > Streptomyces > Streptomyces sp. NPDC004610. The sequence goes on along the minus strand of NZ_JBEXLA010000003.1, from coordinate 16,567 downwards.
ACGGCGCGGTCTGCGGGTGCGGCACCTTCAGGGCCTCCTCATCAGCAGATCCCGCAGTTCACGGGCGTGGCGGCGGCTGACCTGGAGTTCCTCGGCGCCGACGACCACGCTGACGGTGCCGGCGTCGAGACGGAGTTCGCCGATGTGGCGCAGGGCGACGAGATGGCGGCGGTGGATGCGGACGAAGCCGCGTGCGCGCCAGCGTTCCTCCAGGGTGGAGACCGGGATGCGGACCAGATGGCTGCCCTTGGCGGTGTGCAGCCGGGCGTAGTCGCCCTGGGCCTCGACATGGGTGATGTCGTCGACGGCGACGAAGCGGGTCACCCCGCCCAGCTCGACGGGGAGGTGGTCGGGGTCGGGTTCGCTGACCGGGATCCGCACGGCGGCGCCGCGCAGTTCGGCGGCCCGGCGGACGGCCTCGGCGAGGCGTTCCCCGCGCACGGGTTTGAGGACGTAGTCGACGGCCTTGAGGTCGAACGCCTGGACGGCGAAGTCCTCGTGCGCGGTGACGAAGACGACGAGCGGCGGCCGGGCGAAGCCGGTGAGGAGCCGGGCGAGGTCGAGGCCGTCGAGGCCGGGCATGTTGATGTCGAGGAAGACGACGTCGATGGCCTCGGGGCCGTGCGGGCCGGACTCCAGGGCGCGGGTGATGCGGCGCAGCGCCTCGGTGGCATCGCCGGCGCCCTCGGCGGCGCCGATCCGGGGATCCGCGTTCAGCAGGTACACCAGCTCCTCCAGGGAGGGCCGTTCGTCGTCGACAGCCAGGGCGCGCAGCATGAAGGTGGAGTCTAGGAGGAATCCGAACGCCTGCACATGTGCCGGGCGTGGGCGTTTGCGCTGGCTAAAGTGCCCGCATGAACAGTGGCTCGGGGTCGTTCGACGTGCTCGACCGGAAGATCATCACCGCGTTGATGGCCAATGCCCGGACCAGCTTCGCCGAGATCGGCACGGCGATCGGGCTGTCGTCGACGGCGGTGAAGCGGCGGGTGGACCGGCTGCGTGAGACGGGGGTGATCACGGGGTTCACGGCGACCGTGACCCCGTCGGCGCTGGGCTGGCGCACGGAGGCGTATGTCGAGGTGTACTGCGAGGGGGCGGCGCCGCCCAGACGGCTGGCGGAGGTGGTGCGCGACTATCCGGAGATCACCGCGGCGATGACGGTGACCGGCGGGGCGGACGCGCTGCTGCATGTGCGGGCGCGGGACGTGGGGCATTTCGAGGAGGTGCTGGAGCGGATCCGCACCGAGCCGTTCATCCGGAAGACGATCAGTGTGATGGTGCTGTCGCATCTGATCCCGGAATCCCCGGAGGCGGGCGCGACCCAGGCGGCCCCGGCGGCACCCTCCGCCGCCGGGGACCGGGCGTGACCGCTCACGCAACACTGCTGCGCAGAGGCTGATCAACACGCAGCGTTCCTGCGCCGACACGCAGCTTTCGTCGCTTGTCGTCCGCATACGGCGCTTTCTACCGTGGACTCACCCCTTCATCACCCGCGAGGAAGCGGAGGCACCCCTCTGTGACCGACACCCGTGTGCCGCGCCGACGGCGCTACCTGGTCTGCGAACCCAGCCACTTCGCCGTGCAGTACGCGATCAACCCCTGGATGAACCCCGATGTCGCCGTCGACATCGATCTGGCGCGGGAGCAGTGGCAGTCGCTGCTCGGCGCCTACCGGGCCCATGGCCACACCGTCGACTCCGTACCCCCCGTGCCCGGTCTGCCGGACATGGTCTTCGCCGCGAACTCGGCGGTCGTCGTGGACGGCCGGGTCTTCGGCGCGCTCTTCCACGCGCCCGAGCGCCGCCCCGAGTCGACCCACTACGACACCTGGTTCAAGTCGGCGGGCTATGCCGTCCACCGCCCCGAGTCGGTCTGCGAGGGCGAGGGCGATCTCGTCTGGACCGGCCGGTATGTGCTGGCCGGGACCGGTTTCCGCACCAGCCGGGAGGCGCACCGCGAGGCGCAGGAGTTCTTCGGCCACCCGGTGATCAGCCTGACCCTGGTGGACCCGCACTTCTACCATCTCGACACCGCCCTGTTCGTCCTGGACGACGACAACATCGCCTACTACCCGGACGCCTTCTCGGCGGGCAGCCGTGAGGTGCTGGCCCGGCTGTACCCGGACGCGGTGACCGCGACCCGTGACGACGCGATGGCGTTCGGGCTGAACTCGGTGTCCGACGGCCGCCATGTCTTCATCGCCCCGCGGGCCGAGGCGCTCGCCGCCCGGCTGGACGCCCACGGCTATGTCCCCGTCCCCGTCGACCTCTCCGAGTTCCACAAGGCCGGCGGCGGCATCAAGTGCTGCACCCAGGAGATCCGCTGATGACCGCGACCGCCGGTACCGACCGCACCTCCCCCATGTCCCGCACCTCCGCCGAGCTGATCCGGGCCGAGGAGCCGGTCCTCGCCCACAACTACCACCCGCTGCCGGTGGTGGTCGCCGCCGCCGAGGGCGCCTGGGTCGAGGATGTCGAGGGCCGCCGCCTGCTGGACATGCTGGCCGGTTACTCGGCGCTGAACTTCGGCCACCGCCACCCGGCGCTGATCGAGGCCGCGCACCGCCAGCTGGACCGCCTCACCCTCACCTCCCGCGCCTTCCACAACGACCGCCTCGCCGAGTTCGCCGAGCGCCTGACCGCCCTGGTCGGCCAGGACATGATGCTGCCGATGAACACCGGCGCGGAGGCGGTGGAGAGCGCCATCAAGGTGGCCCGCAAATGGGCCTACGACATCAAGGGCGTCCCCGCCGACCGGGCGACGATCGTGGTGGCGTCCGACAACTTCCACGGCCGGACGACGACCATCGTCGGCTTCTCCACGGACGAGACCGCCCGCGCCGGTTTCGGCCCGTTCGCCCCGGGCTTCCGGATCGTCCCCTACAACGACCTGCCCGCGCTGGAGGCGGCGGTCGACGGGACGACGGCCGCGGTCCTGATCGAGCCGATCCAGGGCGAGGCGGGGGTGGTCATCCCCGACGACGGCTATCTGACCGGGGTGCGTGAGCTGACCCGCCGGGCGGGCTGTCTGTTCATCGCCGACGAGATCCAGTCGGGTCTGGGCCGCACCGGCCGCACCCTGGCCGTCGACCACGAGGGGGTCGTCCCGGATCTGGTGCTGCTGGGCAAGGCGCTGGGCGGCGGGATCGTGCCGGTGTCGGCGGTGGCCGGGTCCCGGGAGGTGCTCGGGGTGCTGAAGCCGGGCGAGCACGGTTCGACGTTCGGCGGCAATCCGCTGGCCGCGGCGGTCGGCACGGCGGTGGTCGGCCTGCTGGAGACCGGCGCGTTCCAGCGCCGGGCGGCCGGGGCGGGCACGGTCCTGCGGGACGGGCTGACCGACCTGGTCGGCCGGGGCGTGGTCGGCTTCCGCTCCCGCGGCCTGTGGGCGGGCGTCGACATCGACCCGGTGATCGGCACGGGCCGGGAGATCAGCGAACGCCTGATGGCCGAGGGCATCCTCGTCAAGGACACCCACGGCTCGACCATCCGGCTGGCCCCGCCCCTGACGATCACGGACGACGAACTGCGCGGGGCCCTGGCGACGCTGGGGAGGGTACTGACGGCGGGGTGAGGGAAGGGCGCAGCCGGGTTCCGCGCCCCCTCCCTTGCCCATTCGTACCCATCCCTCCCCCATCCGCCGCCGATCACCGCGAGCTGTGTTCCCGCCGCCCGTGCCCCCGCCTACACTGATCGCTCCCCGGGCGAACAGAGGAGCCGGAGCCGCGGTGTTCTACTACCTGCTCAAGTACGTTCTGCTGGGCCCGTTGCTGCGGTTGGTCTTCCGGCCCCGCATCGAGGGGCTCGGGCATGTCCCGGCGACGGGCGCGGCGATCGTCGCCGGGAACCATCTCTCGTTCTCCGACCACTTTCTGATGCCGGCGGTCCTCAAGCGCCGGATCACCTTCCTGGCGAAGGCCGAGTACTTCACCGGTCCCGGCATCCGGGGGCGGCTCATCGCGTTCTTCTTCCGCAGCGCGGGCCAGATCCCGGTGGACCGCTCGGGCAAGGACGCCGGGCAGGCCGCGATCCGCGAGGGCCTCGGGGTGCTCGCCAAGGACGAGCTGCTCGGTATCTATCCCGAGGGCACCCGCTCGCACGACGGCCGCCTCTACAAGGGCAAGGTCGGGGTGGCGGTGATGGCGCTGCGGGCCGGGGTCCCGGTGGTGCCCTGCGCGATGATCGGCACCTTCGAGGCCCAGCCGCCCGGCAAGGTCATCCCCACCCCGCACCCGGTGACCATCCGCTTCGGTGCCCCGCTGGACTTCTCCCGCTACGCCGGGATGGAGAACGAGAAGGCGATCCTGCGCGCGATCACCGACGAGATCATGTACGCCATCCTCACCCTGTCGGAGCAGGAGTACGTCGACCGGTACGCGGCCGTCGTCAAGGCGGAGGAGGCCGAGGCGGCGGCGGCCGAACGGCAGCGCCGCTTCCCGCGCCTGCCACTGCGCTGAGCCGCTCCCGGGCCTCCGCCCGGTTCAGGGAGCCGCGCCCGCCCGGGACGGCCGCGAGGTGCCCGCCGCCTCACGCGGCGACGGGCACGATCCACGCCGCCGGACCCCCCGGGGAGCGGGAGGCCGGCGACCCGGGGGCCTGACGGCTACGGCCGAGGGCCTGAGGGCTACGGCTTGGGGACCGCGTGCGGTGCGCAGGTGACGTCCCTGCTGTCCAGCTTCCCGGTCAGCAGATAGGTGTCGACGCGGTCGTTGACGCAGGGGTTCACCAGCCCGGTGACCCCGTGCGACCCGGCGTTCTTCTCGGTGATCAGACGCGACCCCTTGAACCGCTTGTGGAGCTCCAGCGCGCCCTCGTAGGGGGTGGCCGCGTCGCGCTCGGCCTGCACGATGAGGACCGGCGGGAGGCCCTTGCCGGTGCGGACGTCGACCGGGGTGTTCTGCTGGACCGGCCAGGTGGCGCAGGGCAGGTTCATCCAGGCGTTGGCCCAGGTGAGGAACGGGTGGTCGCGGTGCAGCCGGGTGTTGTCGCGGTCCCAGGTCTTCCAGTCGGTGGGCCACTGGGCGTCGGCGCACTCGACGGCGGTGTAGACGGCGTTGCCGTTCTCGGCGGCGGCGTTCCCGGCGGTGTCGGAGAGGTCGGGCGCGGCGGCGTCCACCAGGGCCTGGGTGTCACCGGCGACGTACCGGGAGAAGACGGTGGCGACCGGCACCCAGGAGGAGTCGTAGTAGGGGGCGCCCTGGAAGAAGGAGATCAGCTCGGCCGGGCCGACGACCCCGCCGATGGGGTTCTTCGCGGCGGTGGCGCGCAGGGCGAGCCACCGGGCCTGGACCTCGGCGCGGGTGTCGCCGAGGTGGAAGGTGGCGTCGTTGCGGGCGACCCAGTCCTGCCAGTCGTTCCAGCGGGTCTCGAAGGCCACGTCCTGGTCCAGGTTGGCCTGGTACCAGATCTTGGAGCGGGAGGGGTTGACGACGCTGTCGGCGACCATGCGCCGGACATGGCCGGGGAAGAGGGTGCCGTAGACGGCGGCGAGATAGGTGCCGTAGGAGACGCCGAGGAAGTTCAGCTTCTTCTCGCCGAGCGCGGCCCGGATGACATCGAGGTCGCGGGCGGTGTTCGGGGTGGTCATGTGGGGCAGCATGGCGGCGCTGCGCTCGTAGCAGCCCTCGGCGTACTCCCGGGCCAGCTTGCGCTGGGCGCGCTTGTCGGCCTCGGAGCCGGGCACGGGGTCCGGCTTCGGCGCCTTCACGAACTCCTGCGGGTCGACACAGGAGATCGGCGCGGACTTGCCGACGCCGCGCGGGTCGAAGCCCACGAAGTCGTACGCCTTGGCGGTCTTCGCCCAGATCGGGTTGGCGGTGGTGACCCGGCGCGGGAAGCGCAGTCCGGAGCCGCCGGGGCCGCCGGGGTTGTAGACGAGGGCGCCCTGCCGCTCGTCCTCGGTGCCGGTGCTGCCGATCCGGTCGACGGCTATCTTGAGCTGCTTGCCGTGGGGCCTGGTGTAGTCGAGCGGCACCGAGACCCAGCCGCACTGGATGGGCTTCTCCAGGCCCCAGTCGGCGGGGCAGTCCTTCCAGTCGATGCCGGTCCTCGCGGCGCGGGCGGCGGCGACGGCGGTGCCGACGGCCTCACGGTCCGTGCCGTGCCCCCTGGTGTCCTGCGCCCTGGCGCCGGCCGTCGGCGCGGTGACGACCCCGGCCAGCAGGGTGACGACGACCAGCGCCCCGGCCGAACCGAACGCCACGGTCCGGCTGTTCGCTCTCTTCTCCCGCACAGAAGACCCTCCCCGTACCTCGATACGAAACGTACGGGGATCCTTCCGGCTGTGAGCCCGCTGAGAACAGACACGGACACGGTTCTTTGCCAATCCGATAACCGGACCGTACCGTCCGCCCACCGAACCGGCGGGCCGTTTCAGCCCAGCTCGGCGAGCGCCTCGTCCAGCACCGCCCGCAGCCGCAGCGCGTCCGGCGCCACCGCGCCGACCAGCACACCGGGCCCGGCCAGCGGCAGCACCGCCGCCCACTCCCCCAGCACCCGCGCCGGTACGGGGGACCGCGCGAACTCCGGCCGGACGACGACCAGTTGCCCCACGGCCCGGTGGCCGCCGAGCCCGGCGGGGCCGTCCCAGCCGGGCGGGGCGCCGGGACCGCAGTGCAGCTCCTGGTCGAGGACGCACCGGCCGCCGATCCGGACCGTGAGACGGCTGCCGAGGCGGCCGGGTTGCTCCCCGGCCCGGCCCAGTACCTGTTCCTCGCGCAGCACCAGGCGTCCGGCCGGGCCCACCTCGGCGACCGTGGTGACATACAGCTCGCTGCCGCCCGCGCTGATCAACTGCTCGGGCAGCCAGTGCAGTTCGGCCCCGTCGGCGACATCGAGCCGGACCTCGTAGCGGGCCTCCTCCTTGCCCTGGCCCGGCAGGGCGAGGGTGGCGGCGGCCGAGCCGACCCGCAGCCGGGCGCCCGCACCGACCTCGGCGCGCACCGCGAACCGGTCGCCGCCGAGCGGCCCGCTCATCGCCCCGACCAGGGTGACCTGAGCACTTCCGTCCCCGCTCCCCCGGGTGCGGCGCAGGGCGAGGGGCCCGTCCCCGGCCAGCACCGGCAGCACGGTCGCGCCGCGTGCGTCACACCGGGCGACGATCCGGGCGGTGGCGGTCACGCCCGCCATACGGCGACCCGCTCCCGGACCCAGGCGGCCACGTCCGCGACCCCGGCCGCAGCGCGCAGCGACTGGAAGACCACCGGCAGTTCGGCGCGCTGCGCCTTGGCGTCGGCGGCCATCCGGGCGAGATCGGAGCCGACGTGGGGAGCGAGGTCGGTCTTGTTGACGACCAGCAGATCGGCGGTGGTGACACCGGGGCCGCCCTTGCGCGGGATGTCGTCCCCACCGGCCACGTCGATGACGAAGATCTGCGCGTCGACCAGCCCCCGGGAGAAGGTGGCGGTCAGATTGTCGCCGCCGGACTCGACCAGGATCAGATCCAGCGGCCCCACCTCGTCCTCCAGATCCTCGACGGCCTCCAGGTTGGCGGAGATGTCGTCGCGGATCGCGGTGTGCGGACAGGCCCCGGTCTCCACGGCGGTGATCCGCTCGGGCGGCAGCACGGCCTCCCGGAGCAGGAACTCGGCGTCCTCGCGCGTATAGATGTCGTTGGTCACGACGGCGAGCGACAGTTCGTCCCGCAGTTCCCGGCAGAGCGCGGCGACGGTCGCCGTCTTCCCGGACCCGACGGGCCCCCCGAGCCCGATCCGCAGGGCCCGCCGACGCCCGTCGGCCCGGTGGGCGTCGGCGCTCAGGGCGGGGGTGTGGCTGTGGGCATGGTCGAGATGCATGGCGTCACCTGTCTGTCTCCGGGGACTCTCAGCCCGTCCGGCGTTTGAGGACGAGGCCCCTTCAGGGCCGATATGGGGGTCCGGGGGCGAGGCCCCGGGGAGGGGACGGGTAAGGGCGGCGGGGGCGACCTGATACCCCTGACCATCAGGACGCGAACAACCGCCCCACCACCCCCGCATGCACCTCCGCCCCGATCTCCAGCAACGGCGACGACATCGCGGGCAACGCGTCGACCACCCCCTCCGCCGCGCTCTCCACCGCCCGGTCGGCGACCCGGTCGACCTCCCCCGCCACCCGCGCCAGCACCCCGCTCGCCTCGAACGGATCCAGCCCCAGCAGCCGCACGACCGCGGAGGCGACCCCGCTCACCGATTCGTACGCCGCGCAGTGCGCCGCGTCCGGCGCGCCCAGCCCGGCGGCCCGCGCCACCACCCCCAGCACCACGGACTGGTGCGCCCCCTTGGGGAACTCCCGGGCCAGCGCCCCGTACGCCTCGGCGCCCTGGGGCCAGGTGGCGCGGGCGGCGCGCAGCAGCTGGCGTCCGAGGCGGCGGGAGGCCGTGCGCAGGGCGGGAGACGGTGTCCGCGCGTCGGCCGCGGCGTCCAGCGCCACCGGGTCCGTCCCGAGCGCGGCGGACGCGGCGAGGGCGGCGGACACCAGCCCGGCGGTGTGCAGCCGCCCCCGGCAGAAGTCCTCCAGGCTCGCCGCGTCGCGCACCCGCCCGGCGCGGACGGCCGCCTCGGCCCCGCCGGAGTGCGCGTGCCCTCCGGCGGGGAACCGGCCGTCGGCCAGCAGCAGCAAGGTCGCTCGGGACATCACGCCCCCTAGAAGAGGAAGTACCGCTGGGCCATGGGCAGTTCGGTGGCGGGCTCGGCCTCCACCAGCTCCCCGTCGATGTGCACGGCGAAGCTGTCCGGGTCGACGCGTACGTCGGGCCGGGCGTCGTTCTCCCGCATGTCCGCCTTGGTGACCGCGCGGGTGGAGGAGATGACGGCGAACCGCTTGCCGAGGTCCAGCCGCTCGGGCAGCCCGTCCTCGACGGCCAGCGGCGCGACGAAGTTGACCGAGTTCGCGGCGGGCGCCCGGCCGATCGCCCCGTACATCGGCCGGGGCAGGATCGGCTGCGGGGTCGGGATGGAGGCGTTGGCGTCGCCCATCTGCGCGTAGGCGATCTGGCCGCCCTTGATGACGAGCTGCGGCTTGACGCCGAAGAACGCCGGGTCCCAGAGGACCAGGTCGGCGAGCTTGCCGGGCTCGACGGAGCCGACCTCCTGGGCGAGGCCCTGCGCGAGGGCCGGGTTGATGGTGTATTTGGCGACATAGCGACGCACTCGGCGGTTGTCGGCGCGGCCGTCGCCGGGCAGGGAGCCGCGCCGCCGCTTCATCACATGCGCGGTCTGCCAGGTCCGCAGGATCACCTCCCCGACCCGGCCCATGGCCTGGGCGTCGGAGGAGATGATCGAGATGGCACCGAGGTCGTGGAGGATGTCCTCGGCGCCGATGGTGGACGGGCGGATCCGGGACTCGGCGAAGGCGAGGTCCTCGGGGACGGCCGGGTTGAGATGGTGGCAGACCATCAGCATGTCGAGGTGTTCCTCGGCGGTGTTGACAGTGAACGGCCGGGTCGGATTGGTGGAGCTGGGCAGCACATGCGGCTCGCTCACCACGGTCATGATGTCCGGCGCGTGCCCACCGCCCGCGCCCTCGGTGTGGTAGGCGTGGATACCGCGTCCGGCGATGGCGGCGAGGGTGTCCTGGACGAAACCGGCCTCATTGAGGGTGTCCGTGTGGATGGCGACCTGGATGCCGGTGCGGTCGGCGACGGTCAGCGAGGCGTCGATGACGGCCGGGGTGGAGCCCCAGTCCTCGTGCAGTTTCAGCCCCAGCGCGCCGCCCCTGATCTGGGACAGCATCGCCTCGTGCGAGACGGTGTTGCCCTTGCCGAGCAGCCCGATGTTGAGCGGGTACGCCTCCATCGCCGCCAGCATCCGGGCGAGGTGCCAGGGGCCGGGGGTGACGGTCGTCGCCTTGGAGCCCTCGGCCGGGCCGGTGCCGCCGCCGACCAGGGTGGTGATCCCGGCGGACAGGGCCTCGTCGGCGATCTGCGGGCAGATGAAGTGGACGTGGGCGTCGATGCCCCCGGCGGTGAGGATGCGCCCGTTGCCCGCGATGATCTCGGTCTCGGGCCCGATCACCAGGTCCGGGTGGACACCGTCCATGGTGTCGGGGTTGCCGGCCTTGCCGATGCCGGTGATCCGGCCGTCGCGGACACCGATGTCGGCCTTGACGACGCCCCAGTGGTCGACGATCACGGCGCCGGTGATCACGGTGTCCGGGGTGCCGTCGGCGCGGGTGGCGCGGGACTGGCCCATGGACTCCCGGATGACCTTGCCGCCGCCGAACACGGCCTCGTCGCCGGAGCGTCCGGGCCCGCCGCAGCGGTCCTCCTCGATCTCGATCAGCAGATCGGTGTCGGCGAGCCGGATCCGGTCCCCGGTGGTCGGCCCGAACAGATCGGCGTACCGGGCGCGGGAGATCTCAGTCATCGAGCACCCCCAGGGCCGCACCGGCCCCGCCGTCCAGCGGCCCCGCGGTCTCCCCGCGCAGTCCGGGCACGATCCGGGCCCCGGCCAGCGGTACGAGCGTGACCTCGACCGGAATACCGGGTTCGAACCGTACGGCGGTCCCGGCGGGGACGTCGAGACGGGTGCCGCGGGCGGCGGCGCGGTCGAACTCCAGGCCCGGGTTGGCCTCGGCGAAGTGGTAGTGGGAGCCGACCTGGACGGGCCGGTCGGCGGCGTTCAGCACGGTCAGCCGGGTGGTCGGGCGGCCCTCGTTGCAGACGACCGGGTCCTCGGCGAAGAGGATCTCTCCGGGGATCATCGCGGCCCCTCAGACGATCGGATCGTGGACGGTGACGAGCTTGGTGCCGTCCGGGAAGGTGGCCTCGACCTGCACCTCGTGGATCATCTCCGGGACCCCCTCCATCACGTCGTCACGGCCGAGCACCGCACGCCCGGACGCCATGAGTTCGGCGACGGTCCGGCCGTCCCGGGCGCCTTCGAGCAGATGCGAGGTGAGCAGGGCGACGGCCTCCGGGTGGTTGAGCCGCAGTCCCCGGGCCCGGCGCTTCTCGGCCACATCGGCCGCGACATGGATCAGCAGCCTCTCCTGCTCGTGCGGGGTCAGTTGCACGTCCCACCTCACATCCTCGCTCCGGGCCGTACGGGGTCCGGGGGCCGTGTCCACCGCGGAAACACCAGGTGGCGTGAGGGGAGGCTAATTGCGGTGCGTTTCGGGCGCGTTAACCGTCATACGATCCGGCTACCGGGGTGTGTCGTCCGCGGGGCGGGTCGGTCCGTGCCGGCGGGGGGCGGTTCCGCGGGCCGGATGCTCATCAGGGCCCGCAGTCCGTCCCTGAGGGTCGCCTCGGGCACTCCGCCGAACATGGCGTGCTGGGAGGCGTAGCCCTGGACGAGGGCGAGCAGGGTGCGGGCCATGGCATCGGTGTCGGCGGCCTCGTCCATCAGCCCGGCGGCCTTGTAGTTGGCGCCGATGGTGTTCCAGGCGGCGCGGATCCGGGCGACGGCGGGTTCGATGATCGCCGCGAGTTCCCGGTCCCGCAGGGTCTCGGTCCAGACCTGGAGCATCAGCCGGGGAAAGAGCCACTGGCCGTTCTCGGTCTCCGGCCGCAGCCGCTGCATACGGGTCACGATCCGCGGGATCAGCACGTCCGGCGTGGGCGGCGGATCCTCCTGGGCGGCGTCCTCGTAGGTGGCGAGGGCGTACTCCAGGACCTCTCCGACGATCGCCGCGATCAGTTCGTCCTTGCCCTTGAAGTAGCGGTACACGGCCCCGGCCGACAGTCCGGCCTCGCTCAGCATGTCCTGCATGGAGGTGGCGTGGAAGCCGTTGCGGGCGAAGCAGCGCCGGGCGGCGTCGAGAATCTGCCGACGGCGGGCGTCGAGGTGCTCCTGGGATACGCGTGCCATGCCGTCCAACGTAAAACGAACGTTCCTTCTTGACAAGCCCGCCCCGCGATGCGCACGGTGGAGACAGTAAAACGAACGATCCTTCTTTTTGGAGCGGCCCGCTTCCCGGCGCCACCCGCCCGGGAACCGCGCCGCCTCCCCGGCTCCCGTCCAAGGGGTACTCCGCATGACCACCTCCCCCTCCACCCGCACCTCGCCCTCCCACCCACAGCACCTCCGACTGCTCGCGGTCGTCGTGCTCGTCCCCGTGATCGCCGCGCTCGCGCTGTGGGCCTTCGCCTGGCCCGCCGCCCGTATCGCGCCCCGCGAGCTGCCCGTGGGCGTGGCCGGACCGGCCACCGCGACCGCCCCGATCGAGCAGCGGCTGTCCGCGCAGCGGGGCGCCTTCGAGATCCACCGCTACGACGACGAGGCCGCCGCCCGTCAGGCGGTCGAGAACCGCACGGTCTACGGGGCCCTCGTGATCACGGACGACGGGCCCGAACTGCTGACCGCGTCGGCGGGCGGCCCGGCCGTCGCCCAGTTGCTCCAGCAGACGGCGGCAGGGCTGACGGCGGCCGACGGCACCCCGGTCCCGACGGTCGACGTGGTCCCGACGCCCCCCAACGACGCGCGCGGGGCGGCACTCACCTCCAGCGTGCTGCCGCTGGCCCTGGCGGGGATGGCGGCCGGGGCGGTGATCAGTCTGCTCGGGCTGCGCGGCGGGCGGGCGGTGGCCGCGCTGCTCGGGTCGGCGGCGCTGGTCGGCCTGGTCGCGGCGGCGGTGGCGCACAGCTGGCTGGAGGTGCTCACCGGGAACTGGTGGGCGGAGGCCGGGGTACTGGGGCTGTCGGTGCTGGCGGTGAGCGCCGCCGTCGCCGGGCTGTCCGCGCTGATCGGGCGGGCCGGGGTGGGGGTGGCCGCGGCGGTGATGATGCTGCTCGGCAACCCGTTCTCCGGCGCCGGATCGGCCCCGGAGCTGCTGCCGGAGCCCGCCGGGACCATCGGCCAGTGGCTGCCGCCGGGCGCCGGGACCTCGCTGCTGCGCTCGGTGGCGTACTTCGACGGCGCGGGCGCGGTCGGCCCGGCCCTCACCCTGACCTGGTGGGCGGTGCTGGGCCTGGGCGCGGTCCTGCTCGGCGCGGCGCTGAAGGGGCGGGGGGCGGAGGAGGGGCGGCCGGCTGAGCGGGAGGCGGTGCCGGCGGGGTGAGGGGTGGGGGCGGCGGGGTGAGGGGAGGCGGTGTCGGCGGGGTGAGGGGCGGGGGCGCGGTCGGGAGGTCGGGCGCGGTCGCCGGACCGTCGGGCGCGGTCGCCGCACCCGGCGCAGTCGCCGCATCGGGCACGGTCGCCGGACCGTCGGCCACAGTCACCACAGCCGGCACGGTCGCCGGACCGGGCGTCTGACGAAGGGCACGGTTCCTCATCGGGAGCCGTGCCCTATCAGGATCCGCGCCCTGTCGGGAGCCCTGCCCTGTCGGGAGCCGTGCCCTATTCGAGAGCCGCACCCTTCGCGTGCCCGCGCCGCGCCCCGGCACCCACGGCGGCGGACCCTAGGACGGGTTCGGCCCCCGGTGCTCCGCCACGATTCCGAACCGCCGGTGCTCGGGCGCCGCCGCGGGGGCGACCTCGCGCACCGCCGCGACGGAGCCGATCACCGGCTCCTCCGCGGGCTCGCCCAGCGCTTCGAGCCGCTCCAGGTCGGCGGCGGAGACCAGGGCGACCAAGGGCTTGCCGTGCCGGGTCACCACGACGCGCTCACCGCCGTAGACCACCCGGTTGATCAGTTCCGCCAGTTCGGCCCGTGCTTGGGTCACCGGAATCTCGTAGGCCATGCCTCCAGCTTACGGAGCGGGGCTCCCGGATGACGGGGCGGTGGAGCGGCCATCGCCAACGGAACGTACGTCCTGTACATTTTTGACAGAAGCGGCGCCCGTATGGAGCGCCGTCGAGCACCCCTGCCGAGGAGGCGTTCGTCATGGACCGCCCGTCCGCCCGTCATGTCCTGCCCGAGTTCACCGAGCGCACCAGCTACGGGCACCGGACGCTGGATCCCTACGCGAAGCTGCTGGAGGAGCGGATCGTCTTCCTGGGCACACCCGTGGACGACATCGCGGCCAACGATGTGATGGCCCAGTTCATGCATCTGGAGTACCAGGACCCGGACCGCGCCATCTCGCTCTACATCAACTCCCCCGGCGGCTCGTTCGGCGCGATGTCGGCGGTGTACGACACGATCCGGTTCGTGCGCTGCGAGGTGGAGACGGTGTGTCTGGGGCAGGCCGGTGCCATGGCGGCGGTGCTGCTGGCGGCCGGGACGCCCGGCAGGCGGCTGGCGCTCCCCGGCGCCCGGATCATGGTCCACCAGCCGTCGCTGCCGGAGCCGATCGAGGGGCGGACCAGCGATCTCGCCCTCCAGGCCGCCGAGTTGGCGCGGGTGCGCACCCGCCTGGAGGAGATGCTCGTACGGCACACCGGGCGGTCGCCGGAGCAGGTGAGCGCGGACATCGAGCGGGATCTGGTGCTCACCGCGCCGCAGGCGCTGGAGTACGGGCTGGTGGACCGGATCATCGGGAGCCGCAAGGCGACGGGGGAAGGGTGAGCCGGGGATGACGCTGCAGCCCGAGTACCCGCCGCTGCCGGCGCTGACCCGCGCGGAGGGCGAACTGATCGACCGTTATCTGGAGGCGGCCGATCTGCTGGGCCGGATCAACCCGGCGCGGCACGAGGACACCTACGCCGCGCTGCGGGCCGCGCAGGCACTGGTCGCGAAGGCGGCCCTGCTGCGGGACGCACTCGCGCTGATGCACCACCGGGGCGAGTCGGAACTGTCGTCGGCGACCCTCGCGCGGGCGCTGCGCGTGCTGGACGGCGAGCGCCGCACCGCGCGGGTCTCGCTTCCTCCGCGCTCCGACGGCTGAGGCGCGGACGACCGGGGACGGCACCCCGGCCGCCCCGCGCCGAACTACTCGGAATGCCGGACTCCGGTGTCAAACGGACCAAATGGATTACGTCCGTTCGGCGTATCGGATGGTCATTTTGACGACCCGGCTCGCTCGCCGAACGCGCCCCCGGATTGGGGTTTGGGAGGGCTCCGGTGCTGGTCCGGGGCGTGCGCGCATCGTGACACGCGTTCGCACACCCGGATGTCCACCCGAACGGGTGAGTGGTGAGTAACACCACAAATCCTCGGTTCCGTTGGGATTTTCGGACACGCGTAGGTGAAGATCCCTGACTGACGACAAGACCCCGCCACCGCGGCGGGGCGGTCCGGGCGGACGCCGAATCCTGCCGCCGCCCGGATGCCCGGTCGACAGGAGTGCATCGGCAGGAGTGGAGGACCCAGGTACGACGGGTCGCCGGAGCGCAGTTCGGCTTCGAGCGGTCCTTGGGGTGAAGCCGCCTTCGGGCGGCCGGGCTACTTCGCCAGCCCGAATCCGACAGGTCATCCTTCATAGGCGGCTGACGAAGGGTTGCGCATGACCGCGCTCAATCGTGTCCCGTCGCTCATGGCCCGCGCCGGTACGGCATCGGCGCTGACGCTCGCCGCGGTGGGCGGCAGCGTGGTGGTCCCGGGGTTCGCCTCGGAGGCATCGGCTGCCACGCACGCGACCAAGGCACTTCAGGTGGCCGCTTCCAAGAAGGGAGCGCCTTACAAGTGGGGAGCCACCGGACCCAGCCGCTTCGACTGCTCCGGGCTGACGCTGTACGCCTTCAAGAAGGCCGGCAAGAAGCTGCCGCGTACGGCCGCCCAGCAGTACAACAAGACGAAGCACATCTCGGCAGGCAGCCGCAAGACGGGTGACCTGGTGTTCTTCCATTCCGGCTCGAACATCTACCACGTCGGGATCTACGCCGGTAAGGGCAAGATCTGGCACTCGCCGAAGTCCGGCGACGTGGTGCGGCTCCAGAAGATCTGGACCAAGAGTGTCTGGTACGGGCGCGTGAAGTGACGGCGGGGGTCTGAGGCGGCCCCCTGGCGGGGCGGTGACGGCATCCGTGACGGGCCGTCACTGCCCCGGTGAACCGGGCCGGTTCCCGGTCCGAGCGCCGCCTTGCCGTGACGGGCGGGCGGTTCTGGTCCCGGGGCGGTGAGCGGCGACTCACCGCCCCGGGACACCGGCTCCGGGACGACCGGCTCTTGCCGGGCTCCCGAGAGGGCGCTCGGGCGCCGAGGGCGGCCTGGATGCCCGGTGGGTGGCTTGGATACCCCGGTGGGCGGCCTGGACCCCGGCGGGTGGCCTCGAACCTGGCAGGCGGTCGGAGCCCTGACAGGCGGTCCGGGTACCCTGCCGGGCGCCCAGCAGGCCCTGGTGGGCCATCCCGGTGCCACCCGGTGCACGCAGTGCACCCGGTGCCTACGGGCGGCTTCCGGGCGCACTGGCCCCGCGACGCACGGCTTCGAGTGCCCTGGGGCGGCTTCGGTGCCGCGGGACGGCTTCGGTGCCGCCGGGGCGGCCTCGGTGCCCCAGGAAAGCCTTGGTGCCCTGTGGGGCCCCAGGGAGCGCCTGTGGCGTGCCTCGGGCGGCGATTTGGGCCGCCGCCCCCGGAGCCGTGCCGGGCGCCCTGAGGCCCGTCGGGGACGCCCTGAGGCCCCTTCCGGGGCCTCTCTCGGTCCCCCGACCTCCCCGGGGCCTCCCCCGGACCTCCCCGGGCTCTCCCGGGGCCTCGCCGGGCCCTCCCCCGGACCTCCCCTCAAGCCGCTCCCCGGCCCCCCCATTACCTTCTTGGTGGCCCCGCAATGGGGCGCCCGGCCTCCGGAGTTGGCATGACTCTCTCCCCCTGTCGAGTTGATGGCTTGGGGGGTGG
>NZ_JBEXLA010000002.1:413318-473794 GCF_040609715.1 Streptomyces sp. NPDC004610 | reverse complement strand
GGCGCGGGCCGGCCGGGCCCCCCCGGCGGAGCCCGTTGGGGGGGGGGGGGGCGGGGCGCCCCCGGGCACCCGCCCGGGGGGGCGCCCCCCCCCCGGGGGCCGCCCGCGCGGCGGTCGTCAGCTCCCGTCCGGCAGCCGGTAGACCGACACATGCGAAGGGGAGTCGGCGGTGAACTCGCCGCCGGACCAGTCCGCGTGCCTGCTCTCCAGCTCGAACCCGGCGAGCCGGGCCATCAGATCCAGCTCGGCCGGCCAGATGTAGCGGTGCGGACTGCGGTCCAGCCGTGCCGCACCGGTCTCGTCGTCGTAGCGGAAGTGGTAGGACACCGCACGCTGGTGGAGCACATCGTAGGTGTCCAGCAGGATGTAGCCCGGTTCGCAGAGCCCCACCGTCGCCTCCCGGCCCGGTGGCAGCCTGCGCAGCTCCGGCACCCACAGCTCGATCACGAACCGCCCGCCGGGCTCCAGATGCCGGGCGGCGTTGCGGAAGCACTCCACCTGCTCGTCCTGGGTCTGGAGATTGGAGATGGTGTTGTAGACGAGATAGACGAGCCGGTACGAGCCCGGCGCCCGGGTCGTCGCCATGTCACCGATGACGACGGGCAGCGCCGCCGCGTCGGCCTTGGCGCGCAGCCGGTCGACCATCGGCCGGGACAGCTCGATCCCGGTGACCGGGACGCCCCGCTCGGCCAGCGGAACCGCCACCCGCCCGGTCCCCACGGCGAATTCGAGGGCGGCCCCGTCGCCCGCGAGCGCGGCGAGCCGCTCCACCGTCGGGACGAGCACCCCGGGCGCGAACGCTCCCTCGCCCGGGGTGTCGTAGCGCAGGGCCGCGTCGGTGTTCCAGAGCTTCTCCTGCTTCTCGCGATACATGACCTCAACGGTTCCCGGCGGGGCGGGGCGGTGTCCACGCATTTTCCCCCCGCCCGGCGCCGGGCGCCTCAGATGCCGCAGGTGGACGCGGACCAGAACTGGGCCGAGCGGTGGTCGACATGGGTGTGGTCGTTGTGCCCCGGGTAGCCCGGACCGAGGATGCCCCGGAAGCCATGGCTGCGGGCCTGCTTGGCGAGGGTGCACAGCGAGTGCGGACCGGCCCCGAGATCGGCGGCGTCACCGTAGAGATGCCGGCTGTCGCTCGCGCCGCCGACCGCCGCGTTGCACGCCTGGGAGCGGAAACCGCTGGTCACGGTGAGGGGCTGATCGCCGAGCGCGTGCCGCAGCGCCTCCAGCTTCCACATGGTGCGCAGCGCGTTGGACCGGGCGGTCGCCGCGCTGACATTGCCGCCGGCCCAGGTGGTGTTGCAGTCGTTCAGCTCGCTGTAGGAGAAGTGGACGGGGGTGCAGTCGTCGTCTTGGAGGGCGTAGAGCCGGGTGAAGGTGGCCGTACCGGCGACACCGTCGGCGGTGAGTCCGTACGCCGACTGGAAGCGCTGGAGGGCGGCGGTGGTGGCGGGGCCGAACTCACCGTCCACGGCGAGCACGGCACCGTAGCCGGGGTAGCCGCCAAGCCGGATCTGGAGCTGGGTGACATCGTCGCCGGTGGCGCCCTGGGAGAGGGTGCGGGTCCAGGTGTAGCAGCCGTCGGCGTGCGCGGTACCGGCGGTGGCGAGGGTGGAGACGGTCACGCCGGACAGGAGCATGACAAAGGTGGCGAGGAGTCTCAGAAGGCGGTGCGGCATGGACTCTCCCATGAGGTGAGGGGACGGGCGTCGGGTGTGCGGGGTCGCTGTGGGGGGTCGGTGTGACGCGCGTCAACCATGGGGGGTGGGGCGGCCGGAGACAAGAGGGCGTGGGGGAACAGGCGGGTTCCTCACGGTCAGGGGAACCGGCGGCCTCGCAGCGTCATGGCAACCGGCCTCGCATCAACCCGGCCTCACCTGAACCGGCCTCGCATCAACCCGCCCTCACCCGAACCGGCCTCACCTGAACCGGCCTCACCCGAACCGCCCTCACCCGAACCGGCCTTGTGCAGACCGGTGTCACACCGGCCCGCCTCACAGAAACCGATCCGCCACCGGTGCCGGCGCCGGACGGCGCAGCGCGCTGCCGCCCAGGCGCGGGGTGAAGGTCGCGTGGAAGATGGTCGAGGCCGCGCCCACGGCCGCCGCCTCCGGACCGAGGACCGATGCCTCGACATCCACATGCCGCAGCCGCCGGGCGGTCGGGAAGGCGTTGACCATCTCCTCGATGTGCGACAGATACAGCGGCGCCGCGTCATCGGTGAAGAAGGGGCCGCCCAGCACCACCAGATCGATGTCCAGCAGATCCACCAGACCGACCGCGCCCTGACCGATCGCCCGCGCGAGATCGCGCACGGCCGCGCCCGCCGCCGGATCCCCGGCCGCCGCCGCCCCGGTGATGGCCCGGTAGGCGCCGGGGCTGCCCGGCCGTTCGCCCCCCACCGCGCAGCCGTGCCGCTCGGCCAGCTGCGACAGCCCCACCGGCGGATTGCACTCGGGCAGGATCTCCGGCCGCCCGCCCGGCGCGGTCCGGCCCAGCGCCACCGCGCACAACTGCCCGAACTCACCCGCGTTGGCGCTGATGCCCCGGTACAGATCGCCGTTGAGATACAGCCCCGAGCCCACCCCCGTCCCGAGATAGAGATAGCCGAAGTCGCGTGAGCGGCGGTCGCGGCCGATCCAGCGTTCGCCCGCCGCCGCCGCGGCGGCGTCCTTCTCCATGATGAGCGGGCACTGGAAATGGTCCTTGAGGAGATACAGCAGCGGCAGATCCGTCCACACCGACATCAGCGGCGGATCCAGCACCGTCCCCGAGGCGATGTCCACCGGACCGGGCACGGCCACCCCGATCCCCAGGAAACCGTCCTCGCGCACCGACCCCCGCGCATCGGCCAGCACCTCCCCGCCGAGCTGCACCACCTGCTTGACCAGCACCTCCGGATCGGCCGTCGCCCGCACCGGCTGGGAGCGGACGGCGACCAGGGCGCCGTCCAGATCGATGACGACGGCGGTGAAGACCTCCGGGTCGATATGGATGCCGACCGCGTGCGCCGCGTCCCCGCGCAGCCGCACCGGGGTGCGCGGTTTGCCGGAGGTCGCCCGCAACTGGGCGTCCTCCACCAGGATTCCGCGCGCCAGCAGCGAGCGCGAGATCCGGGACACCGACTGCTGGGTCAGCCCGGTGCGATGGGCGATCTCCCCGCGGGTGATGGTGCCGGCCAGCCGGACCGCCTCGATCACCACGCACTCGTTGAACGACCCCAGGTCGATGTGATTGGCACCGCCCGCGCTCTCCCGGCGCAGTGCCGCCTCCGGCTCCTCGCCCGAGGGGGCATGGCTGGCGATGCTCTCCCGCAGCCACTGGAGCGGCTCGCCCGGCGACCCCTGCGCGTACCGCCCGATGGCACCCGCCAGATCCAGATACACCCGGCGGGAGGACTCCGGATGCCGGGTGCTGTCCAGCGCGACCAGCGCCCGCAGATAGCTCCGCCAGTGGGTGGTCGCCGGGATCCGGTGGTACGTCACCTCCGGCGGACCTCCGGGCCACCCCGCGCCCGGCGCCGTCCACAGCGTCACCGCGTGCAGCGCGACATGCGGATGCCGCCGCTGCGCCCGCCCCAGGAACCCGGCCAGCGCCCCGCCGTCCCCGGTGGCCGCCTGCCGCTCACGGACGAGCGTCAGCGCGTCGCACGCCCGGTCCAGCTCGGTCAGCACATCCGCGCCGACACTGCTCTCGGGCGGCGCCCCGCCCGCGTCGGGCCGGGTCCCGGTGAGCAGGACGGTCCGCTCGGCGTCGGCGTGCAGCCCCAGCACCCATACGTCCGGGCCGGGCAGCGGCGGCTCGGCGGGCGGGCCGTCCGCCCAGCGCCGCCGGATGGCCGCCACGGTGGCGTGCGACAGCCCGAGTTCGCGGGCGATGGCCCGAGACGCGGACCGGCTCCCGGCGCCGAGCAGCGTCCGGGTGATCACCTCGGCGTCGTCCACCGTGGCGGGCCGCCCCGGGCGCCCTTGACCGCGCAGCCCGTCCAGGCCCCGGTCCGCCCACCGGTGGCGCCAGGTCCCCACCGTCTGCCGTGACACCCCGAGCCGCCGGGCGATGGCCGCGTCCCGCAGCCCCTCCGACGCCAGCAGCACGATCCGGGCCCGCAGCGCCAGCGGCCCGTCCTGCCGGGCCCACTGACGCAGTGTGCTCTGCGGGTCGGACGAGGAGGCGGCGGCGGGCCCGGCCGGGGGCGGATCGGCGGCGGCCCGCAGGGTGCGCTCAGCCATCGGTGTCCCGCTGGGCGCGGGTGAGGCGCAGGGTGAGGATCTGGAACGGACGCAGGGCCAGCGCCACTTGCCCGTCAGGGGTGTGCTCGTGCTCGGTGAGCGGGTCCTCCAGCAGATCCGTCTCCTGCACCCGGCCGAGGGGGAAGTGCGCGGTCAGCGTGGTGACGGCCTGCCCGCCGCGCGACTCGTAGAGCCGTACGACGACATCGCCGGAGCGGTCGTCCGCCAGCTTGACCGCCTCGACCACCACATCCGGGCTGGCCACCGAGACCAGCGGCCGGGCCACCGCCTCCGGGGCGGGCGCGGCCGGGCGCAGCGGCAGAGCGAGCGCGTACCCCTCGGTGATGGCCGCGCCCACGTCCGCGCCGGGCCGCAGGGAGTAGCGGAACCGGTGGGCGCCCCGGTCGGCATAGGGGTCGGGACTGTGCGGCGCCCGCAGCAGCGACAGCCGTACGGTCGTCGTGGTGCCGCCGCCCTCGCGGGTGTGGCGGGCCACATCGTGGCCGTAGGTGGAGTCGGTGGCCAGGGCGACGCCCCAGTTGTGCTCGCCGACATGGATCCAGCGGTGCGCCCAGATCTCGAACCGGGCCGCGTCCCAGCTGGTGTTCTCATGTGTCGGCCGCTCGACATGGCCGAACTGGATCTCCGCGCGGGCCGTCTCCGCGTGCACGTTCAGCGGCCAGGCGGCCTTGAGGATCATGTCCCGCTCACGCCAGTCGATATCGTTGTCAACGATCAGTGCGCGGCTTCCGGCGGTCAGGATGAGGTCCTGGACGATCGTGGAGCGGCCGGTGGACCGGGTGACCCGCACCCGCGCCAGCAGCGGCCCGTCGTCCAGCGGTTCCACCGACACCGCCCCGGTCAGATCGCGGTGCGTGGAGCGGTAGTTCGGGTCCAGGTTCCAGGCGCTCCAGCGCACCGGGTCGTCCGGGTGGAGCTGGAGCAGATTGCCCGCCGCGCCCGGCGCCACGGCGTCCCGGCCGGTGCCGAGGTCCACGGCCGAGCGGACCAGCCCGTCGGCGTCGACCCGGATCCGCAGCAGCCCGTTGTCCAGCACGAGCCCGTCCGTGTCGTCGGACACCGTGACCGGGACGGCCCCCTCGTTCCCCGCGCGCCCGGCCGGACCGCGCCCCAGTGCCGGGGCCTCGGCCGCCACCGCCCAGCGGCCGTCGGCGAGCCGCTGCGCCCGGGCGCCCGCGGGCACCTCCTCGACCGTGATGACCTCCCGGCGGGCGAACGGCGCCGCGTTCAGGACGGCCACCCGCCCGCCCGCGTCCTCGCGGCCCCCGGCCGCCCGCTCCACGATCCGCTCCAGCCGCCGGTGGATCCGGGCATAGGTGTGCTCGGCCTCCTGGTGCACCCAGGCGATGGAGGAGCCCGGCAGGATGTCGTGGAACTGGTGGAGCAGCACCTGCTTCCACAGCTCGGTCAGCTCGTCGTACGGGTAGGCGGCGCCCTCGCGCACCGCCGCCGTCGCCGCCCACAGCTCCGCCTCCCGCAGCAGCGCCTCACTGCGCCGGTTGCCGCGCTTGGTCCGCGCCTGGCTGGTGTACGTGCCGCGATGGGTCTCCAGATACAGCTCGCCCCGCCACACCGGGGCGTCCGGGTACTCGGCGCGCGCCTGCTGGAAGAAGGCCGACGGATGCTGGATCCCGACCTTGGGCGAACCCTCCAGATCGGCCAGTCTGCGTGCCTTCTCCAGCATCGAGGCGGTCGGCCCCCCGCCCCCGTCACCGTCCCCGAAGGGGACCAGCGAGCGCGAACCGCCGCCCTTGTCGGCGTAGTTGGCGACGGCGTGGGCGAGTTCGGCGCCGGTCAGCTGGGCGTTGCAGGTGTCGACCGGCGGGAAGTGGGTGAAGATCCGGGTGCCGTCGATGCCCTCCCACCAGAAGGTGTGGTGCGGCAGCCGGTTGGTGTCGTTCCAGGACAGCTTCTGGGTGAGGAACCAGCGGGCCCCGGCGAGGGCGGCGAGCTGCGGATAGGCGGCGGTGTAGCCGAAGGAGTCCGGCAGCCACACCCCGTCGGTCTCCACCCCGAACTCGTCGCGGAAGAAGCGCCGCCCGTGGACCAGTTGCCGGGCCAGCGCCTCACCGCCGGGCAGATTGCCGTCCGCCTCCACCCACATCCCGCCCACCGGCGCCCAGTTGCCCGCCGCGACCGCCTTGCGCACCCGGTCGTAGACCTCGGGCTGGCGCTCCTTGATCCAGGCGTACCGCTGGGCCGAGGAGCAGGCGACGACCAGCTCCGGGTACTCCTCGGCGAGCGTCACCATGGTGGAGAAGGTACGGGCGCACTTGCGGACGGTCTCCCGGACCGGCCACAGCCACGCCGAGTCGAGGTGCGCGTGGCCGACGGCGACGGCGGTGTGCGCCGAGTCGTGCGCCCGCCGGGCCAGCGCCGGGGCGAGGATCTCCCGGGCCCGGTGGGCGGTGCCCGCCACGTCGTACGGGTCGACCGCGTCGGTGGCCTGCTCCAGGGCTCTGCGGATCAGATGGCGGCGGGGGAGCGCCTCGGGCAGCTCCCGCATCAGCTCTTCCAGCACCTCCATGTCATGGATCAGATGCCAGATGTCGTCCTCGCGGACCACCAGGTCGGCCCGCTCCAGCCGGTACAGGGGCGTGCCGCCCGCGGTCAGGGGGTCCCCGTAGGGGGTGCCGTGGCCGGTGGCGGCGGCGATCGGCGGGTGGGCGGCGGCCTCCACCAGCAGCCGCACCGGCTCGTCCCCAGCGGCCGAACGGTGCAGCAGCACCGTGCGGTGGCCGGGGTGCAGGCCCTGGAGGGGCTTGCCGTTCTCGTCATGGACGAGCCCCTCCGCCTGGCCGCCGGGACCCCGGGCGGGATCGAAGCCGAGGTCGAACAGCGCCTCGACCCGGCGTCCCGCCCAGCGCCGCGGGATCCGCGCCCGGAACCGGAACCAGGTGGTCGACCAGGGCGCTCCCCATGCATCACCGGCGGTGAACGACCGGTAATCCGCGCGGAGTGCCGACTGCGCGGAAACGGGTTCGCCCGGGACGGTCCAGGCGGTGATGTCCATCGGTTCCCGGTGGCGGTACAGCGCCGGCCGCAGTCGCTCATTGAGGAACGTGAGCGTTCGCTCCTCGCCGGCCTGCTGGTGAGCATGCATGGAGGGACCTTCCTGTCCAGCTCGTGCCGGTCATGTAAAACCACGTGTGTTACTAAGTCAAGGCCCTTCATGCATACCGGGAAAGGGAGTTGAGTAATTCCCCTGGTAAAAGGTCAGGCGCATTAATTTCCACAGCATTCGATTTCTGGCAGGGAATTGCCTGACATTCCAGATGGCATACGACGCATTCCCGATGGCACGCGAGTGCCACCGCCCGTTTCCGGTGCGGACGGGCGGTGGCGGCGGGGGACCACGGGCGCGGCGGTGCGGTCAGGGGCGCCGCACGCTGCCGTCCGTGCCCCGCAGCAGGGCCCAGCGGTCGTGCTCCAGCGGCTCGGGCACCGGATGCCGACGGGCGGCCCCCTCGTCGAAGTCGACCCCGTGACCGGGGACCGGCGACGGCTCCAGCGCCCCCCGGACGGGCACGATCGTGCCGGGGAACACCTCGGCCACGGCGGGCGCGAACGCCGCCGCCTCCTGCACCCCGAAGGCATGGCTGCTGATGTCGAGGGCGAGGGTCGCGGCCTGCGCCACCGGGCTGACGTCCGCCGGGCCGTGCGGGGCGAGCCGGACCCCGCGCAGCTCGCACAGCGCCGCGAGCTTGCGGGCCGGGGTGAGCCCGCCGAGGGTCGGCACGCGCAGCCGGGCGAAGTCGATGTCCGGTCCGTCGAGCAGGGCGAGGAACTGGGCCGGGTCGTGGAAGAGTTCCCCGACCGCCAGCGGCACCGGGGAGGCGGCGTGCAACCGGGCGAAGTGCCGGGCGTCCTCGGGGGCGAGCAGATCCTCCAGGAAGTACAGGCCCACGTCCTCGATCCGGCGCAGGAACTCCCGGGCCTGCCGGGGATCGAGCCGCTCGTGCACATCGTGCAGCAACTCCACCTCGTCCCCCACCAGTTCCCGGACCCGGGCGAGCGCCTTCGGCACGGTCCGCAGATAGGCCGCCGAGTCCCAGGGCACCCGGCGCTCGTGCGCCGCCGCCGCCAGGGAGCCGTCCCGGGCGGCGCCATAGGTGTCCGAGCCCGGCACGGAGACCTGGACCCGCACATGCCGGAAGCCGCGCTCCCGGGCCGCCGCGACCTGGTCGGCGATCTCCGCCGGATCGCCGCCGTCGACATGGGTGTACGCCTCGGCCGCCCGGCGCACCCGGCCGCCGAAGAGCGAGTACAGCGGGGCGCCGAGCCGTTTGGCCTTGAGGTCCCACAGGGCCACGTCGACCCCGCCGAGCGCGTTGCCCTCCACCGAACCGCCGCGCCAGTAGCCGCTGTTGAGGAGCAGCCGGTGCAGATCCTCGATGTCGTCGGGGTCGCGCCCGCGCAGCAGCGGGCCCGCGTACTCGTCGAGTACGGTACGCACCGCGAGGGTGCGCTGCGGGTCGCCGGCGCAGCCGAGCCCGTACAGTCCCGGCTCATTGGTCTCCACCCGCACGATCAGCTGCGGGCAGCCGTGCGGCGCGGTGAGGAAGGTGCGCACGGCGGTGATGCGGATCTTCGCCCCGCGCTCCTCGACCCAGGGGGCCGGGGCGAGGACGGTGGGGGTGGCGCGGGCGGAGGAAGAGGCGTCTGCCATGGACACTCCTGCGTTCGGATCGGCGTATGGCGTACTGCTATCCGAACGGACGGTGGAGTGTGCTGTCAACGTTCCGGGGCGTCGGCGGGGTGGGGGAGCGGGGTGGCGGACAGGCGTGAGGGCGGGTGCGCGCACCCGCCCTCATCGAGGTGATCCGACGCCCGCGCCCCGGGGCACCGGCACCCGCGGTGCCGTCCCGTCTCCCTCAGCGCCACCCCCGCGCGGCACTGCGCGCCCTCAGTGCTGTCCCAGCCGTTTCAGCAGCGTGCGCAGGGAATGGGCCGCGTCCGTCACCGCCAGCGCGATCTCCTCCGTGCGCCGGTCGTCCATGCGGCTGCTGGGCCCCGAGCAGCTGAGCGCGTCGCCGCCCTGCTGGTCGGTGCCCAGCGCGACCGCCACGCACCGCACCCCGGGCGAGGACTCCCCGTCGTCCTGGGCCCACCCGCGCAGCCGGGCCTCGGCGAGCTGGGCGGCGAGGGCGGCCGGGTCGGTCACCGTGTCCGGGGTGAGGGAGGGCAGCGGCCAGGACAGCCGGCGGTCCACCTCGCCCGGCGCGAACCGGGCCAGCATCGCCTTGCCGGGGGCCGTGGCATGGGCCGGGACCCGGTGCCCGACCGGCGCGTACATCCGCAGGGCGTGCCGGGACTCGCGCTTGGCCAGCTGCACCACATCGGCGCCGGACAGCCGGGTCAGATGCACCGCCTCCCCGGTCTCCTCGGCCAGGGCGTCCAGCACCGGCCCCGCGAGCGAGACCACGTCGTCGCCCTCCAGATAGGCGGTGCCGGTCATCAGGGCCTTCAGGCCGAGGCCGTAGCGGGTGCCCTGGGCGTCGGTGTCGACCCAGCCGCGCGCCTGCATGGTGCGCAGCACCGCGTGCAGGCTGCTCTTGGGCACCCGCATGGAGCCCGCCAGCTCCGCCAGCGAGAGCTTGGCGCCGTCCGCGCCGAGCAGTTCCAGGACCTCCAGCACCCGCGCCGCGGACTTGACCTCCTCGGGCCTTCGCTCACCCGCCGCTGCTGCCACTGACTCCACCCGAACCTCCGCTTCCCGTACCGGCTTTCTGACATGCGGTCAGAACGATTCTTGTCCCCCTGCTTGACGCTATATCACGACGTCCCTATGTTCAGGTCACCCAACGATATTCGGCTACCTGAATGAAGCATAGCGAGATAGCGAGGTAAGGTCGATGCGCATACGTCATTCCCGGACCGCCCGGCTGGCCGCGGCGACGGTCGCGGCCGGGCTGATGCTCACCGCCTGCGGCGGTTCATCGGGCTCCGGGGACTCCGGCGCCCTGGAGATGTGGACCTTCAAGCAGACCCATGTGGCCGCGCTCCGCGCCGCCGCCGCGGACTTCGAGAAGGAGACCGGTGTCAAGGTCGAGATCGAGGCGTACACCCCCGACGAAGCCTTCGTCACCAAGATCCAGAGCTCGGCCAAGACCGGTGACCTCCCCGATGTGATGGAACTGCACTCGGACGGCGAGGACCTGGCCCTGGGCGCCGGCGGGGTCGTCTCCGAACTCACCGATGTCGTCGACGACGCCTGGCTGAACCGCTACCCGCAGAGCGTCCGGGAGTCCGGCTACGTCAACGACGCCAAGCTCAAGGAGGCCGAGCCCGAGGACGCCAAGTTCCACGGGGTGGAGAAGGGCGACCGGCACAGCGTGCCGTTCACCATCGGCACCTTCGGCATCGTCTACGCCAACAAGCAGATGCTCACCGACGCCGGTGTCACCGAGCCGCCCACCACCTGGGCCGGTCTCATCGACGCCCTGGAGGCCACCAAGGCGAAGGACGCGCAGAACGGCGGCCTCGCCCTCGGCCTGAAGGTCCCCGACACCGGGCTGACCTGGATCGCCCAGCCGCTGGCCTACTCGATGCTCGGCGAGCAGGACTACCAGGCCCTGTTCAGCGACGACGGCTCGGCCAACTGGTCCTCACCGGGTGGCACCGCGGTCCTTGAGGCGTACGACCGGCTCACCCCGTACTGGATGCCCGGCACCCAGTCCCTGGACATCGACGAGGCGGACCAGGCGTTCGCCCAGGGCAAGTCCGCGTTCCTGGTCGGCGGCACCTTCACCCTGTCGTTCCTGGAGCAGAGCGGCATGGACCCCGACGACGTCTACGCCTTCGGCCTGCCCGGCGCCGAGGACGGCCAGGTGCCCCAGCCCGCCCTCGGCCCGCTCGCCCTGACCGGCCTGAGCATGTCCGCCGCCACCGAGCAGCCCGAGAACGCCGCGAAGTGGATGGAGTACCTCTCCCAGCCCGAGGTCGCCGCGAAGTTCGCCGAGGGCGCCAGCGATCTGCCGGCCACCGAACTCGGCTCCGGCGACGCCGACCTCCTCGGCGACGCCCTCGCCTCCATGCTCGCCAGCTTCGACGGCACCCCCGAGACCACCTACGACCCGAGCGACCGGGCCTACTTCCCGCCCGCCTACGAGCAGGACAAGGCCGCCAAGATCCTGGTCGACATGAGCCCCCTGGACCGGCTGACCCCGGCACAGACCGGCAAGCGGATCACCGAGCTGACCGACAACTACTGGGCGTCCGGCGAGTGACCACCGCACACCGCCCCACGCTCCCGGAGACCACCGGAGGCCGCGGCAGACGCCGTACGCCTCCGGGCGGTCCTGCCGGACCGGCGTCCCGCCGCCGCAGGATCCGCACCGAAGCCGTCTCCGGCTATCTCTTCGTCGCCCCCGCGGTCGTGCTCTTCGCCGTCATGGGCCTCTACACCGTCGGCTACGGCTTCGCGCTCTCCTTCGCGACCTGGAACGGCTTCACCCCCGAGTGGAAATGGGTCGGCCTCGACAACTACGCCGACCTGCTCTGGCGCAGCCCCGTCCACGCGCCCCCGGTCCAGGCCGCCGCCCTCAACACCCTCTGGGTGATGATCTTCGTACCGCTGCTCACGATCGCCGTGTCGTTCCCCCTGGCCGTCCTGCTCAACCAGGCAAAACGCCTCCAGGGCGTCCTGCGGTCGATCTACTTCGTGCCGTACGTCACCACCGGTATCGCCGTCTACTTCGCCTGGCGGTACATCCTCCAGCCCGACGGCGCCGTCAACTATCTGCTGGGCATGGTCGGACTCGGCTCGCTGGAGCAGCCCCAGGGCTGGCTCGGCAACCCCGACACCGCGCTCGGCACCCTGATCGTCGTCACCGTCTGGGGCAATGTCCCGGTCGCCATGCTGCTCTATCTGACCGGGCTCCAGTCCATCGACCGCAGTGTGCTGGAGGCCGCCGAACTCGACGGCGCCGGCTGGTGGCGGACCAACCTCTTGGTGGTCTGGCCCCTGCTGATGCCGCTCACCGCCATCAACGTCCTGCTCAACCTGCGGGAATCGCTGCACGGCTTCCAGACCTTCCTGGTGATGACCAACGGCGGACCCGGCGACCACACCAATGTCCTCGGCCTGGAGACCTATCGGCTGGCGTTCCTGGAGGACCTCGCCCCCACCCTGGGCCTGGCCAGCGCCCTGGGCTGGCTGCTGTTCGCCGCGGCGATGGTGCTGGCTCTGATCAATCTGCGCGCCATGAGGAGCCGAGTATGACCACCCTTGCCACCCCGGGCGCGCGCCCGCGCACCGACACCGGCCCCGGCGAGCGGCGGCCCGGCTCCCGCCCGGCCGGCCGGATCGCCGCGCGGGTCGTGGTCTTCGCTCTGCTGGCCGGGTACGCCGTGGTCAGCCTGTATCCGTTCCTGTGGATGGTGTCGGCCGCCTTCAAGACCCAGTTCGAGGTGGTGCGCGGCGGACACCTCATCCCCGAGAACCCCACCCTGGACACCCTGGTCGAGACCTGGAACCGGCTCAACTTCTTCGACTACTTCCTCAACAGCGTCCTCGTCACCGGCTACACCGTCGCCCTGACCCTCGTGGTCTACGCGTCCGCCGGATACGCCTTCGCCGTACTGCGGTTCAAGGGGCGCACGGCGCTGTCGCGGATGTTCATGGCGCTGCTCTTCGTCCCCGGCGTGACCGTGATGCTGCCGCTGGTCATCCTGGAGAACGAGATGGGCATCCTCGGCACCCATCTGGGCCTCGTGCTGCCCTTCGTGAACGGCACCGCCCCGCTCTCCATCCTCCTCATGACCGGCGCCTTCTCCGCCATCCCCGGCGAACTGCGCGAGTCAGCCCGCGTCGACGGGGCGTCCGAGCTGCGGATCTTCACCGGGATCTATCTGCCGCTGTCCCGGCCCGCCCTGATCACCGTGGCCCTGCTCACCGCGATCCCCACCTGGAACGAGTATCTGCTCACCCGGGTCTCCCTCAACGACCCCGCCACCTACACCCTCCCCCTGGGCCTGGAGACCCTCGCCTCGGAGAGCGTCCCGCAGTACAACAACCTCATGGCGGGCGCGCTGATCATCGTCGTCCCGGTGATCCTGCTCTTCCTCTTCCTCCAGCGCTACTTCGTCAGCGGACTGGTCGGGGCGGTGAAGGGCTGATGCGCGTCCTGGTCACCGGGGCCGCCGGACATCTCGGCGGCTATGTGATCGGCGAACTGGCCGCCCGGGGCCACCGGCTGACCGCCCTCGACCAGCACCCCGTCGAGGACGCCCGTGTCGAACGGGCGCACATCGGCGACCTCCAGGACCGGGACACCGTCCGCACGGCCCTCGACGGCGTCGACGCCGTCGTCCATCTCGGTGCCATCCCGCACCCCAAGTCCGACGACGACAGCCGGCTCTTCGCCGTCAACTGCCTCACCGCCCACCGCGTCCTGGACGAGGCCGGACGCGCCGGGGTGCCCCGGGTGGTCGCCACCTCCAGCCTGGCCGCCGTCGGCCTGGCCTGGGCGCCCCGCCCGCTCGCCCCGCGCTATCTGCCCCTGGACGAACAGCACCCCACCCTCGTGGAGGACCCCTACGGGCTGTCCAAACTCGTCCTGGAGGAGATCGCCCACGCCACCCACCGCCGCTGGGGCACCGACATCGTGTCCCTGCGGATGCCCTTCACCGGCGCCGGAACCCGCCTCAAGAGCCACTTCGCCGAGGTGGCCGCCGACCCCGGCGAGCACCGGAGCGGACTGTGGGGCTGGCTCGACACCCGCGACGCGGCCACCGTGATCCGGCTGGCCCTCACCACCGCCCTGCGCGGCAGCCATGTCATCAATGTGGCCGCCCCCGACACCTCGGCCCCGCAGCCCACCGCCGAACTGCTGGAACGCCACTTCCCGGACGTCCCCGTACTCGCCCCCCTGCCCGGCCGCACCTCCCTGTTCGACAGCTCGGCCTGCGCCCGGCTCCTGGGCCACAGCCCTCGGCGCACCCGCACCCTCTGACCCCGATCACGAGAGCACACCGCTCCCACCTCAGGAGGACGCACGTGTCGCCCGACCTCTCCACCCCCCGACCGGCCGCCCGCCGAAGAGCGTCCGGCCGTGCCGCCGTCGTGATGACCGCCCTGGTCACCGCGGTCACCCTGGGGGCACCCGCCCCCCTCGCCGCCGCCGCTGACCCCGTGATGTATCCGAACGGCGTCGGCGCCGACCTCGGGCCCGCCCCGCGCACCCTCGGCCTGGGCGCCGCCGCCGGCGCGGACCCGGCCGGACTGCGCACCGGCGAACTGGACGGCCGCGGCTACTGGGGCACCGACACCGCCGCCGGGACCTCGTACCTCAGCTTCGACCTGGACGACGAGTACGTGGCGAACCTGCCCGGCGACGATCTGGTGGTCAGTGTCACCTACCGGGACACCGGGCAGGGCGCCCTGACCCTGCGCCAGGGCGCCGACGGCACCGACGCCACCCTCCCGCTGACCGGCACCGGCACCTGGAAGACCGGCGCCTTCGACCTCACCGACGCCGACCTCACCGGCGGCAAGGACATCCTGCGCCTCGCCGCCCGCGACGGCGACACCGTCCCGGACATCACCGTCGCCGCCGTCCGGATCGGCTCCGTCGGCGCCTCGGTCACCCTGGGCGCCGCCCCCGAGGCCGCCGGGATCACCCCGCGCGGCGGCGACTCCTCCAGCGGCCTGGTCACCGGGGAGCACGACGGCCGCGGCTACTGGCAGACCAACCGCGCCGCCCCCGCGCCCGGTGTCAACTTCCTCTATATGAACGTCGACGACACCTACCTCCACCACACCTCCGACAAGGTGTTCGTCAGCGTCGACTACCTCGACTCCGGCAACGGCCGGATCGCCCTGCACTACGACTCCCCGGGCGACGAACTCGCCGACAAGTTCAAGCCGTCCGCGGTCTTCACCTACGGCGACACCGGCACCTGGAAGACCCACACCTTCGCCCTGGACGACGCGATCCTCACCAACCGCGCCAACGGGGCCGACTTCCGTATCCACAACGGCGGTTCCGGCGCCGAACTCAAGGTCGCCGAGGTCAGGGTCGCCGTCGCCCCCGGTCAGCTCAAGCCCGCCCAGGGCCTGGAGGCCCTGATCGACGACGCCGCGCTCACCCTGCACGCCGCCCGCGAGGGCGACCGCGACGGACAGTACCCCGAAGGGGCCAAGGCCGGACTGACCGCCGCCGTCGACGCCGCCCGGCGGACCGCCGCCGACGAGAACGCCACCGAGGAGGACCTGCGCACCGCGCTGCACACCCTCGACACCGCCCTCGACGCCTTCCACGCGAAGGCCGTCAGCACCGACCTGACCGACGGCGCCACCCTCACCGCGAGCAGCACCGCCACCGGCAGCGCCCCCGCCAACGCCGCTGACAACGATGCCAGGACGCTGTGGACCAGCGGCTCCGACGGCACGGGGGAGTGGCTGAGCGCCGACCTCGGCAAGGCCCGGTCCGTCAACGAGGTCCGGGTGGCCTGGGCCTCGCGCTACGCCGCCCGGTTCGCCGTCCAGGTCTCCCGCGACGGCCGCTCCTTCACCACCGTCGCCGAGGGCGGCGGCGGCGACGACAAGGAGTTCGCCACCCGCTTCGACACCACCACCGCCCGCCATGTCCGGCTCTCCCTGACCGGCTACGCCGAGAGCGGCGGGAACTTCACCGTCGGCGAGTTCGAGATCCGCGCCCTGCCCGCCGTCGAGGGCGACGCCAGGCTGGTCACCACCCGCTTCCCGACCGAGACCCCGGTCGTCGCCGACTTCGACGCCCGCTCCTACGGCGCCGACACCACCGGCCGCAAGGACGCCACCGACGCCATCCAGAACGCCCTGTACGACTGCCGGGACGCCGGTGGCGGCACCGTCTGGCTGCCCTCGGGCACCTACCGGGTCACCGACACCCTGGAGATCCACTCCTTCTGCACCCTGCGCGGCGACCGCCGCGACCCCGACCGGGGCAGCGGCTCCTACGGCACCGTCGTCTCCGCCGACCTGCCCTCCGGCGAGGACGGCCCCGCCCTGTTCCGGGTCGGCGGCAGCGCGGGCGTCATCGGCCTCACCACCTACTACCCCCGGCAGAACGCCCAGGACCCCATCCCCTACGGCCACACCTTCGAGATCCCCGGCCGCGCCTGGTCCGGCAACGAGAACTACATGATGTCGACCCTCTCCGACCTCACCCTGCTCAACTCCTACCGGGGCATCGGCATCAGCACCTACCGCAACGACCGGGGGGAGAGCGCGAGTTCGGGCCAGGTCCATGAGTCGGCGACCCTGCGCAACATCAAGGGCACCGTCCTGTCCGAAGGCGTCCGCGCCTACAACGGCGCCGATGTCGGCACCTGGGAGAACATCACCTTCTCCAACGCCTACTGGGCCAAGGCCCCCGCCGCCTACCGGCCCCCGGCCCGCGCCGCCCTCGACGCCCGGACCCGCGCCCACGCCACCGGACTCGTCCTCGGCGACCTGGAGTGGGACCAGTTCTACCGGATCAGCCTCTCCGACTTCCGCACCGGCATCCACATCGTGCCAGGTCAGCGCGCCGCCTTCACCGGCGGCTTCATCGAGGCGGACGTGCGCCGCACCGATGTGGCCGTCCGCGCCGAGGACTTCGACTCCCGCTGGGGCCTCTCCTTCGCCTCCAGCACCCTCGAAGGCAGCGACTTCGCCATCTCCAACGGCTCCCAGGCCTATGTCAAGGTCACCGGGACCGAACTGACCGGCGCCACCGAGGGCACCGTCCACCGCCTCTCCGGAGCCGTCCCCGCCTACGACCAGAAGCCCCTCCCGAGGCCCGCCCGCGCGGTCCTGTACGACGTCACCGACGCCCCGTTCAAGGCCCCGGCCGGCAACGGCGTCCTGCCCGAGCGCGATGCCACGGCCGCCGTCCAGCGCGCCCTGGACCGGGCCGGACGGGACGGCGGCGGCATCGTCTACCTGCCCGCCGGCTGGTACCGGATCGACGGCCACCTCAGGGTCCCCAAGGGCGTCGAACTGCGGGGCTCCTCCGCCGTCCCGAACCGCGACCTGCTCGGCGCCAGCGCGGGCACCGTCCTGATGGCCTTCGAGGGACGCGGTACCACCGCCCCCGACACCGCCACCGCGCTGATCACCCTGGACGGCGACCGCGCCGGAGTCCGCGGACTGCGCGTCTTCCACCCGGAGAACAACCCCGCCGCACCCGGCGGCCTGAAGCCCTACCCGTACACCGTCCGCGGCGACGGCACCGGCACCTATGTCCTGGACATCGGCCTGACCAACTCCTGGAACGGCATCGACCTGGCCACCCACACCAACGACGACTTCACCGTGCGCAAACTCGCCGGGGCCTACTTCTCCCACGGGGTGTCCGTCGGCGAGAGCGACGGCGGCCGGATCGAGGGTGTCCTCTCCAACGGCAACGCGGTCTCCCGGGTCGGCTACGCCCTGCCCGACTGGGTCCAGGAGAAGAACATCTTCCCGCAGGTCATCGATGTCCCCATGCGCGAGCAGGCGCAGATCGTCACCGTCGACGGAGCCACCGGCCTCACCCTGCTCGATGTCTTCGGCTACGGCTTCCACCACGGTCTGGTGGTGGACTCCGGCGAGGTCACCGCGTTCAACCTGGGCACCGACAACCTGGGTGGCGACGGCTTCACCGTGAGGGCCGGAGCCGGTGCGGAGGTCACCGCCGTGAATGTGATGCGCTACAACGGCACCACACTGAGCGGCCCGGCCCGGCTGATCAACGTCATGGCCATCAGCATGGCCCAGCACGCCGTCCGCGCCACCGCCGCACCGGCCGACGGAGGCACGGTCACGATCCACGGCAACGAGACCGAACCCGGCCGGTACGAGAAGGGCAGCCGCGTCACCGTCTCCGCCACCCCGGCCGCCGGTCACCGCTTCACCGGCTGGACCGTGAACGGCGCCGACGCCGGGCAGGACCCGGAACTGCCCCTCACCGTGACCGAGAACCTCGATGTCACCGCCCGGTTCACGGCAGCCGCCGAGGAGGACGCACGTGACTGACCCCCTGCGGGTCGGCCTGGTGGGCGCCGGGAAGATCTCCGGCGCCTATCTGGACACCCTCGCCCGCCTCGACCGGGTACGGCTCACCGCCGTCGCCGATCTCGACCCGCACCGCGCCGGGGCCGCCGCCGCCCGGACCCCCGGACCGGTCGCGGTCACCGGCTCCCTCGCCGAACTCCTCACCCGCGACGACGTCGACGCCGTCCTCAACCTCACCACCCCCGGTGAGCACGCCGGGGTCACCCTCGCCGCGCTGGCCGCCGGGAAGCATGTGTACGGGGAGAAGCCGCTCACCGCGACCCGCGAGGACGCCGGGCACGTCCTGGCCACGGCCCGCGCCGCCGGACTGCGGGTGGGCTGCGCCCCGGACACCGTCCTCGGCACGGCCGTGCAGAGCGCGCGGGCCGCGGTGGACGACGGACTGATCGGCACCCCCGTCGCCGCCACCGCGTTCATGACCGGCCTCGGCCCCGAACGCTGGCACCCCGACCCGGAGTTCTACTACCGCCCCGGCGGCGGCCCGCTGCTCGACATGGGCCCGTACTACCTGTCCGCGCTGGTGCATCTGCTGGGACCGGTCGTCCGGGTCACCGGGGCCGCCTCCCGGCCCCGCGCCGAACGCGAGATCGGCAGCGGGGTCCGGGCCGGGCACCGGTTCGCCGTCGAGGTCGCCACCCATGTCACCGGCGTCCTGGAACACGCGAACGGCGCCCTGACCACCCTGATCATGAGCTTCGACATCCCCGCGTCCCGGCTGCCGCGGATCGAGGTGCACGGCACCGGCGGCTCCCTGTCGGTGCCCGACCCGAACGGCTTCAACGGGCTGGTCGAACTCCATCGTGTCCGCGACGAGTGGCGTCCGCTGCCGGTCCGGGCCGGCTACCGCGACAGCGGACGCGGCACCGGCCTCGCCGATCTCGCGGACGCCCTGGCGACCGGACGCCCGCACCGGGCCTCCGCCGAACTCGCCGCCCATGTCCTGGACGTGATGCTCACCCTCCTGGACGCCGCCGACCGACGCGGCTCCCTGCCGGTCGGCTCCACCTGCGAGCGCCCGACACCGGTACCGCTCGCCTGAGATCAGGGACGGCCGGTCCACGAACCCGACCGCCCCGAGCCCCGGCACCGGCCACCCGGTGCCGGGGTCCCGACCGCTCACCCCGGCAGCAACGCCTGGGGCCGCACCGACGGCATGTGGTCCAGGACCAGACAGGCGGCGCCGACCGCGCCCACGGCGGTGCCGGTGACGACGGTCGGACGGGTGGGCTTCACGAACGGGGACCCGGCGACCAGCGCGGCCACGATCCGCAGGAACCGCTCCGACAAGTGCGGCCGGCTCGGCCCGCCGAAGACGATCAGCTCGGCGTCGACCAGGGTGGCAGCGGGACTCACCCCCCGACCGACCCACTCCGCCCAGCGGTCCACGACCCCCGCCGCGGCCGGATCCGCACCGGCCCCGCGGCACAGCTCGGCCGCCCCGCTCCCGGCCTCCCGGGGCACGACTGGCAGCACCGCCGCCTCCACCATCGCCCGCGGGATGCAGCCCGCGTCCAGCCCGCCGATCTCCCCGGCGTTCCCGGACGCCCGACGCAGCACGGTGTCGTCCACCACCAGCCTCATCCCGGACCCGGTGCCGAGAGAGAAGAAGAGAAAGCCGCCGGTGTGCGCCGCCGCACCCGCCCAGCGCTCGGCGAAGGCGGCGGCAATCACATCCTGGTCCAGCAGTATCGGCAGCCCCGTCGCGGCGCTCAGGACGTTCCGCAGCGGCACCCGCCCCCAGCCCGGCAGCTCCGGCGGGTCCAGCACCAGCCCGGCAGCCGGGTCGAGGGGGCCCGGCGCGGCGATCCCGAGACCGAGGATCCGCTCACGCGGCACCCCCGAGGAGACGATCAGCGCGTGGACGGCGTCACCGATCCCGGCCATGGTCCGCTCCGGGCCACCCCGCTGCGGGGTGGGCGCACGGCGCTGCGCGACCACCCGGCCCAGCAGATCGAGCACCACATAGGTCATCACCACCGGGTCCAGCAGGGTGCCGACCCCGAACCGCCCGCCGACGTCGATCCGCAGCAGCGTGCGGGGCTTGCCGCTGCCGGAGCTGCGCTAGCCGGTCTCGTGGGCGAGCCCGCCGTCGATCAGCCGACGGCCGATGTGGGAGACGGTCCGCGCGGACAGCCCGGTCGCCGCGGCCAGTTCGACCCGGCCCAGCCCGTCAGGCTCGCGGCGGATGGCGTCCAGGACGACGGCCTCGTTGAAGTCCCCGGCCGAGGCAGATTCGTCCCCCGCCGGACGGCGGGCGGCCTGCTGTGCGCCGGGTGCCTCCCGAGCTGTGTCCCCCTGTGGACGGTGATCCCGGACGACGACGTATCACGTCGTTCTACTCATCGCGTGCGGCGGCGACGGCAGGAGGCCCGGGAACGGGTCCCGGGCCTCCCGGCCGAGCGGTTCACGCGGGCCCGCTCACCTCCGGGCCTCACCCCCCGAGACGATCTCGTACGTCCGTCCCGCCCGTGCCCGGAAGGTGAGCGCGGGGCCGTCCCGGGTCACCCTGGGCCGGGTGCCGCCGGTTTCCTCGCGGACCTCGGCGGTGGTGGTGAAGCGGGCGTGACGCACGGTCAGCTCACCCGTCCGCCCGGCTCTGAGGAGGGTTCGTACGGGTTCGCCGTCCACCCAGTCGATGTCGACCGTGACGTTCCCCCGGGCCCTGAGGCCCCGGACCGACCCGGTGTGCCAGAAGCCGGGCAGCGCGGGCAGCAGATCGACCCCGCCGCCATGGCTCTGCACCAGCATCTCGGCGACCCCGGCGGTGGCGCCGAAGTTGCCGTCGATCTGGAACGGGGGGTGGGTGTCCCAGAGGTTGGTGAGGGTGCTGTTCCTGAGCTGCTCGGACAGCATCAGATGGGCGTGGTCGCCGTCGTGCAGCCGGGCCCAGAAGTTGATCTTCCATGCCTTGCTCCAGCCGGTGCCGCCGTCGCCCCGCGCGGTCAGCGAGACCCGGGCCGCCTCGGCGAACCCCGGCTGCCCCTGCGGGGTGACCTGCCGTCCGGGGTGGACGGCGAAGAGATGCGAGACATGCCGGTGGTCGTTGCCCGGGTCGTCCCAGTCCTCCTTCCACTCCTGGAGCTGACCCCAGCGGCCGATCCGCAGCCCGGTGTCGAGCCGGCCCAGGGTGGTGGACACCTCGTCGGCGAAGCCGCCGTCACCGAGTTGCCGGGCCGCCGCCACGGTGCTGTTCAGCAGGTCCCACACGATCTGCTGGGACATCGACGCGCCCGCCGAGAAGTCGCCCTGCTCCGGCGAGTAGCTCGGCGTCACCACCAGCCGCCCGTCGCGCGGGTCGGCCACCAGCTCGTCGATCCAGAACTGCGCGAGCCCCTTCATCACCGGATAGGCCCGGTCCCGCAGGAACGCGGTGTCCCCGGTGAAGAGATAGTGCTCGTAGAAGTGCTGGGCGAGCCAGGCACCGGCCTCCGGGAAGTAGAACGACGTGGCCCAGTTGTGCAGCCCGGTGAAGCCGTACGGGTTGGTCTCGTTGTGCACCACCCAGCCCCGGTTGCCGTAGATCTCCCGGGCCGTGACCTGGCCCGGCGGGACCATCGACGCCACATACTCGAAGAGTGGGCCGGTGGTCTCGGTGAGGTTGGTGGTCTCGGCGGGCCAGTAGTTCATCTGGAGATTGATGTTGACGTGGTAGTCGGCGTCCCACGGCGGACTGGTGGAGTTGTTCCACACACCCTGGAGATTGGCCGGGAGCGAGCCCGCGCGGGACGAGGCGATGAGCAGATAGCGGCCGTACTGGAAGAACAGCACCTCCAGCGACTTGCGTCCGGCCTCGCCGAGCGTCCCGGCCCGGTAGGCGTCCAGCACGGTGTCGGTCGGGGTGCCCGGGTCCTGCTGGCCGACGTCCAGCCGGACCCGGTCGAACAGCGCCCGGTGGTCGGCCACATGGGCGGCGCGCAGGGCGGCGTAGGTCTTGCCCCCGGCGGCGTCCACGCGCTGGGTGACCCGGGCGTGCGGGTCGGTGCCGGTGCGGTAGTCCGGGTAGCGCACCGCGTAGTCGGTCCCGGCGGCCAGGACCAGGGTGAGCGCGTCGGCGCCGGTCACGGTGACCGAGCCGTCCGCGTTGTCCCGGCGCGAGCCGCCCTGGTTCAGGACGCGGACCTGGGACTCGTAGCGCAGCCCGTTGTTGCTGAGGCGGCCCGCGAGGGTGATCCGGCCGCCGGACGCGGTGAGGTTCGCGGTGCGGTTGGTCGCGGTGGTCACCGACACGGTGACGGAGATCCGCCCCGGCTGCCCGGCGGTGAGCCGGGCCACGGCCACCTGGTCGGCGGCCGACACGAAGTACTCACGGGTGTAGGTGAGTCCCTCCCAGGTGTAGGTGACGCCGCCGACGGCCTCCGCTATGTCGAGATGGCGCCGGTAGCCGGTGGCGCCCGCCGGGTCGCGGGCCTGCTGGATCCAGAGGTCGCCGAAGGTCTGGTACGACCCGAAGTGGGTCTTGGGCTGGCCCAGTTTCTGCGCCACCCAGTCCGGCGTGGCCCGCCCCTCGCTCGCGATGCGCTGCTGCACCTCGGCGAGCGCGCCCGGCCGGGGCGAGGTCCAGTTGCCGTGGTTGTAGCCGGGGGCGCCGGGGCCTCCGGTCCACAGCGTCTTCTCGTTGAACTGGAGCTGCTCGCGGCCCGCCCCGCCGAAGAAGCACAGGCCGAGCGCCCCGTTGCCCAGCGGCAGTGACTGCGACTCCCAGGCCGTGGCCGGTTCGTCGTACCACAGGGTCATCCCGGGGGTGGTGGCCCGGCCGCCGCCGGGCGCGGCCCCGGCGGTGCCGGGGGTCAGCGGTACGGCGCCGAGGGCGCCGGCTCCGGCGATGAAGATCCGCCGGGACACCTCGGGGGGTGGGGTCATGGCGCGGGTACCTCCTCGGTGATGCCCCGGCCGATGAAGTCGACCCAGTTGACATTGAGTTCACCGGTGGTCTTCACGAAGTACAGCGGACCGCTGGCCGTCGCGCTGTCCCCGCCGACCGGCGCCTTGAAGTCCTGGTACGTCTGCCAGCCGCCGGTCGGGGTGGTTCTGATGGTGGCGACGACCGGGCCCTCGGGGCTGCCGGTGCGGACCTCGACGGTGGCGCCGTAGGTCGGTGAGGCGGCCCGCAGCCCGATCTCGTCGATGTTGGTCAGGTTGACCGGGTCCCAGGACCACCAGTCGCCGTTCTCGATCCAGCCGATGTTCTGGCCGCCGCCCGCGGTGTCCCCGGTGGGTCCGATGCCCACGCCGATGTCACCGCCGCCGGGTGCGGACGGGATCCGGCCGGTGGTGTCGAAGTGCTCGGCCTCGCGGTGCTTGGTCTGGAGCACCAGCACCTCCTGGCTGGTCAGCGCGGGCACCTCACCGTTGCCGTGGTCGGTGTAGGTGACCGTCACCGTGCCGAAGATGTTGGCGCCGGTGTGACCGGCGTCGCCCGGCAGCGGGAAGGTGCCCGAGCAGCCGCGGTACTGCTCGTAGCCGTGCCCGTGCTCGTCATGGCCGAGCCCCGGCTGCACGATCACCTCGTCGCAGTCGACCGGGCCGTCCTCCGGGTCGGTCACCGTCACCTCGTAGGCGAGGGTGTCGCCGAAGGTGAACAGGCCGCCGTTCAGGGGAGCTTTGACCTCGATCGTCGGGGCGGTGTTGCCGACGGTGATGTCGACCCCGGCGACCGCGGTGCGCCCGTCGGGATCGGTCACGGTCAGCTGGGCGGTGAACCGGCCCGGCTGGGTGTAGGTGAAGGCGGGCGACGGGTCGGTGCTGTCCTGGGTGCCGTTGCCGTCGAAGTCCCAGGAGTAGGTGATCCGGGTGCCGTCCGGGTCGTGGGAGTCCGACGCGTCGAAGGACACCTCCAGCGGCACCGGTCCCGAGGCCCGGTCGGGGGTGAAACGGGCGATGGGGGAGCGGTTGCCCTGGACGTAGTCCACCCGGTAGACACCGGAGTCGGTGTTGTTGCCGCCGAAGCCGCTGCCCCAGTCGATGACGTACAGCGCCCCGTCCGGACCGAACTGCAGGGCGTGCGGCCGGGTGAAGTCCATGCCCTGGAGCAGGGCGTTCACATCGGAGACACCGGTGCGCTTCTGGTCGGGCTGCACGGTGAACAGCCGGCCGTCGTTCCAGTCGCCGTAGACCGCCTTGCCGTCGAAGTACGCCGGCCACTTGCGGTCGGAGTCCAACTTGGCGTCGTAGTCGTAGGCGCCGCTGGTCATGGGGGCGCCGCTGGGGCCGATCTCGGGGACGCCGGAGGCGCTCTTGCCCATCCACAGCTCGGCGGGCTGGGCGGCGGGCAGTTTCTCGACGCCGGTGTTGTGCGGGGAGTCGTTGACCGGGGCGGAGCAGTCGAAGGCGGCGCCCGCGGTGCCGGTCGCGAAGTCGTAGTCGTGGTAAGGGGTGTTGGCGCCGACGCAGTAGGGCCAGCCGTAGAAGCCGGGCTTGTCGACGATGTTCCACTCCACGCGTCCGTCGGGGCCGCGGGTCGGGCTCACACTGCCCGCGTCGGGGCCGTAGTCGGCGACGAAGAGATGGTCGGTGGCCGGGTCGATGCCGATGCGGAACGGGTTGCGGAAGCCCATGGCGTAGATCTCGGGCCGGGTGTCCGGTGTCCCCGGGCGGAACAGGTTGCCCTTGGGGACGCTGTAGGTGCCGTTGGCGCGGGGCTTGATCCGCAGCACCTTGCCGCCCAGGACGGCGCTGTTGGCGGAGGTCGCCTGGGCGTCCCACGCGGTGCGGCCCTCGCGCTCGTCGATCGGGGAGTAGCCGTCGGAGGCGAACGGGTTGGAGTTGTCGCCCGTGGTGATGTAGAGGTTGCCGTCGCCGTCGAACTCCATCGCGCCCCCGGCGTGGCAGCACTCCTGGCGCTGCACGGCCACCTTCAGCAGCACCTTCTCACTGGCCGCGTCGAGGGTGTCGTCGTCCTTGACGGTGAACCGGGAGACCCGGTCGACGCTCTCGGTCCCGGCGGGCGAATAGTAGAGATAGACCCAGTTGTTGCGGTCGAAGTCCGGGTCCAGGGCGATGCCCAGCAGACCGAACTCCTGCCCGGTGTAGACGTCCAGATCACCCGCGGTGACCACGGTGCCGTCGGTGCGCACCACACGGATCTCGCCGCCCCGGTCGATATAGAAGACCCTGCCGTCCTCGGCGATGGTCAGCTCCATCGGGTTGCTGGTGTTCTCGTCCACCGGCACCTTCTGGAAACCGCTGGTCAGCGACGCGGTGCAGTCGGCGGGCAGCACCCCGGCGGCGGTGCGCAGCCCGCCCAGCAGATGCGCGAGGAACTTCGGCTCGGTGTAGCTCGCGCTCTCATGGCCCATCCCGGTGTACCAGGACCGGCCGCCCTCGTAGTCCTGGCACCAGGCGATCGGATGCTCGGCGCCCATGGCGCCGCCGGTGTACGACGACTCGTCCAGCGACGCCAGGACATGCACGTCCCCGCGCGGGTCGGCCCGGAAGTCGTACCACTCGTCGGTCCGCTCCCAGCGCACCGGCAGCCTGGCCGTCGACGGGTGCGCCGGGTCCTCGACCTTGACGCTCGCCTTCTGCGGCGCCGGGTGGCTCTTGAAGTAGGCGCCGACCAGATCGCCGTACCAGGCCCAGTCGTACTCGGTGTCGGAGGCCGCGTGGACGCCGGCATAGCCGCCGCCGCCCTCGATGTACCGCTGGAACGCGCCCTGCTGATCGGCGTTCAGCACATCACCGGTGGTGGACAGGAAGACGACCACCTCGTACTCGGCGAGCGCCTCGTCGGTGAAGACGCCCGCGTCCTCGGTGGCGGTGACCGAGAAGCCGTGGTCGGCGCCCAGCTTCTGGATCGCGGCGATCCCGGCCGGGATGGCGCCGTGCCGGTACCCGGCGGTCCTGCTGAAGATCAGCGCGTCGAAGGGATCGGTCTTCTTCGCGGCGGGCCGCTCCGGGGCCCGGTCGGCGGGCTGCGCGGCGGCGGCCCCGGCGGTCACCAGCAGCAGCGCGACGACGGCGGCGACGAT
Source organism: Streptomyces sp. NPDC004610 (assembly GCF_040609715.1). NCBI lineage: Bacteria > Bacillati > Actinomycetota > Actinomycetes > Kitasatosporales > Streptomycetaceae > Streptomyces > Streptomyces sp. NPDC004610. The sequence goes on along the minus strand of NZ_JBEXLA010000002.1, from coordinate 447,554 downwards.
CCGCGCGGCACTTCTTCGCAACCGATGGAATCGATGGAACCGGTGGGGCCGCTGGGGCCGGTGAGGCCGGTGGAAACCACGAGAGTCCGACAGGTGTGGCATGGGCACCTCAATTCGGCGGGCAGGGGTATGCGTCGGCGTGCTGTGTGCGGGGGTGGCGCCGTGCTGCTCCATGAGGGCTGCGCGGGACCCTCGTCCAGGGTTCCGTGAAGCCGCGCGCCCGGTGGTCGAAGGCGTTCGAACCGCTGGCCGGGTAATTTGTCGAGTCGATGGACAAATTAGGAGCATGGGCCGGACGGGTCAAGGCTCCTGACGAGAGTGCCAGTTGGGAGGGGTGGTGAGGGGGCGCCGGACCGATGCGTCGAAGCCTGACTTCTTGACGAGTTTGTCAACTCGGTTTACTTTCGGCGGGGTCGACGCCACCGAGGTTCACGGGGTGCTCGCCCTCCCCGTGAACCTCGCCCGCTACCGGGTCATGGCCTCGTCTCGGACACCGAACGGATGAAGGCGATCGTGCGCGAACGCATGCCTTCACGGCGCGTGGCGATGATCTCGTCCACCGGAGGTCCGAAGGGCTGGCGCATCGGCTTCGCGTGGAGCTTCACCGCGCAGTCGAGATCGGTGCACAGGAGAAGGCCGAGCGTGTTCAGGCGCCGGCGCTTGTCGCGTGAGGGGAGCCGGGCGGTGAACAGCGACACCTCGTGGAACCGGCGGGTGGACCGGCACAGGTCGCACATCATCGCGCGCGACGCGTGCGCCGCGTCGTTCGGGGCCTGCCGCAGCAGCACCCCCAGCGCCTGGTCATCGGCCTCGGTGACGAGATAGGCCCGTTTCGGGGCGCGCATGTCCCGCCAGCCGAGGTAGTCGATCCGGTGCCAGGGGGTGTCGTCGAACCAGGCCGGTAGCCGGACCATTTTCTCGGTCGGTTCCAGGTTCACGATCGAGGCGCGCACTTCTTGTCTGGTCATGGGGCGCATGGCTGCTCCTTGCGAGGTGCACGGGGGTGCACCGGGTATCGGATCGGTTTCTGGGGGAATCCGGTGCGTCGGGGCACCGGCGGGGGAATGCGGTGTTTCGAGGCACCGGCGGGGGAATTCGGTGCGTCGGGGCACCGGCGGGAGGAATCCGGTGCGTCCGGGCACCGGCACACCTGCTCACCGCGTGGCGCGGGTGAGGGCTTTCCTCCGGCCGCGGCGGTCCGCGGTGCGGACGCTGGGGATCCGCCGGTCGCCGGGCGGGCCGGACAGGCGGTTTCGGCGGTGAGGTTTCCGCGTGTCGTCGCCAGCGGCGGCGAACACGCTCAGGGCACACCGAGCACCGGCGAGGGCGCTGGTCAGGATGGTGTGAGAGGTGCTGCCGAGAGATGTGCAGAGGAGAGATCTGCTGCGGAGAGATGTGCTGGACACCCGGGGTGCTCCTTGCTGAGTCGTCTGGAATGACAGCAAGAGCAGGCCGAGCGGCCTCGACGGAGACACCCACCCCGTACGCGCCGGCAGGAGTGCGGGCACGGGGGTGTGGGCTGGGTCAGAGCACCGCGGACATCACGTCCGGTGGCCGTCCGCGAAGGACGGCGGACGCCATCCGCGAGGGACGGCAGAAGACGGACGGTCAGACGGTGCCGCGAGGCGCGCGCGGCGCGGGCCGAAACATGAAATCTCTTTTCCGGGGCGCGAAAGGCCTCATGCAGACCGAAGGAACGCGGAGAGGATAACAACGCCCCCAGCTGGGCGCCAACGGATTTCCGGGTCCGTCCGCACCGCCCTGAGCAGTGCCGTGCCCACCTGGCCACAGACGCCCCACACATGTCGTTGCGTCTCGTATGGCGACATCACGTCTCACATGTCGCTATCATGCGTGCGAGCCTGCGGACCGTCCCGCAGGCCGGTCACAGCGGCCCGGAATCGTTTCACGACCCCTCAACCCGCAGGTCGTGCGGCGTTCGCCGGGCACTGCGCCGACTGATGGACATGACTGAGCCGTCCGGGAAAGTGGCCTTGCTCACATGGCGTGACCCGGACCGCACGGACACCATGGTCCTCGTCACCCGCGGGCCACGCGAAGGGATCCACGATGTTCCGCAAGGTACTGGTCGCCAACAGAGGCGAGATCGCGATCCGCGCGTTCCGCGCCGGGTACGAACTGGGCGCGCGCACCGTCGCCGTCTTCCCGCACGAGGACCGCAACTCGCTGCACCGGCTGAAGGCGGACGAGGCGTACGAGATCGGCGAACCCGGCCATCCGGTACGGGCCTATCTGTCCGTGGAGGAGATCGTCCGGGCCGCCCGGCGCGCAGGTGCCGACGCCGTCTACCCGGGCTACGGCTTTCTGTCCGAGAACCCGGAGCTGGCCCGCGCCTGCGCCGAGGCCGGTATCACCTTCGTCGGCCCGGACGCCGACACCCTGGAACTGACCGGCAACAAGGCCCGCGCGGTGGCCGCCGCCCGCGCCGCCGGTGTCCCCGTCCTCGGCTCCTCGCAGCCCTCCACCGACACCGACGAACTCGTCCGCGCCGCCGGTGACATCGGCTTCCCGGTGTTCGTCAAGGCCGTCGCGGGCGGCGGCGGACGCGGTATGCGGCGCGTCGAGGACCCGGCGGTCCTGCGCGAGTCCATCGAGGCCGCCTCCCGCGAGGCCGCCTCCGCGTTCGGCGACCCGACCGTCTTCCTGGAGAAGGCGGTGGTCGAACCCCGTCACATCGAGGTGCAGATCCTCGCCGACGGCGACGGCAATGTCATCCATCTCTTCGAGCGGGACTGCTCGCTCCAGCGCCGCCACCAGAAGGTCATCGAACTCGCCCCCGCACCCAATCTCGACCCGGAACTGCGGGAACGGATCTGCGCCGACGCCGTCCGCTTCGCCCGCGAGATCGGCTACCGCAACGCGGGCACCGTCGAGTTCCTCCTGGACCGCGACGGCAACCATGTCTTCATCGAGATGAACCCCCGCATCCAGGTCGAGCACACCGTCACCGAGGAGGTGACCGATGTCGACCTGGTCCAGGCCCAGCTGCGGATCGCCTCCGGCGAGACCCTCGCCGACCTCGGCCTCTCCCAGGACACCATCGTGCTGCGCGGCGCCGCCCTCCAGTGCCGGATCACCACCGAGGACCCCGCCAACGGCTTCCGCCCCGACACCGGCCGCATCAGCGCCTACCGCTCACCCGGCGGCTCCGGCATCCGCCTCGACGGCGGCACCACCCACGCCGGTACGGAGATCAGCGCCCACTTCGACTCCATGCTGGTCAAGCTGACCTGCCGGGGCCGTGATCTGAACGCCGCGATCGGGCGGGCCCGGCGCGCGGTCGCCGAGTTCCGCATCCGCGGCGTCGCCACCAACATCCCCTTCCTCCAGGCCGTCCTGGACGACCCCGACTTCCAGGCCGGGCGGGTCACCACCTCCTTCATCGAGCAGCGGCCCCATCTGCTCACCTCCCGGCACTCCGCCGACCGCGGCACCAAGCTGCTCACCTATCTCGCCGATGTCACCGTCAACAAGCCGCACGGCGAGCGCCCCGACCTGATCGACCCCACCACCAAGCTCCCCCCGCTGCCCGCCGGTGAGCCGCCCGCGGGCTCCCGCCAGCGCCTCGCCGAACTCGGCCCCGAGGGCTTCGCCCGCGCCCTGCGCGAGTCCCCGCTGCTCGGTGTCACCGACACCACCTTCCGCGACGCCCACCAGTCCCTGCTGGCCACCCGGGTCCGCACCAAGGACCTCCTCGCCGTCGCCCCGGTCGTCGCCCGCACCCTGCCCGGACTGCTCTCCCTGGAGTGCTGGGGCGGCGCCACCTACGATGTCGCCCTGCGGTTCCTCGCCGAGGACCCCTGGGAGCGGCTGGCCGCACTGCGCGAGGCCGCGCCCAACCTCTGTCTCCAGATGCTGCTGCGGGGCCGCAACACCGTCGGCTACACCCCGTACCCGACCGAGGTCACCGACGCGTTCGTCGAGGAGGCCGCCGCCACCGGCGTCGACATCTTCCGCATCTTCGACGCCCTCAACGACGTCGGCCAGATGCGGCCCGCCATCGACGCCGTCCGCGCGACCGGCACCGCCGTCGCCGAGGTCGCCCTCTGCTACACCGCCGACCTGTCCGACCCGGACGAGCGGCTCTACACCCTCGACTACTATCTCCGGCTCGCCGAGCAGATCGTCGAGGCCGGGGCCCATGTCCTCGCCGTCAAGGACATGGCGGGCGTGCTGCGCGCCCCCGCCGCCGCGACCCTGGTCACCGCGCTGCGCCGGGAGTTCGACCTGCCGGTCCATCTGCACACCCACGACACCGCCGGCGGCCAGCTCGCCACCTATCTCGCGGCGGTGCAGGCGGGCGTCGACGCGGTGGACGGGGCGGTCGCCTCCATGGCGGGCACCACCTCCCAGCCGTCGCTGTCCGCGATCGTCGCCGCCACCGACCACTCCGACCGCCCCACCGGCCTCGACCTCCAGGCCGTCGGCGATCTGGAGCCCTACTGGGAGAGCGTCCGCCGCGTCTACGCCCCCTTCGAGGCCGGGCTCGCCTCCCCGACCGGGCGCGTCTACCACCACGAGATCCCCGGCGGCCAGCTCTCCAATCTGCGCACCCAGGCCGTCGCCCTCGGCCTCGGCGACCGGTTCGAGGAGATCGAGGCGATGTACGCCGCCGCCGACCGCATCCTCGGCCGTCTGGTCAAGGTCACCCCGTCCTCCAAGGTGGTCGGCGATCTCGCCCTGCACCTGGTCGGCGCGGGCGTCACCCCCGGCGACTTCGAGGCCACCCCCGACCGCTTCGACATCCCGGACTCCGTGATCGGCTTCCTGCGCGGCGAACTGGGCACCCCGCCCGGCGGCTGGCCCGAACCGTTCCGCACCAAGGCCCTCAAGGGCCGCGCCGCCGCCAAGCCCGTACAGGACCTGACCACCGAGGACCGCGACGGCCTGGAGAAGAGCCGCCGCGCCACCCTCAACCGGCTGCTCTTCCCCGGCCCCACCCGCGACTTCGAGACCCACCGCCAGTCCTACGGCGACACCAGCGTCCTGGACAGCAAGGACTTCTTCTACGGACTGCGTCCCGCCAAGGAGTACGCGGTCGACCTGGAGCCCGGCGTCCGGCTGCTGATCGAGCTCCAGGCCATCGGCGAGGCCGACGAACGCGGGATGCGCACGGTGATGGCCGGACTCAACGGGCAGCTCCGCCCGATCCAGATCCGGGACACCGAGGCCGCCTCCGACATCCCGGTCACCGAGAAGGCCGACCGCACCAACCCCGCCCATGTCGCGGCCCCGTTCGCCGGAGTGGTGACCCTCTCGGTGAGCGAGGGCGACCAGGTCGAGGCGGGGGCGACCGTCGCCACCATCGAGGCGATGAAGATGGAGGCCGCGATCACGGCCCCGTCCGGCGGCCGGGTCACCCGCCTCGCCATCAACCGCATCCAGCAGGTGGAGGGCGGCGACCTGCTGGTGGAGGTGGTCTGACGGGCACGCGGCCCCCGCGCCGCCCGTAATTCTCTGGCGGCCCTCGCCCCCCTGTGCGAGGGTCGCCCGGTGATCTCCACCCGAAACGAACTGCTGCGTGGGCAGACCGAGCTGACCTGGGCCCTCGGCGAGTACCACCTGGAGCGGCTGAGGCCGGGAGACCTGCTCTGGGAACCGGCCCCCCTCTGCTGGACCCTGCGCCCCGACGGCGAGGGCGGCTGGGTACCGGACTGGGCGGACACCGAACCCGACCCGGTGCCCGTCCCCACCCTCGGCTGGGTGAGCTGGCACCTCGGCTGGTGGCTCGGCGTGGCCACCGACCACGTCCACGGCCGCACCCCGCGCGAACGCGCCGACGTCCACTGGCCCGGCGACGACCCGGCCGCCGTCGCCGCCTGGCTGCGCGCCCTGCGGGACGACTGGCTGACCGGCGTCGACGCCCTCACCGACGCCGACCTCGACCGCCCCTGCGCCTTCCCCTGGGGCGACACCGGCGAGGACCCCACCGGCCGCACCCTCGCCCACACCCTTGCCTGGGCGAACGCCGAACTCATGAAGAACGTCGCCGAGATCGGCCAGCTGCGGCTGCTGCGCACGGCCGGTGCCGGACCCCGCTGAGCACCGGCCGCACACCGCTGAGCACCGGCCGGGCACCGGCTGTGTGACAGATGGGGTACGGCTGTGCCACATGATCGTCAACCGGGCCTGCGCACAAGCCCGTTGCTCTCTAGCATCGGCTCGACAGCATCGGGCCGTGCGCCTGATGAGCTGACGATCCGAAGGGGGACCGCTCGTGGTCCTGAGGGGCGGAACGATACGGCTCGGCTGTGCCGTCGCGGTGGGCGGACTGCTCTGGACGGGGTGCACCTCCGGCGGCGGTGAACCGGACGACTCCGCGACCGGGAACAAGGACGGCGCCCCGGCGTCCCCGTCGGCGTCCCCGGGCCAGGCCGTGGACATCGACCCGGACAAGGTCCCCGACTCCGGGGCCGAGGCCGCCGCACTGGTCCGCGACACCCTGCCCGACCCCGGCGACTTCGGCCCCGCCGCCGTACGCCAGAGCCCCTACGAGAGCGACCCGGAGCGCTGGGCCGTGCTCGGCGACGACTGTGTGTGGGAGCAGCGGCCCCGGCCGGACGAGGTGCTCGCCACCCGCACCCGCTCCTACGCGATCCCCGCCGCCGACGGCAAGGGGCTGCTGCGGCTCGGCGCCGTCGTCACCGTGCACCGCAGCGCCGAACTCGCCGACTGGGAGAGCGCCGAGGTGCTGGAGGAGATGATGCGCTGCCCCACCCAGCGGCTGCGCGCGGACGAGATGATCACCTCCCTCAACGACGTGCCCGCCGCACTCGGCGACTCCGGCAATGACTTCGCCGACGACTCCCTCACCGAGATCGGCGAGTACACCCACGCCGAGGAGGGCGGCCCCCACCCCTACATCTGGCGCCAGACCCGGATCGGCCCGGTCACCCTCGCCGTCTCCGCCAAGGGCGCCGAGGGCTGGACCCGCTCCGCCCTGCTCGACCAGGTGCGGGACGCCCATGTCGCCATGGGATCGGCGGTCCGGACAGCGCTGGAACGGGATCCGGAGGGGTCCGGGGGCGTGAGTGATCAGGGGGGCTCGCAGGACCTCGGGGGCCTTGGGGATCTCGGGGGCTCGCGGGACCTCGGCGGCTCGGGGGACCCAGGGGACGCCGGGGAACCCGGCGGTACGGCTGGCTCTGGCGGTATGGCTGGCACCGGTGGTACGGCTGGCTCCGACGGCTCCGACGGCTCCGACGGCTCCGACGGCTCCGACGGCCCCGGCGACCCGGGCGACACCTCCGACCCGGCCGCCGACCCCCCGGCGTCCCCGGGCGGGACCCCCTCCCCGTCCTCCACCGGCAAGAAGGGCGCGGGCGCGTGACCGAGAAGCTCACCCCGACCGACCCCGTCCGGATCGGCGGGCACCGGCTGCTCGCCCGGCTCGGCGCCGGAGGCATGGGCGTCGTCTATCTCGGCCGCGCCGAATCCGGTGAACTCGCCGCCGTCAAGGTGATCCTGCCCGAGTACGCCGACCAGCCCGAGTTCCGCGCCCGCTTCCGGCGTGAGGTGGCCGCCGCCCGCCGGGTCGACAGCCCCTGGGCCGTACCGGTCACCGGCGCCGACCCGGACGCGCCCGCGCCCTGGCTCGCCACCGCGTTCGTCCCCGGCCCCTCGCTCGCCGAGGCGGTCGCCCTCTGCGGTCCCCTGCCCGGGAGCGGCGTCCGGGTCCTGGGCGGGCTGCTGGCCCGCGCACTGACCGCCGTCCACGACGCCGGACTCGTGCACCGGGACATCAAGCCCGGCAATGTCCTGCTCGCCCTCGACGGGCCCCGGCTCATCGACTTCGGGATCGCCCGCGCCACCGAGGAGACCGCGCTCACCTCGGCCGACATGGTCGTCGGCACCCCCGGCTTCCTCGCCCCCGAACAGGCCCTCGCCGAGCCCGCCACCGCCGCCGGCGATGTCTTCGCCCTCGGCTGTCTCCTCTCCTACGCAGCCACCGGCCGCCTCCCCTTCGGCAGCGGCACCACCGATGCCCTGCTCTACCGCACCGTCCATGACGAACCCGACCTCGACGGTGTCCCCGACGACCTCCGGGCCGTCCTTTCCCGCTGTCTCGCCAAGGACCCGGCCACCCGTCCCACGGCCCGCGAACTGGACGCCCCGCTCACCGGTGACCCACCCGAGGACACCACCGACTGGCTGCCGGCCCTGGTCGTCCGCCTCATCGCCGACCGCTCCGCCGCCCTGCTCGACCTCCCCGACATCGAGGCGACGGCCCTCGACGCGACAACGGACGGGCCGGAGCCGGAAGTTCCCGCCGCCCGCCCCTCCCGGCGCCGCTTCCTGGCCCTCGGCGGCGGTGCCGCCCTGCTCGCGGCCGGTGGCGGTGCCGCCGCCTGGGCCGTGCTGCGCGACGACGGCACCGCGGCGCGCGACGACGCCCGACCCGCCGCCCGCCGCTGGGTGCTCGGCGTCCAGGCCGATCTGAGCGGCTTCCAGAAGGACATCGGCCAGGCCCAGGAACGTGGTGTCCGCCTCGCCGTCGAACAGTTCAACGCCCGTGAGGACAAGCCCTTCACCCTCACTTTGGAGACCGCCGACGACGGGGGCGACGCCACGCGCGCGAGGAGCGTCGCCCGCACCCTCGCCGCCGACCGCGATCTGCTCGCCGTCATCGGCTCCACCGGCGACGACACCACCGGCGCCAGCCTGGACGGCTACGACGAACAGCTCGTCCCGCAGCTCACCGCGTCCTCCGCGCAGTCCGGCTACGGCACCTCCGAGCCCCGGCACTTCCTCCAGGCCGTCCCCGGCTACACCAGCCTGCCCGGCACCGCCGCGTTCTCCGTCCACGGCCAGGGCGCCCGCAAGGTCGGCGTCCTCATCGACCGCGCGGGCGGCACCCCGGCCTGGCAGCTCGGCCACACCATGTTCCAGAACCTCGGCGTCCTGAAGATCGCCGGGGAGCCCCGGGTCGTGCCCCGGCTGGCCGGGGACCTCGCCCCGGTCGTCGCCGAGATGCTCGCCGACGACCCCGACGGCCTGGTCTACACGGGCACCCCCGAACGCGGCGCCGCAGTCGCCCGCGCCCTCGCCGACGCCGGTTACGACGGACTGCGCGTCCTCGGCTACCCGGCCGCCCGCCCGGAGTTCCTGTCCTTCGCCGGGGACGGCGCGGACGGCTGGCAGACCTTCACCCCGTACATCGACCCCGCCGCCGAACCCGTCCGCGCCTTCGCCGCGGCCTACCGCGAGCGCTACGGCACCGCGCCCCCCACCTGGGCCGCCGAGGCGTACGACGTGGCCCGCATGATCATCACCAGGATCACCGAGGCGGGCGGCCGACCCTCCCGCGACCGGCTCTACGACCTGCTCGCCAAGGGCACCTACCAGGGCCTGGTGCGGACCTACGCCTTCGACCCGGACTACCGGTGGCTCACCGGCTACGAGGTCTTCCGCTACGAGGTGAAGGGCGGCCGGTTCGCCTACGCGGGCAAGGTCGACCTCTGATGCGCCCGCTGTCCGCCGACGACCCCGAGGAGATCGGCGGCCACCGGCTGCTGGCCCGGCTCGGCACGGGCGGCATGGGCGTCGTCCACCTCGCCCGCACCCCGGGCGGCACCCTGGTCGCCCTCAAGACCATCCGCGCGGAACACGCGGCCGACCCCGCCTTCCGCGTCCGCTTCCGCCGCGAGGTCGGGGCGGTGCGGGGGCTGACGGAGACCGGGGCGGCGCCCCCGGAGCCCGCCATCCGCTGGCTGGTGCCCGTGCTCGCCGCCGACACCGAGGCCCGGGAGCCCTGGGTCGCCACCGAGTTCGTCCCCGGGCCCTCGCTGGTGGAGGCCGTCGACGGCTTCGGCGCGCTCCCCGTGGCCGCCGTACGCGCCCTGGGGGCGCGGCTCGCCGACGCGCTGGCCGTCGTGCACGGGGCGGGGCTCGTGCACCGGGATGTGAAGCCCGGCAATGTCCTGCTCGCCCTCGACGGGCCCCGGCTCATCGACTTCGGGATCGCCCGCACCTCCGGCGCCACCGCGCTCACCGCCCCCGACGCCGTGATCGGCACCCCCGGCTTCCTCGCCCCCGAGCAGGCGCGGGCCGGTGCCGGGGAGGTCGGCCCGCCGAGCGATGTCTTCTCGCTGGGCGGGGTCCTCGCGTACGCGGCCTCCGGGCGCCGCCCGTTCGGCGCCGGGCACGCCGCCGGGGTCCTCTTCCGCACCGTCCACGAGGCACCGGACCTCGCCGAAGTACCGGCCGTCCTGCGGACGGTGATCGCCGCCTGTCTCGCCAAGGACCCGGCCGAACGGCCCACCGCGCGGCAGCTCGCGGCCACCCTGCGCGACCCGCGCGCCGCCCTCGCGCGCGTGGCGCCCGACAGCGCGGGGGAGGACTGGCTGCCGCCCGCCCTGCTGCGGGTCGTCGCCGAACGCTCCACCGGCGCCCTGGACGTCCCCACCCCCCGCCGCCCGCCCACCGATCCCCCGGAGACACCGGAGGCGTCGAAGACACCCGGGGCACCCGCCCCGTCCCGCCGCCGGGTGCTCCTCATGGGCGGCGCGATCGCCTCCGTCCTCGCCGCCGGGGGCGGCACCACCGCCTATCTCCTGAACCGTGGCGGCGGCGCGGGCGGCGACGGCCTCCCCGTCCACGCCCTCGGCTTCCAGGGCGCCCTGAGCGGTCCGGGCAGGGCGGACGGCGTGGCCCAGGAACGCGGGGCGCGGCTCGCCGTCGAGGACCACAACAGGCGCTCCGGCATCACCTTCCGGCTGGCGCTGGAGACGGCCGACGACCGCGGCGAGGCGGCCCGCGCCGACCGGGCCGCCCGCCGTCTCGTCACCGCCGGGGTGAGCGCGGTGCTCGGTCTCGGCACCCCCGCGGCGGCCGTCGCCGCCGCCCCGCGCTACCAGGACACCCGGACCGCCATGGTCCTGATCTCCTCGGACGGCGCCGAACTCGCCGCCCAGGACGAGCGGTTCACCACCCTGTGCGTCACCCGTGCCCCGGAGAACCTGCTCGGACTGCCGCTGATCGCGTATCTGACCGAGGCGCGGCCGACCGGGCGCACCGCCGTGATCGACGACCGCGCGGCGGGCGCGACCGGCACGGCCCTCACCAACACCCTCACCAGGACCCCGCCCGACGAGGGCACGACGACGGCCCACCCGGTGGCCGCGGACACCGACGACTTCGCCCCCGCCGTCCGCGCGGCCCTCGACGCCCGCGCACAGGCCGTCGTCCTCACCAGCACCGCCCCCGCGCGGGGAGCCCGCTGCGCCCTCGCCCTCGCCGAAGCGGGCTTCACCGGCCCCCGGCTGGGAACCTGGCACCTCATGGACCCCGACTTCCTCCAGGAGGCCGGGTCCGCCGCCGAGGGCTGGGTCTTCGGCGCCCCCTTCACCGACCCCGGCGAGGTGTCCTCCAGCCGCTTCCGGGGCGCCTTCCTGGAGCGGTTCCGCGCCACGCCCGCGCGCTGGTCGGCGGAGGCGTACGACGCCGTGGGCCTGGTCGCCCGCGTGCTGGCGGAACTGGGCGGCGGCTCCGGTATCGAACCGGGAGCGGTGTCCCAGCGGCTGCCCACCGTCACCCACGACGGCCTGGCCAAGCGCCTCGCCCTCGCCGCCGAGCCGTCCGCCGGGTGGTACTTCCTCTTCCAGGCGAACGGCGACACCTTCCGCTACCTGGGCCGCGCCGACCAACTCGGCTGACCGGCGACCCGGTGGCCCGGTGGCCCGGTGACCCGGTGGCTTGGCGAGTGGCGACCCGCCTCTGACAGGCGCCCAGGGACAGGCGGCCGGAGTCCCGGCTCCCGGCTTCCGGCTCCGGAGAAGCCCCGTCCAGCGAGTGTACGATCGTACGCTCCAGGCGCTACGCTCCCCTCCATGACACTCGATGTGCAGGTACGGCCTGCCCTGCGCGAACGGCGGGCCCGCGGGGCCGTGGCCGTTCTCTTCCTCACCAATGGCGCGCTGTTCGCGAACATCCTGCCGCGCTATCCGCAGATCAAGGCCGACCTTGGCATCGGCAACGCCGCCTACGGACTGGCCGTCGCCGCGTTCCCGACCGGCGCGATCGTGGCGGGCCTCGGGGCCGGGGTGCTCATCCGGCGCTTCGGCTCGGCCCGGGTCGCGGTGGCCGGAACCCTGCTCACCGGCATCGGCATCCTCGTCGCGGGCACGGCACCTGCGGTGCTGGTGTTCGCGGCGGCGCTGTTCCTGGCCGGGGCGATGGACGCGATCACGGACGTGGCGCAGAACGCCCACGGACTGCGCGTCCAGCGCCTCTACGGCCGCTCGATCATCAACTCCTTCCACGCCATCTGGTCCATCGGCGCCGTCCTGGGCGGCTCCATGGCCGCCGCCGCCATCGCCCTCGGCCTCTCCACCGGACTGCATCTGGCCATCTCGGCCGCCCTGTGCACCCTGGCCGCGTGCGGCGCCCTGCGCTACGCCCTGCCGGGCCCCGACACCGAGCCCGCTACGGACACCGGGGGCGCGCACCCCGCGACCGAATCCGCCCGCCCCGTGATGACCTCATCCCGGCGGACCGTCGTCCTGGCGGCGCTGGTGCTGATCGCCATGGCCGGCACCCTGGTGGAGGACGCGGGCAGTTCCTGGGCGGCCCTGTACCTCTCCGACTCCCTCCACGCGGCGGCGGCGCTGGCCGCGTCCGGGTACATCGCGCTGGTCGGCGCGCAGTTCGTCGGACGGATCCTCGGTGACCGGTTGGTCGACCGGTTCGGGCAGCGGGCGGTGGCCCGCGCGGGCGGCCTGATCGCCGCCGGGGGCATGGGGCTGGCCCTGGCGTTCCCCTCGGTGCCCGGCACCATCCTCGGCTTCGCGGCGGCCGGTTTCGGTGTGGCGACCCTGGTCCCGGCCGCCATGCACGAGGCCGACGAACTCCCCGGCCTCAGACCCGGCACCGGCCTGACCATCGTCTCCTGGCTGATGCGGCTCGGCTTCCTGCTCTCCCCGCCGGTCGTCGGCCTGGTCGCCGACGCCTCCGGGCTGCGCCTGGGCCTGCTGGTGGTGCCCCTGGCCGGACTGCTCGTCATCGCCCTGGCGGGCGCCCTGGGCACGCGCCGACGGTAACGGCCCCTCTGGGGTGGGTCGCTCGGGACACGGCCCCCGGGGTAGGGCGCACGGGGCACAGCCCCCAGGGCGGGTCGCACGAGACGCAGCCCCCGGGGTGGGTCGCACGGGGCACAGCCCCCAGGGAAGGTCGCGCGGGCCGAGATGTGCCCGGAAGCGTACGACCGTACGCTTCCGGGCGGTACGATCGCGCGCATGCCGACGGACTACTTCGCCAACGACCCGCGCAGCAACTACGAACGCATGGCCGCCGGGGACCCCTACATCGCCGACGACCCCGAGATCGTCCGCCGCTACGAGCGGGGGGTCCGGCTGGCGGCGCGCTACCACGCCGCCTACATCGAGGACCCGGAGGCCGCCCGGCCGCTGCTCGCCGAACTGCTGGGCGGCCTCGGCGAGGGAGGCCACGTCCGGCCGCCGCTCCACGTCGACTTCGGCGGCAACATCACCCTCGGCGCCCGTACCTTCGTCAACTTCAATCTGACCGCGCTGGACGTGGCCGCGATCGTCATCGGCGAGGATTGCCAGATCGGGCCGAACGTCCAGTTGCTGACCCCGACCCATCCGCTGGAACCGGGGCCTCGCAGGGACAAGGTGGAGGGAGCGAAGCCCATCACCATCGGTGACAACGTGTGGCTCGGCGGCGGTGTCATCGTCCTGCCCGGGGTGACCATCGGGGAGAACTCGGTGATCGGCGCCGGGGCGGTCGTCACCAAGGACGTCCCCCCGAACACGGTCTCGGTGGGCAACCCGGCCCGGGTGATCCGCACCCTGTGAAGGCGCCCCACCTCTGAGAAACTCCCGGCATGGCAACCGGACACACCGACCCGCAGCGCCGTGAGCGCATCCTCACCGCCACCCTCGATCTGATCGCGGAGGTGGGGGTGGCGGGCGTCTCCCATCGGAAGATCGCCACCCGGGCCGGTGTGCCCCTCGGCTCGATGACGTACCACTTCACCGGCATCGACGAGGTGCTGTTCGAGGCGTTCCAGCGGTTCACCGACGAGTTCGTGGTGTTCTTCGGCGGCTTCCTCGCCCGGCCCGCGAACCGCGCGGAGGCCGTCGAGGCGGTCGCCGATCTGGTGCACGCGCTGTCCGCGGCCGACGCCCAGCGCGATCTGGTCCTCACTCAGGAGCTGTACACGCTGGCGGCCCGGCGCCCCGCCTACCGCAGGCTCACCCATGACTGGATGCGCAGCAGCCGGGTGCATCTGGAGAAGCACTTCGACCCGGACACGGCCCGTCAGCTGGACGCGTTGATCGAGGGCCTGACCCTGCACCGCGCGCTGGCCCGCGAGCCGCACGACCGCGCGGTGACCCTGGAGGCCATCAGACGGATCACGACGCCCCCGGCGGACGGCCCGCCACGGCCGCCGGTGTGACCTCCCACCGCACATACAGGTCCTGGGGCTTGCGGAACACCAGCCCGTACGGGGCGGCGGGCCGGTCCGGGTCGAGCCGCAGGCCCGGGAGGCGCTCCAGGAGCCGCCGCAGGGCGATCCGGGTCTCCAGCCGGGCGAGATGGGCGCCGATGCAGTAGTGCGGGCCCTGTGCGAAGGCCAGTTGGAGCCGGGCGTCGGCCCGCCGCACATCGAAGCGGTCGGGGTCGGCGAACACCGCCGGATCACGGTTGGCCCCGGTCAGCGACACACTGACCAGATCCCCGCGCCGGATCGACGCCTCCCCGAGCACGGTGTCCCGGGTGGCGTACCGGTCCACCACGGCGGCCCCCGGTTCGAGCCGCAGCGACTCCTCCACGGCCCCGTCCAGCAGCGCCGGATCGGCCCGGACGAGGGCGAGCTGGTCCGGGTGGCGCAGCAGGTGCAGCAGCGCGTTGGTGATCATCGCCTCGGTGGTCTCTATCCCGCCGAACATCAGCACCGCGGCATTGGACGCCACCTCCGGCACCGAGAGCCTCCCGGCGGCGGACACCAGCAGCGAGGTGGCGTCCCGGTCGGCGACCGTCTCCTCCACGGCGGCCCGCAACCGGGCGTAGGCGGCCGTTCCCTCGGGGTCCGCGGCCTGTCCGGCGGTGAGACCGGCGACCGTGCGCACGATGGCGTCGTACCAGGCCAGTACGGTGGCGGTGGTGGTGCCCCGCAGACCGAGCGCCTCGGTCATCACCGCGACCGCCAGCGGCCCCGCGAACGCCCGCCGCAGGTCCACCTCCCCGGCGTCCGCGAACCGCCCGATCAGCCGCCCCGTCTCCGCCTCGATGAACCCCTCGAAGCCCTGGCGCACCTCCCGGGGCCGGAACGGCGCGACGAACGGCCCCCGGTGCCGCGCATGCCGTTCCCCGTCCAGCGACAGCATGCTCGGGCCCACCACCCGCGCGGTGGAGAACCGAGGATCGTCCACGGTGAAGGTGTCCGCGTCCCGCATCACCGCCACCGCCAGATCCCGCCGGGTCACCAGCCAGCCGCCCAGCGCGGCCACCCAGGACACCGGTTCCGCCGCCCGTAGCCGGGCCAGCAGCGGATGCGGGTCGTCGGCGAGCCCGGACAGGGTGAGGCCGGCGCCGAGCGGATAGGTGGGGTTCATCGCGGCCCTTCCGGCAGGATCTCGATCATGCGTGCGAGGCTAGCCGAGGCGGCGGTGGCACGGTCCGCCCGCTCCCTCCCACCCTCTTTCCTCCCGCCGCTATCACCCACCCAGTGCGCCCCGTAGCCGGTCGCACACCCGCTCCACCTCCCCTGCCTCCGGTACGCGGCCCTCCTCGCCCAGGGCGACCTGGAGCCGGGGTCCGAAGGCGTCGTACCGGACGACGGTCGCCCGGTCCACGGGCTGCACGACGAAGTGCAGATGACCGGGGACCCCGCCCGCGTGCGACCACAGGCACACATACACCTGCTCCGGGGCCGTCACGGCGGTGACCGTGGCGCTCACCCGCCGCAGCAGCGGGCCCATGTCGGCGGCCTCCGGCCCGGTCAGATCGGCGACATGGACGACATGGCGGACAGGCTTGACCACCAGCGTGCCCAGGCCCAGCGCGCCGACACAGTGCTCGACCACCCAGGACCCGGCCCGCAGCAGGATCCCGCCCGGCAGCGGCACGCGCCCGGCGGTGAGATCGCAGGCCAGGCATCCGGGGATCCCGGCGAGGGCGTCCGCTGTCATCCGAGGGCTCCTGTCCGATCGGCGGGTGGCCCGCCCCGAGTCTCCCGGACGGCGCCCCTGTCCCCATTATAGGAACTGGTGTACGAAGTCCGACGGGCGATTGTCAGTGGCGGGTGTCAGGCTGAGGGCAGACAGGAGCTACGAAGGGAATCGCAGTGATCACCACCGACTTCGCCCCGGGCTCACCCTGTTTCCTCGATCTGGGCGCTCCCGATGTCCGGGCCGCCGCCGCCTTCTACGGCGCGGTGCTCGGCTGGGAGTACCAGCCCATGGGGGAGGGGGACAGCGCGGAGGGCGGCATGTTCCAGAAGGACGGCAAGACCGTCGCCGGACTCGGCAAACTCACCGAGGAGGGCGCCCGCCCGGCCTGGATGATCTACTACTCCGTCCCCGACGCCGATGCCACCACCCGGGCCGTCGAGCGCGCCGGGGGCGCGGTGCGGGTACCGCCCATGGCGCTGGACGAATGGGGCCGCATGGCGCAGTACACCGACCCGCAGGGCGCCCAGTTCGCCGTCTGGCAGCCCGGCACCAGCCCCGGTGTCGAACTTGTGGACAAGCCGGGCTCGCTCTCCTGGACCGAGCTGTACACCACGGACGCGGCGGCGGCGAAGGAGTTCTACGGCGCGGTCTTCGGCTGGCAGTTCGGCGACATGGAGCTGCCCGGTGGCGGGGGCACCTACTCGCTGATCACCCCGGCCGGGCTCCCCGACGAGCGGATGCACGGCGGCCTCATGCAGGTCGACAAGGAGGCCCTCGCCCTCGCCAACGGCCAGGCGTACTGGCACCCGGTCTTCGACGTCACCGACTGCGACGCCGCCGTCGCCAAGGTCGCCGAGAGCGGCGGCAGCATACAGATGGGCCCCGACACGGCCGAGGGCATCGGCCGGATGGCCGTCTGCCTCGACGGCTCGGACGCCGACTTCGTCGTCCTCGCCCCGAGCCGCCCCCACTGAACGCCGGGCGCGGCGGGGCCGGGCCAGGGGACAGGGGGCAGGGTCAGCCCAGGATGAGCGGCAGCCGGGCGCCGAGCGCGCCCAGCTCCGCCCGCCGCGCTTCGCTCGCCGTACGGCGTCCCGTGCCGATCAGCAGGGCGTCCCGGTCGGAGAACGACGAGGGGAAGGGGACACCGGCGATCCGCTCCAGCGCCGCCCGGGACGCCGCCAGGGTCTCGGCCGGTGGACCGGAGGCCGAGGGCAGACACGCGATCAGATCGAGGTGGTGCAGGGTCCATTCGAGGACATACGCCGAGAGATAGTCGCCCGTGGTGAGGACCATGTCCTGGGTGCCGACCCGCGCGGCCGGATCGGCGAGCAGGGCGGCCCGGCCGGCGGCCGAACCGACGTCGTCCAGATGGAAGGTGAGCAGGCGCGGCTCCCCGTACGCCGCCGCGAGCCGGGGGATCAGCGCGGCGAGGGGGTCGTCGCCGGTCGGGGGCGCGTCGAGCAGCCGCCAGTAGGTCGTGGCATCGGCCGTGGGCGGGCCGTCGGCCGGGGTGACGAGGGTGATCAGCACGTCCTGGGCGTCGATGACCAGATGGCACACCAGGTCCCGGACCAGCCATCCGGCGCACCTGGACGGTCTCTCGAAGTCCCCGTCGTCCAGCGCGGCCACCGCCGTTCGCAACGCGGTCCACGCGAGGGAGAAGTGATCCACGCGGGCAGCGTAGGCCGGTGCGGGGGCGGGGACCATCGGCGGGCGGTGGGCTCACGGAGGTCGTCGGGACGGGGTGGGGGGTGGGGGGCGGTCGTGCTCCGCCGGGTGCGGGGTCAGGGCCCGCCGCTCGCCGGGCCCTCCTGATCGCCGGTCTCCTCCGTGTCCCCCGGGTGCTCCGGCTCCGGGTGGCGGACCGCCGACTTCACGTCCACCTCCGCCTGGAAGCGGGCGATGCCCTGCTCCTGGGCGTACTCGGTGACCGCGGCCTGGACATCGCGGGCCAGGTCGCGCCAGGCGCGCAGCGCGGTCTCGTAGGTCTCCGTCTGCTGCTCGGACCAGGGATGCGCGGTCGGCGGACCGTACTGGTCCCGCAACTGCCGCACCTGTTCATTGGCGTGATCGGCGGCGCGCTGCATGCCCACCAGCTCTTCGAAGGTATGTGCCACGCCCGGGATGGTAAGCATTGTCCGTGTATGTCCTTGCCGCGACCCGCGTGCCGGATGGGGACCCGACCCCTCTGCCGCCGCTCCCGTCCGCCATCCGGTCCCTCTCCCGGAGGTGTCCGATGTCCACCGCTCCGGAAGCGCCCGGCGCTTCCGCGCGTTTACCGTGGAAGGGAGTTCCAGTCATACGGGGGCAAGGGGGATGGAAGGGTGATGAAGGCGACTGACGACGCAGAGCCGTTATCGGGAGGTCCGTTGTCCGCGGGGCCGTTGTCGGCAGGTGCGACATCGGGGGCGTCGCCGCCCGGGGGGCCGTTGTCGGCAGGTCCGCCGCCCGTAGGGCCGCCGAGCGCCGGTCCGCCGACCGCCCGACCGCCGACCGCCGGGTCGTTGCCCGCAGTCCCGCCATCCGCAGGCCCGCCCGCTGCAGGGCCGCTGCCCGCAGTCCCGCCAGCCAGCGGGCCACTGCCCGCAGGCCAGGCACCCGCGGGGCCCTTGCCCGCAGGCCCGCCGCTCGCCGCGGAAGCGACACACGGACCCTGCGAGGATCGCGCCCAAGCCCGCGCCGAAGCCTGCGTCGAAACCCGCGCCGAAGCCCTCGCCCGAGCCCGCGCCGAAGCCCGCGCCGACACCCTCGCCCGAGCCCCCGCCCAAGCCCGCGCCGAAACCCTCGCCGCCCTCCGCGAGCGTGAGTTCGGGTACCTGGACGAGGGCGGCCACACCTACCTCGACCACACCGGCGCCGGGCTGCCCCCGCGCTCGCTGGTCCAGGGCAGCGCCCGGCGGATCACCGGCGGGCTGTTCGGCAACCCGCACTCCGAGAGCCCCGCCTCCCTCGCCTCCGGACGCCTCGTCGAGGAGGCCCGCGCGGCGGTGCTGCGGCACTTCAACGCCGACCCCGCCGAGTACGCCGTGATCTTCACCCCCAACGCCACCGGCGCCCTGCGCCTGGTCGGCGAGGCATACCCCTTCACCCGCTCCACCCGGCTGGTGCTGTCGCTCGACAACCACAACTCCGTCAACGGCCTCAGGGAGTACGCCCGCGCCCGGGGAGCGCGGACGGTGTACGTCCCCGTGAGCGGACCCGGTCTGACCCTGGACGAGGACCGGCTGCGCGCCGCCCTGGCCGGAACCCGCCGCCCCGGCCTGTTCGCCTACCCCGCGCAGAGCAACTTCACCGGGGTGCGGCACCCGCTCGACTGGATCGCCACCGCCCAGGCCCACGGCCATCACGTCCTGCTCGACGCCGCCGCCCATGCCCCCACCAACACCCTGGACCTCAGCCGCCACCACCCCGACTTCACCGCGGTGAGCTGGTACAAGGTCTTCGGCCACCCCACCGGCGTCGGCTCGCTCATCGCCCGCCGCTCCGCGCTGGCCGTGCTGCGCCGCCCCTGGTTCTCCGGCGGCACCATCTACGCGGTCAGCGCCCAGGCCCAGTGGCATGTCCTCGCCGCCGGCGAGAGCGCCTTCGAGGACGGCACCCTCAACTTCCTGGCCCTGCCCGACATCACCTCCGGGCTCGCCTGGATCGACGCCATCGGCATGGACCGGATCCACGCCCATGTCACCGCCCTCACCGACCGGTTGCTGACCGGCCTCGGCCAGCTGCGGCACAGCGACGGCACCCCGCTCGTCCGGGTGTACGGACCCGGCCGCGCCGACACCGCCCGCGGCGGCACGGTCGCGCTGAACGTACTCGACGCGCACGGCGCGGTGGTGGACGAGCGGCTCGTCACCCGGGACAGCGCCGCGCGCGGGATCTCCCTGCGCACCGGCTGCTTCTGCAACCCGGGCGCGGGCGAGGCCGCCTTCGCCCTGCCGGCCGACCGGCTCCGCGCGGCGGCCCGGCGCCGCCTCGGCTCGCTGGAGGACTATCTCGAAGCGCTGCACCTGCCGTCGGCGGGCGCCGTCCGCGTCTCGCTCGGTGTGTCGTCCCAGCCGAGGGACGTCGACACCTTCCTCGGCTTCGTCCAGGACACCTACCGGGACCGGGCGCCGGGCACGGCGGGGCTGGCCCCCAGACAGGGCTGCTGAGCGGCGCCCGCCCCGGTCACCGCCGCGCCCCGTCCCGGCACTTGCGCACCAGGACCGCCCACGTACCCGCCAGGAAGACGAGGGTGAAGCCCGCCAGAATCAGCCATCCCCGCGCCGCCGGATGCCCGAAGGAGTCACCGTACGAGGCGAGCAGCGGCGGTCCGAGCGGGGAGCCGCCGCTCCGCCACAGGGTCTCCAGCCCCACCGCGCCGCCCAGTGCCTCGAACGCCCAGCGGTTGGTCATCGCCCAGCTGATGGCCTCCCCGGCCGCGGTCATCCGGGGCACCGGCACGAACGCCCCCGAGAACAGCACCTGCGGAAAGCACAGCAGCGGCAGCATCAGCGTGGCCTGCGCCGGTTCCGACACCGCCGCCGAGGCCAGCAGCCCCAGCGCCAGCGCGGCGGCCGAGGCCAGCACACTCGTCATGAACAGCGAACCGTACGTCCCCCAGCCCGCCGCGGGCAGCCGGTCCAGCGCCCGCAGCACCACCAGCAGCAGCGCGTCCGCCACCGCCAGCACCGGCAGCATCGTCGTCAGCTTCGACGCCACATACGGCCCGATCCGCAGCCCCGCCAGCCACTCCCGGCGCAGCACCGGCAGCTCGGGACAGATCTGGAGCAGCCCGTAGGTCAGCCCGAAGAAGAACGCCCCGAACGCGATCCAGAACATGATCATGGCCGTCGACCCCGGATCGGGCGACCCGGCGTCGAACGCCCCCGCCCGGAACAGCACCGCGAACATCGCCACGATCATCACCGGTGACCCGGCGAGCACAGCGACCGAGAGCCGGTCGTGCAGCAGCAGCGCGGTACCGCGCCGGGTCAGCAGCGCCCATTGGCGCAGGGCGCCGGGGACCGCGGCGTCCCTCGCCGGTTCCCCGACCGGTTCCGGCTCCGGAGCCGGTGGCGTCGCGGGCGCGGCCCGTACGCCCTGCGCCGCCGCCCCGTACACCTCCTCCAGGGTGGCCACCCCGAACGCCGGGCACAGGCCGGCCGGGTCCCCCGCGTAGGCGAGTTCGCCGCCGGAGGTGAGGAAGACGATCCGGTCGGCGCCGAGGAGGTCGGCGAGGACATGGGTGGTCATGACCACCGTGGTGCCGGTCGCGGCGAGGGCGCGCAGGGTGCGCAGCAGAGCGGCGCCGGTGACCGGGTCGAGGCCGGAGGTCGGTTCGTCGAGGAACAGCACCCGAGGACGGGTGAGCAACTCGACCGCGATACTGGCCCGTTTGCGCTCCCCGCCGCTCAGCGCGCGCACGGGTGTCGCCGCGCGGTCGGTGAGAGAGAGGACGGCGAGGACGCGGTCCACGGCCGCCGCGATGTCCGCCGCCGGGGTGCCGGGCGGCAGCCGCAGGCCCGCCGCGTAGGTGAGGGTGCGGCCCAGCGGGAGCGCGCGGTGGATGATGTCGTCCTGCGGGACATGGCCGAACGCCGGTCCCGGCGGCCCCGGTGCGGCCCCGTCGTGCAGCACCTCGCCGGTGCTGGGGGCGCTCAGCCCGGCCAGCGTCTGGAGCAGGACCGTCTTCCCGGCGCCGCTGCTCCCGGCGACGACGGTGAGCCGGCCGGGCGGGATGTCGAGGCTGATGTCGTGCAGCACCCGCCCGGCACCGGGCACGTCCCGGCCGACATGGCGGGCCCGCAGACGCAGGCCGGGCGGGGAGGCGGGGGCGGGGAGGCCGACGGACTGTGAGGGAGGCGTCACCATGGGTGCAGCATGCCAGCCGCCCGGCCGGGTCAGTACACGGACATTCCGTACATGGCCAGGGCCTCCTGGATCGGCTGGTAGAAGCTGGTGCAGCCGGAACCGCCGGACAGGATGCCGATGATCCGGTCGCCCGCGTAGAGCGGGGCACCGCTGTCACCGGGCTGCGAGCAGATGTTCGTCGTGATCAGGCCGTACACCACGTTTCCGCCGCCGTAGTTGACGGTGGCGTTGAGGGCGGTGATCGTTCCGCAGCGGACCCCGGAGACCGCGCCCCGCTGGCAGACGGCCAGCCCGAGGGTGGCGGTCGCGGTGCCGGTGACATCGACGGTCCCGATCGTGCCGGGGTGCGGCACGGCAGAGTTGGTGTACCGGACGACCCCGAAGTCGTTGCCGGGGAAGCTGGTGGCGGTGGTGACACCGATGAGCGTGCTCAGGCCCGACGAGGTGTACCAGTCGGCGGCGCCGGAGGTGCAGTGCCCGGCGGTGACGAAGTAGAACGACGAACCGCCCTGCACATTGACGCCCGCGGTGCAGCGGGAGGTGCCGGTGTAAATGCCGTCGCCGCCGGAGAGCAGCGGGCGCAGCCGCCCCTCGACGCGCTCCACCGCCACGGAGCCGTCGAGGCGGCCCAGTCTGGCCACATCCGCGTCGGTGACCGTGGCATCGGCGAGCACCCGGGTACGGCCGGTGACCGGGTCCGGCACCCAGGCGGTACCGGTGATGCCCAGCGACTCGACGGCGGCGGCGACCCGGGCCTGCGCCACGGCCGGGGGCGCGGCGGTCGCCGGAGCGGCGGACACGGCGAGGCCGGCCGTCACGAACAGACTCAGCAGACAGCGCCCCACGACGCTACGGCGTGCTCTCATCACCCAAGTCCCCCCGGGGAGAAGGTCGGTCAGGCCGGGCACGAGCCAGCGCTCATTGTGCCTGGGCGCTGCCGCGCCGGATAGGGCGGACTTCGGCCGTGTCCGTCGGGTCACCGGGGTGTCCGGCCGTCGACGACCAGCGTGCCTCGCCCTCGCCCTTGTTCCCCTCGGGGCGGGGGGGGGTGAGCGACGACGGCGGTCAATGGCCCGGTCGGGTGGCCTCCGATTGGCCCATGAGGCTGGGCCGCTTCCTCATTACGGTGGAGATCACGCCGGGACGGACACCATCAACCGGCACGGACGACCGATCCACCCCTCCCGAGGAGGCCCCCATGCGAGCCATCACCGTTCAGGACCGTGACGCCGGAACCGGCGGCCTCACCCTCACCGAGCTGCCCCATCCGCACGCCGCCGAGAACGATGTCGTCGTACGCGTCCACGCCGCCGGATTCACCCCCGGCGAGCTGTCCTGGCCCGGCACCTGGACCGACCGGGCGGGCCGTGACCGCACCCCGAGCGTCCCCGGCCACGAACTGTCCGGCGTGGTCGCCGAACTGGGCTACGGCACCACCGGCCTGACCGTGGGACAGCGGGTCTTCGGCCTCGCCGACTGGACCCGCAACGGCACCCTCGCCGAGTACACCGCCGTCGAGGCCCGCAATCTCGCCCCGCTCCCGGCCGACATCGACCATGTCACGGCCGCCGCGCTGCCCATCTCCGGACTCACCGCCTGGCAGGGGCTGTTCGACCACGCCCGGCTCACCACCGGCCAGACCGTGCTGGTCCACGGGGCCGCGGGCGGTGTCGGCTCCCTCGCCGTCCAGCTCGCCCGCGACGCCGGTGCCGTGGTCGTCGGCACCGGCCGCGCCGCCGACCGCGAGACCGCCCGGACCCTGGGCGCGACCGCGTTCGTGGACCTCCAGGCCGGACGGCTGAAGGATGTCCTGGCGGGCATCGGACAGGTGGATGTCGTCTTCGATGTCATCGGGGGCGAGGTCCTGGACCGCTCCGCCGCGCTGGTCCGCCCCGGCGGCACCCTGGTCACCATCGCCCGCCCGGTCACCGTCCGCCCCGACGACGGCCGGGCCGTGTTCTTCGTCGTGGAACCCGACCGTGCCCGGCTCGCCGACCTCGCCGCCCGGGTGCGCGACGGACGGCTCCACCCGAGGATCGGCGCGGTCCGCCCCCTCGCCGAGACCCCGGCCGCGTTCGCCCCGGAGCGGCGCACCTCCGGCAAGACCGTCATCCAGGTCACGCAGGAGGAGACGGGCTGAACCGGCGGCACACCTGACCGGGCCGGTGCCCCGCTCAAGGCCGGCGACCGGCCTCCGTGCCCAGTGCCGCCGCCCGCTCCTCCAACGCCCCGAGCAGCGCCGACGCCGCCGTGCCCGCAGCGGCGTACACGCCGATGAAGCGGCGCGCCGTCGGCTCCATCCGCACCGCGCGGGTGTCCGGGCCCCGCTCGATGGCGAGGGACGGCACGAACGCCACCCCGACCCCCGCCGCCACCAGCGCCTGCATGAACCGGAAGTCACTGGAGCGGCACACCACCCGGGGGCGCAGCCCGTGGGTGGCGGCGAGGGCGTCCAGGGCCTCGCCCGGCAGGTCCCAGCCCTGGATCCACGGCTCGTCCGCCACCGCCTCCAGCCGGGCCACCGCCCGCCCCCGGGCGAGCGGATGACCGGCCGGCACCACGAGCCGCAGCTCGTCCCGGACCAGCGGCCGGTACGCGCACCCGCCCGCCGTCTCGTCCCAACTCGCGGGTGGGAGGCTGCTGTTGAAGTGGTACACCAGCGCCATGTCGGCCCGGCCGTCGTGGAGCGCGGCCAGCGCCTCGGCGGGCTCGGCCTCGATCACCGTCGTGGCGACCCCCGCCTCCCGCTTCAGGGCGGCCAGCGCGGGCGCCAGCAGCAGCGAGCCCGCGCTGGCGAAGGTGGCGACGGTGAGCGAGGGCGGCCCCTGCTCGCGCAGCCGGGCCAGGGTGCGTTCGGCCCGGCGCAGTTCGCCGTGCACGGCGTCCGCCGTCCGCAGCAGGGCCGTCCCGGCGGCCGTGAGGGTCACGCCCCGGGTGCTGCGCGCGAACAGCGGGGTGCGGGCGGCCCGTTCGAGCGCTGCCATCTGCTGCGACACCGCCGAGGGAGTCAGCCGCAGCGCCTGTGCCGCCCCCGCGAAGCTGCCGTGCCGGGCCACCTCGCGGAACACGGCGAGCCGCTGCGCCTCGATCATCGGCCCTCCCGGACGGGTTCATCAGTTCTGCTTACGACTTGGCCAGTAATACCGTACTTCTGCTGATGTCCGGCCGCTGTCAGCCTGGCGCCATGAAACCGACCCCCCTGTCCGCCCCGCGCTCCGGAGTCTGGGCGGCGGTGGGTGCGGTGTGCCTGGTCGGCGGGTCCGTGGCCGCCTCCGACCGGCTGCACGGCTACCCGCTGCTCGGCGGACAGGCCGTGCGGTTCACCCTGGCCACCCTCTTCCTGCTGGTCTGGGCCCGGCTGCGGCGCCACACCTTCACCCGGCCGACCCGCACCGACCTGCTGTGGATCACCCTCCTGGCGGCCCTGGGCATGGCCGGGTACGGCGTCGTCCTGATCCGGGCCACCTCGGCCACCGCGCCCGGCAACATCGGCATCGCCATCGGCGCCGCCCCCCTGGTCATCGTGCTGATCCGGGCCGCGGTGACCGGCACCCGCCCGTCCCGCGCCCTGACCGGCGGGGCGCTGTGCGTGGCCGCCGGTTCGGCGGTGGCCCAACTCGCCGGAGCCCAGGGGGTGGAGCCCAGCCCCGGCGGACTGCTGTGGGCCTGCCTCGCCCTGGTGGGGGTCGTCTCGGTCACCCTGCTCGGCGCACCGCCCATCCGGGACCTGGGCGCCCTGACCGTCACCACCTACGCCTGCGCCCTCGCCTCCGCGATGCTCCTCACCGCCGCCCTGCTCACCCGGGCCGTCACCGGGAATCCGGTCCTGCGGCTGCCCACCGCCGGGGAGTTCACGGCGCTGGCCTTCCTCGCCCTCGGCGTGACCACCGTCGTCTTCCTCCTCTGGTACGCGGCCGTCGAACGGCTCGGGCCGAGCCGCGCCGGGCTCTTCAACGGGCTGGTCCCCTTCGCCTCACTGCTCGCGCTGTTCCTGACCGGCGCGGGCACCGCCACCCGGTACCAGCTCGCGGGCGCCGCCCTGGTGCTGTGCGGGGTGGTGGTCAGCCTGCGGCCCGCAGCGGGGGCCCCGTCCGCGCGGTGAGCGCCGGGCCGGTCACCTCGCGGAAGTCACGCTTGCGGATCTTCCCGTGGATGCCCTTGACACCGTCCACGACCTGGGAGACCGCGAAGTCGCCCGCGGCGCTGAGGTAGGCCATCGCCAGATGCCGGTCGATGCCGTAGTCCGTCACCAGCAGATCCAGCGCGCAGCGCACACAGTCGCGCATCGCCCGGTCCAGATCCTCGTCCAGGCCGATGGGTACGAGGTATTCGTCGGTCTCGGCGAAGGGGGTGATCCGGCCGTGGCCGGGGCGGAGCGCCGCGCCGCCGGAGACGATCTCCAGCCGGACGGTGGCCCGCAGGGACGCCTCGAACGCGGTGAGCGCCACCTCGCCGTCGCCCTGCGCGAAGTGCGGATCACCGAAGTAGACGAGGGCGTCGTCGACCTGCACCGGCAGATAGAGGGTGGCGCCGACGCCGAGCAGGGAGACATCGATATTGCCGCCGTGCCGTCCCGGGGGCACCGAGTGCGGGCGGTCGCCGCCGGGCACCGCGACGCCCATGACCCCGAGGAACGGGCGCAGCGGGAAGCGCAGTGCGCCCCGGGCGGGGTCGGCGGGGTCCACCGCCATCCGGCCGAAGGCCCCGTCGCCGTCCCGGTGCGCGGTGGCGAAGGTGATCACCGGGCCGGGCAGCGAGGGCAGTTCGCCCGGGAGCGCGCCGAAGCCGTGCCGGGCGGAGACCATGCCGTAGGGGACCCGGGGGGTGAGGGCGAGGACGGTCACGGCGAGCAGATCGCCGGGGCGGGCGCCGGAGACCGCGATCGGGCCGGTGACCAGGTGTGGTCCGTCGATGTCGTCGTCGTGCGGGAGCGCGGAGTCGGCGATCTGCTGGGCGTCGTCCAGGACATGGGCGCCGCCGATGCCGTACCGGGCGAAGAAGTCCCGGGGGTCGCGGCCCTGGTCCTCCAGGACGCCCTCGTGGCTGACGGTGTCGACGGTGACGACGGAACCGGAGCGCACCACCGCGCGGGGGGTGTCCGCCGCGCACGGCAGTCGGCCCCACAGGACGTTGCCGGGGGTGGCCGGGACATAGGTGCCGGAGGGGAGGTCGCCGTGGCCGGGCTGGAGGACGGTGAAGCCGGTCGCGGCGACATCGAGCGGGGGAGAGTCGGTCGCTGGCATGGCCCGCCTTTCGTGGAAGGGATGGGCCGACGCTAGGAACGACTCGTTGCGCGGGTGTTTCGCGGTGGGGGCACGCCCGTAACGGCGTCTTGTATGGCGTTATGGCGTCTCGCGATGAGATCGGGGTGGGGGAGGGCATGCCGACGCACGGGGCCGGTGGGGTGCCGGACCCGTGCGCGGGCTCGCCCCGGACGGGGCCGGGCGAGGGTCAGAGATCGAGCACGAGGCGGTCGCCCTGGCAGCGGCCGACGCAGATCATCATGGTGCGCCCGGCCTGCCGCTCCTCCTCGGTGAGCACCGAGTCCCGGTGCTCGGGGGTCCCGGCGAGCACCCGGGTCTCACAGGCGCCGCAATACCCTTTCTCGCAGTCGTAGGACAGTCCGCTCACCGAGTCGCGCAGCACCTCGATCAGACGGCGGTCGGCCGGGACGGCGAGGGTGACGCCGCTGCGGGCGAGGCTGACCTCGAAGGGCCGGTTCGCCTCGGCCGCGAACGCCGTCTCCAGTTCGTCCCCGGCGGCGAAGCGCTCCAGATGCAGCCGGTCCGCCAGTTCGAGCCGGGCGCACTCGCGCTCGACGGCGGCCAGCATCGGCGCCGGACCGCAGGCGTAGACCGCGGTGTCCGCCGCCAGCCCGCCCAGCAGCCGGGGCAGGTCCGGCAGTCCGGCCTCGTCCTGCGGGAGCAGGGTGAGGGCGTCCCCGGCGACGGCGGCGAGTTCATCGGCGAACGCCATCGTCGACCGGGAGCGTCCGCCGTACACCACGGTGAACGGCGTGCCGCGCTCGGCGGCCTCGCGGACCGCCGCGAGGATCGGGGTGACACCGATACCGCCCGCGAGGAACAGATACGACGGGGCGTCCACCAGGGGGAAGTGGTTGCGCGGGCCGCGCACCGCGAAGGTGGCTCCGGGGCGGGCGAGTTCGTGCAGCTCCACCGAGCCGCCCCGGCCCCCGGGCTCGCGCAGCACGCCGATGCGCCAGGTGGTGGGGTCGGCGGGGTCCCCGCACAGCGAGTACTGCCGCAGCCGCCCCGACGGCAGCCGCACCTCCACATGGGCCCCGGCCCGCCACGCCGGGAGGTCGCCGCCGCCCGGCAGGGCGAGGCCGATGGCGAGCACGTCCTCGGCCGCGCGATGCACGGCGGTCACCCGCAGCGGGGTGGGCGCGGTGAGGGTGCGCGGGCCCCGGTCGGCCGTGCCGGTGGCGCGGGGCGCGGGCGGGAACAGCGCCGGGATCGCGTCCCAGCCGGACTGGTTGCCGAGGGTGTCGTAGGGGACGAGGCCCTCCTCGACCACCCGGTAGTCGGGCAGCCGGGTGAGGATCTGGGTCATCATCGCCCGGAACATGGCCCGCGCCAGATGCGCCCCCGCGCAGCGGTGCGAGCCGATGCCGAAGCTGAGGTGCCGGGTGGTGTCCCGGTCCAGCCGCACCTGCTCGGGGTCGGGGAACACGGCCGGGTCGTGGTTGGCGGCGACCCAGGGGATCAGCACCCGGTCGCCCGCCCGCATCGGGCAGCCGCCCACCTCGGTGTCCTGGGTGACGGTCCGCGCCATCGACTGGGACGGGGCGAACGCGCGCAGGAACTCCTCGGTGGCGCTCTCCAGCAGGTCCGGGGTCTCGGCCAGGCGCCGCCGCTGGTCGGGATGGCGGGCGAGATGGACCAGGGTGGAGCCGGTGAGCGAGGTGGTGGTGTCGACGCCGCCCGCGATGAGCAGCCCGATCACCGACACCAGCTCGTCGTCGCCGAACGGCGTGCCGTCCGAGCGGCGGCCCGCGACCAGCTCGCTGATGGCGTCCTCGCGAGGAGCCGTGCGCCGGTCGGCGATCAGCTCCCGGATCCGCTGGTCCATATAGGCGAGACCGGCGGCGCCGCGCGCGGCGCGCTCACTGCCGGCCGGGGCCGCGAAGATGTCATGGATCGGCCCGGCCAGCTTCGCCCAGTCCTCCTCGGGGAAGCCGAGCCAGTCCAGGGTGACCGCGGCGGGCAGCGGGTTGGTGAGATCGCGGACGAAGTCGCAGGAGCCCAGCTCGATGAAGTCGTCCACGATCCGGGCGGCGTGGCGCTCGATCATCGGCACCAGCCGCTCGACCGCCTCCGGGGTCAGCAGGGGGTTGATCAGCGTCCGGTACTCGGTGGACCGGGGCGGGTCCAGCTCGATCGGGAACTGTTCGAGCCCGGGGCCCTTGGGGATGACGATGCCGACGCCGGGTCCGCCGGAGTCGCTGCGGGCCGAGGAGAAGGTCTCGTCGTCACGGGCGATCCGGGCCACATCGGCGTACCGGGTGGTGTAGTGGAAGCCGCCGTGGGCCTCGGAGCGGCCGACCGGGCAGGTGGCCCGGAACCGGGCGTAGTAGGCGACCGGGTCGGCGTTGGCGTCGTCGGAGTGGTGGTCGAAGTCGGGGTGACGACCCTCGGCGGAGCCGGGATCGAGGCTGGGGGAGAGCGGGAGGTCGATGTCGGCGGACATGGTGGGCACGCTCCACGTGCTGGTACCTGTGCGCGGTGTTGTCCGGCCGCGCCACCGGATGTCTGAAGCCTCATCGGCGCAGGTCAGGTCACCTTAAGCGGTGTCCGCGCCGACGGCAATGAGTCGGCCGGGGCCGATCTCCGCACCGGGCTGTCAGAAGGAGTGGGTCAGAAGGTGAGGACGGCCTTGCCGACCGCGCCGGAGCGCACCGCGGCCACGGCCTCGTTGATCTGCTCGAACGGGAAGTAGGTGATCATCTTCTCGACCGGGAACCGGCCCTCGGCATTGAGCTCCAGCAGCCGCGGCAGGAACAGCTGGGGCACGCTCGCCCCGGCGATGATGCCGGTGACGGAACGCCCGTTGAGGATGGAGCGCCACTCGAAGCTCATGGACTCGCTCGCCCCGACCCCGATGACCCCGGCCCGGCCGAGCGGCCCGAGCGCCTCCACGGCGGTGCGCAGCACATCCTCGCGGCCGGTCGTGTCGATGACGAAGTCGAACCCCTCGGGGACCAGGGCGGCCAGCTTGTCCGCGCTGTCGCCGGTGGAGGAGTCCACGGTGTGGGTGGCGCCGTAGCCGCGCGCCGCCTCCAGCTTGGCCGGGTTCACATCGACCGCGACCACGCTCTTGCAGCCGCTCAGCACGGCGGCGATGATGGCGGCCACCCCGACGGCCCCGGCGCCGAAGACCGCGAGCGAGGACCCGGGACGCGGCTGGAGCACATTGAGCACCCCGCCCGCCCCGGTCTGGAACCCGCAGCCGAACGGCCCGGCCCGCAGCAGATCCAGCGAGGGATCGATCCGGACGACCGCCCGCTCGGGGGCGACGACATGACTGGCGAACGACGACTGGCCGAGGAAGTGGGCATTGACCTCCCGCCCCTCGTACGACACCGCGGAGGTGCCGTCGGGCCGGTGGCCGGAGAAGTTGACCGCGTCAAAAGAGCGGCAGTAGGCGGGGGAGCCGGTACGGCACAGCGCACAGGTGCCGCACGAGGCGAAGGACATGGCGACATGGTCGCCGGGACGGACGGACGTGACCTGGGCGCCGACCTTCTCCACCACACCCGAGCCCTCGTGGCCGAGCAGGGCGGGGGTGGGGAAGAAGGTGGCGAACTCCAGATCGGTGCCGCAGATCCCGACGGCCGCGACCCGTACGAGAACCTCGTCGGGACGGGGCTCCTCCAGGTCCACCTCGGTCAGCAGGAACGGCTCTTTGGGCTGGGTCAGCAGAGCGGCGGTGGCACGCACAGGGCCTCCTAGTTGCACCTCACAAAGTGAGACCGCATCTTGACATGTGCAACAAGGTCGGTCAAGGTTCCCCCCATGGTCGCTGTTGACATCCCCTCTGCTCTGCACTTCATCGACGGTGAATGGGTCGCGGCCCGAGACGGCGGCACGCTGGACGTTCTCGATCCGGCGACCCGGTCGGTGTTCCACACCGTGGCCCGCGCGGGTGCCGCCGACGTCGACGACGCGGTCGCCGCGGCCCGCCGCGCCGCGCCCGCCTGGGCCGCCACCAACCCCAGTGAACGCGGGGCGCTGATCCGCCGCTGGGCCGACCTGATCATCGCCGAGGTCGAGGCGCTCGCGGCCGTCGAGGCCCAGGACGTCGGCAAGCCGCTGTCCGGCGGCCGGACGAACATCTATATCGCGCACGGCATCATCGACTACTTCGCCGGCGCCGCCGACAAGCTCACCGGTGTCACCCTGCCCACCCGCAGCCCCGACTACCTGGGCTACACGGTCCATGAGCCGTACGGGGTGTGCGCGGTGATCATCCCGTGGAACGTCCCGGCCGTCCTGACCGCCGCGAATGTCGCCCCGGCCCTCGCCGCGGGCAACACCGTCGTCCTCAAGCCCTCCGAGATCGCCCCGCTGGCGCCGTTCGCGCTGGCCGAACTCGCCCGCCGCGCGGGCTTCCCGCCGGGTGTCATCAATGTCGTCGCGGGCCTCGGCCCCGAGGCGGGCGTCGCCCTCACCTCGCACCCCGGCGTCGACCACATCAGCTTCGTCGGCTCCACCACCACCGGGCGGGCCATCATGGCGTCCGCCGCCCGCAACCTCGTCCCGGTCAAGCTGGAACTCGGCGGCAAGTCGCCCAACGTCCTCTTCGCCGACGCCGACCTCGACACGGCGATCCCCGCCATCGTCGCCTCCATCACCGAGAACGCCGGACAGAACTGCTACGCCGGGTCCCGGCTGCTGGTCGAGTCCTCGGCGCACGACGAGGTGGTGGAGCGGATCGCCGCCGCCATGGCCGCCGTCAAGACCGGGCCCTGGGAGGCCGACGCGGACATGGGTCCGCTGGTCAGCGAGGCCCAGTACGACCGGGTCAGCGGCTTCCTGGCCGACGCCCCGCGCGACGGGGCACGGCTGGTCACCGGCGGCACCCCCGGCGACGGGGGCTGGTTCGTCCGCCCGACCGTGTACGACCGGGTCGACGCCGGGATGCGCATCGCCCGCGAGGAGGTGTTCGGCCCGGTGCTCGCCGTGCAGTCCTTCCAGGGCACCGCCGAGGCGACCGAGCTGATGAACGCCACCGACTTCGGTCTGCTGGCCTGCATCTGGACCAATGACATCTCCCGGGCCCTGCGGCTCGCCAAGGATGTCCGCTCCGGGCAGGTCGCGGTCAACCAGTTCCATGACGCCGGGGTCATCGGCTTCCCCTTCAATATGCAGAAGGACAGCGGCTTCAGCCGCGGCGGGGGCTACGCGGCCCTGCGCGAGTACACCCAGGAAAAGGGTGTGGCCATCCGGTTGCTGGACCACTGAGGCCGACGCATGGCTACCGCTGCCAGGCCGGACGACGTGGCCCCCCGGGCGGGGTCCGAGGGTGTGGCTGCCCCTGCTGGGTCGGATGGTGTGACTGTCCGGGCCGGGCTGGATGGTGTGACTGTCCCTGCCGGGCCGGATGGTGTGACTGTCCGGGCGGGGTCCGAGGGCATGGCTGCCCCTGCTGGGCCGGATGGTGTGACTGTCCGGGCCGGGTCCGAGGGTATGGCTGCCCCTGCCGCGCTCGACGGCGTGACTGTCCCTCTCGGGCCGGACGGCCTGGCCGCCCCCGCCGGGGCCCGGCCCGGCCCGGCCCGCGACGAACCGGCGCCGAACCATCCGCAGCCCGCCCTGCTGGAGCGGGAACTGACCGAGGCCGTGCTCGCCGGTGCCACCCGCTCGGACGTGCTCCGCGCGCTGCTGCGGGCCACCGGACGCCATCTGCGGCTGCTGTCCGCCGAGGGCGTCCCGCTGGCGACCACCGACGGCGGCCCGGGAGTACCGGCCGAGATCGCGAACGGGGTGCTGGCCGACCCCGCCCCCGCCGCCGCGCCCCCGGTCGTCGAGGCCCTCGACGGCCTCCGCGCCACCGCCCTGCCCGTCCGGGCCGGGAGCACGGTGGCCGGGGTCCTGCTGACCGTCGGCCACGCCGACCCCCGCGTCCAGGCACTGGCCCGCGCCGCCGTCACCGCTCTGCTCATCGACGCCGTACGCGCCGGGGACGACCCCGCCGAGGCCACCGCCCGGCACACCCCGGCCGATGTCGTCGCCGCCTTGCGCTCCGGCACCGCCGGTGCCTCGGTGCGCTCGGCCGCCGAGAGCCTCGGCATCGATCTGCGCCACCCGCCCGCCGGTGCCGTCCTGCACTACAGCGGCACCCGGCTGCGCGCCTGGTCCACCGCCCTCGCCTGGCTGGAGCATCCGGCCCAGCAGGAGGGCCGCACGGCCTGGACGGTGGTCCCGGACGACGCCACCCTCACCCGGCTCCAGAACAGGCTGCGGCTGATGACCGGCGACGAGTCGGCCGGGCAGGTCGTCGCGGCGAGCGGCTCACGGCCGGAGTCGGCCGACGGACTCACCCAGTCCTTCACCGAGGCGGAACGGCTGCTCGGCCTGGCCCGCGCCCAGCGGGTCCCGCTGCTCACCTTCGACCGCTGCGGCGTCGTACAGATCCTGCTGCCCCTGTCCCGCGCCCGGCTGGAGGCGTACGCCGAGACCCATCTCGGGCCGGTCCGGGAGCGCCCGGAACTGATGGCGACACTGCGGGCCTGGCTCGCCGAACGGGGCAGCCGGCAGAGCGTCTCCGAACAGCTCCATCTGCACCGCAACTCGGTCGGCTACCGGGTACGGCAGATCAAGAACCTGCTCGGCACGGACCCCTTGCTCCCGGCCGCCTCCGCGGAACTCCACCTCGCCCTGACGGCACTGGACCTCCTCGCCGCCGACGCGGCCAGGACACCCCGGACCGGCCCCGCCCGAGGCGACGACGACCCCCTGCCCGCGCACGGCTGACGCGATGGCCACGGGGCCGAGCGGCGGGCCGGGCCTGTCGTCGGCCGCGCGCTGGGACCGGGTGGCGGTGACGCCTCGCTTCCCGCTGCCGTCCGGCGGGCTTGTGGCGGCGGGGTTTTGGCTGCCTGCGTGCGGCTGATGCGGGTGTCGGGCCTCGGTTCTTGCTGGCCGCGCGCGATGGGACCGGGTGGCGGTGACGTCCTGCTTCTGGCTGCTGTCCGGCGGGC